>NZ_JBFAKY010000028.1:0-75727 GCF_040656015.1 Promicromonospora sp. NPDC050249 | reverse complement strand
GGGGGGGGGGCCCCCCGCGGGGGGCGCCCGGGGGGGGGCCCGGGGGTCGTGGTCCACCCCCCCCCCCCCGGGGGGGCCCCCCCCCCCCCCCCGGCCCCCCCCCCCCCCCCCCCACGGAGCAGCACCCATCCTTGGACAGATCAAAACTTGGAGAGACATGACCGACCGCCTCGTGCTCCTGCCCGCCGTCGACGTCGCCGACGGCCAGGCCGTCCGCCTCGTCCAGGGCGAGGCCGGCTCGGAGACCTCCTACGGCGACCCCCTGACGGCGGCCCTGGACTGGCAGTCCGGCGGCGCCGAGTGGGTCCACCTCGTGGACCTGGACGCCGCCTTCGGGCGCGGCTCCAACGCCGAGCTGCTCGCGCGCGTCGTGGGTGAGCTGGACGTGCAGGTCGAGCTGTCGGGCGGCATCCGCGACGACGAGTCGCTGGAGCGGGCCCTCGCCACCGGCGCCCGGCGGGTCAACCTTGGCACCGCCGCGCTCGAGGACCCGGCCTGGACGGCCAAGGTCATCGCCGAGCACGGCGACCGCGTCGCCGTCGGCCTCGACGTGCGCGGTACCACGCTCGCCGCGCGCGGCTGGACCAAGGAGGGCGGCGACCTCTGGGAGGTCCTCGGCCGCCTCGACGAGGCAGGCTGCGCTCGCTACGTCGTCACCGACGTCACCAAGGACGGCACGCTGCGCGGCCCCAACCTGGAGCTGCTGTCCGACGTCGCCGCGCGCACCTCCGCCCACGTCGTCGCCTCGGGCGGCATCTCGTCGCTCGACGACCTGACCGCCCTGCGGGCGCTGGGCACGATCGAGGGCGCGGTCGTCGGCAAGGCGCTGTACGCGGGTGCGTTCACCCTGCCCGAGGCGCTCGACGTCGCCGGCCGCCCGGGTGCCGAGGCCGGAGAGTGAAGTCGATCCAGCCGTCCAGCCAGTTCGCGGGCGACGACGGCTCGGCCGACGCCGAGCTGACCCGGCTGCTCGACGGCTACACGACGGGGACCACCCCGCTGCGCGATGTCGTCGCGCGGCTGGCCGAGACCCGCGTGCTGGTGCCGGTCCTGGCCGAGCTCGGCGTCGCCGAGCAGAACCCGGACGGGCTGACCGTGGACAAGGAGGCGTCGTCCGGCGTCGTGGCGCTCGAGGCACCGGACGGGCGCCGGGCGCTGCCCGTCTTCACGTCCGTGGCCGCCATGCAGGCCTGGCGGGCCGACGCGCGGCCGGTGCCGGTCGAGGCGTCCCGCGCCGCGCTGTCCGCGGTGAACGAGAACTGGGCGCTCATCGTCGTCGACCCGGCCGGGCCGTCGACGGCGCTCGTGCCACGGCCCGCCGTCTGGGCGCTGGCACAGGGCCAGGAGTGGCGGCCGGCCCTCGTACCGCACGAGGACGGGATCGTCGTGGACCCGGAGGTCGCGTCGGAGGTGGCCGTCGCCGCGGCCCCGGTGCAGCACGTGGTGCGCGCGCACGCCGAGCCCGGCCGTACGGCAGAGGTCGCGGTGGTGCTCGGCCTGAACCCGGGCCTGGACCGCGCAGGGCTGGACGCGGTGCTGGCGCAGGTCAACGCCCGGCTGGCGGCGTCAGAGGTGATCTCGTCCCGCGTGGACTCGCTGGAGCTGCGAATCGGCGTGGCCCGCTGATCCTGCTCAGCAGCCCTTCGCCGGGGTGAACGCCGTGTCGTCGGCAAGCATGTCCTGCAGCGTCGACAGGGGCACCAGCAGGCTGTTGTCGTCCGCGGTCTTCGCGTAGACGACGCCGATCACCCGCCCCTTGCCGTCCAGCGCCGCCGACCCCGAGGAGCCGGGCTCGACCTGGGCGTCGGTGAGCAGCACCTCGCCGAGGTTGGCGTTGAGCGGGTCCCGCGTGGCGCCCATGACCTTGCCCTCCGTCACGGTGAGCTCGCCGCCGGCCGGATAGCCCACGACGGTGACGGGGTCGCCGGGCTTCGGGTCGGCCTTGGCCAGCTTCGGGAACGACGGCAGGGGATCGGTCGTCCGGACGACGGCGAGGTCCGCGAGCCCCGCCGTCGAGGTGGCACCGACGGTGATGTCGTGCCCGTCGTAGGTGCTGACCTCGAGGTCCTTCGAGTCGGAGACCACGTGCTTGTTCGTGATGAGGGTGTGGGCGTCGATCGCGAAGCCGGAGCCCGTCGACAGCTCCTCGCAGCCCACGTTGCGGATGCGGACCGCCATGCGCTCGACGGCGTCGAACCCGTCGGGGCTCAGCGCGTCGCCGCCGGCCGCCGGGGAGAGGCCCACCGGGGACGACGGCACGATGTCGCTCGGCACCGGGTCCGGCAGGGGCGGCAGCACGCCGCAGCCGGCCAGCGAACCGGTGAGGACGAGCGTGCCGACGAGCAGGGCGCGGCCCGCGAGCGAGCGGCCCGGCGGCCTCACGGTCGCAGCTCCTTCTGCAGCGACTCGTTCGCGTTCTCCGCGTCCGCGCACAGCGCGTTGACCTGCTGCTCGTAGCGGTTCAGGTCCGCTGCCTCGTACTGGTCGGCCTCCTTGAGGTAGCCGACGAGCTCCTCCTGGCCCGACACGCACTGCCCCAGCGCCGACGCCACGGTGGCCGCAGCCGCGCTGACCTGGGTCTGGTAGTCGAGGTACTGCTGCGAGGCCACGTTCTCGTCGCCGAGCTGCGCCTTCTCGTTCGCCAGGTCCGTGATCCGCGACGTCGCCGCGGAGAGCTGGTCCCGGGCGGCCTGCAGCTCGGTGTTGGCGCCCTCGAGCTGCATCCGCAGCGAGGCCACCTCCTCGGCGTACTCGTGCGCCTTCTCCTGCCAGTCGGCGGAGCTGCGCTGCCAGCGGACCGTGGTCACCCACAGGTAGGCGCCGACGGCGATGGTGGCGACCAGCAGGACGGCGAGCACACGAGAACCACGGCCACGACGTGGCCGGGGTGCTTGAGCGGGTTCCGGTGCCGCCAGGACGGAAACCTCGGACATCAGACGACGGAGCCCGTGTACTTCTCGCCGGGGCCCTCGCCCGGGGCGTCCGGGATCACCGAAGCCTCCCGGAACGCGAGCTGGAGGCTGCGCAGCCCGTCCCGCAGCGAGCGGGCGTGCTGGTTGCCGATGTCCGGCGCGCTCGCCACCACCAGCGCGGCGAGCGCGGTGATCAGCTTGCGGGCCTCGTCGAGGTCCTTGAGCTCCTCGGCGTCATCGCCCTCGGCCAGGCCGCACTTCACGGCGGCGGCGCTCATCAGGTGGACGGCGGCGGTGGTGATGACCTCGACTGCCGCGACCTCGGCGATGTCGCGTGTGGCCTGGTCAGTGCCCACCGGAGCCTGGATGCCGGCGGGGGTCTCGTCGCTGGAGCTCATGGACTCCATCTTTCCATCCCGACAGGGGTGCGGGTGAACGTCCGGTCTGGGCTAGCCTGCGTGCGTTCAACGGTGACACAGGGGAGGCCCTTCGATGCATGACGACATCACACTGACCACCGGGCGCGCGCAACGCGTGCTGACGGAGCGCATCTGGCCGGCGGTCCACGCGACGTCCGTACCGCTCGACGTCGAGTGGCACGCGCTGCCGGGGGAGCCGGTCCCTCCGCGAGAGGGTCTGGCCCTCGCCATGGAGCCCCACGAGGTGGGCACGCCATGGGGCGCCGCCTGGGGCACCACCTGGTTCCGGCTGACGGGATCCGTCCCCGCCGAGTGGACCGGCCGGGCCGTCGAGGTGGTGATCGACCTCGGCTTCGACACCAGCATGCCGGGCTTCCAGGCCGAGGCGCTGGTCTACCGGCCCGACGGCACCACGGTGAAGTCGATCAACCCGCGCAACCAGTACGTCCCGGTGGCCGATGCAGCGTCCGGCGGCGAGCGGGTGGAGCTGTTCCTGGAGGCGGCGTCGAACCCTGTGCTCCTCGGGCACGACTTGTTCAAGCAGACCCAGGAGGGCGACACCAGGACCTCCTCGCCGCGCCCCCTGTACACGACCCGGCGTGTGGACCTCGCGATCTTCGAGGCCGAGGTGCACGATCTCGCGCTCGACGTCGAGGTGCTGCTCGAGCTGCAGGCCGAGCTGCCCACCGGCCCGCGCCGCATGCGGATCCTGCAGGCCCTCGACGACGCCCTCGACGTGCTCGACCTGCAGCGCATCCCCGAGACGGCGGCGGCCGCCCGTGCCGCGCTCGCGGACGTGCTCGCGAGCCCCGCGGAGCCGAGTGCCCACGAGATCTCGGCGGTCGGCCACGCTCACATCGACTCCGCCTGGCTGTGGCCGGTCCGGGAGACGATCCGCAAGGTCGCGCGGACGACGTCGTCCATGGCCGATCTCATCGACCGCACCGACGACTTCGTCTACGGCATGTCGTCGGCGCAGCAGTACGCGTGGGTCAAGGAGCACCGGCCCGAGGTGTGGACCCGGATCAAGGACGCTGTCGCCAAGGGCCGGTTCCTGCCGCTGGGCGGCATGTGGGTCGAGTCCGACACCGTGATGCCGTCGGGCGAGGCGCTCGTGCGCCAGTTCTCGCAGGGGCAGCGCTTCTTCGAGCGGGAGTTCGGGATCCGCAGCAAGGGCGTGTGGCTGCCCGACTCGTTCGGCTACTCACCGGCCCTGCCGCAGCTCGTGCGCCGCGCCGGGTTCGACTGGTTCTTCACGCAGAAGATCTCCTGGAACCAGGTCAACGTGTTCCCGCACCACACCTTCTGGTGGGAGGGCATCGACGGCTCACGCGTCCTGACCCACTTCCCGCCCATGGACACCTACAACTCGCAGCTCTCGGGCGAGGAGCTGGCCAAGGCGACACAGCAGTTCCGCGAGTCGCGGCGGGCCTCTGGCTCCATCGCGCCCGTCGGGTTCGGCGACGGCGGCGGCGGCACCACCCGCGAGATGACCGGCAAGGCCGAGCGGCTGGCCGACCTCGAGGGCAGCGCGAAGGTCCGCTGGGAGCACCCGGACGCCTTCTTCGAGCGCGCTCGCGAGGAGCTCACCGCGCACGCGACGAGTGACAGCGCTGTCTGGGTGGGCGAGCTCTACCTGGAGCTGCACCGGGCCACGCTGACGTCGCAGCACAAGACCAAGCAGGGCAACCGGCGCAACGAGCAGCTGCTGGTCGAGGCGGAGGCGTGGGCGGCGACGGCGTCGGCCCGTACCGGCGCGGACTACCCGCACGACGAGCTCGACGCGCTGTGGCAGCAGGTCCTGCTGCTCCAGTTCCACGACATCCTGCCCGGGACGTCGGTCGCGTGGGTGCACCGCGAGGCCATGGAGCAGCACGCACGGATCACGGAGGGTGCGCAGGCGATCATCGAGCGCTCCCTGCGGGCCCTGGTCGGCGAGGGCGACACGGCCCTGCGGGCCAACCCCGCGGTGTTCGCCCAGGCGGGAGTGCCTGCCCTGGGCGTCGCCCCCGCGGCGGCGCCGACGTCGGCGCCGAGCACCCTGACCGAGCTGCCCGACGGCGGCTACGTGCTGGCGAACGACCTCGTCCGGGTCGCGCTGGACGCCGCCGGCCACGTCACCTCCGCGATCGACCTGTCCAGCGGTCGCGACGCCGTCGCGCCGGGCCGCGAGGCCAACGTGCTGCAGCTGCACCAGGACTTCCCGAACAAGTGGGACGCCTGGGACGTGGACCGGTTCTACCGCAACTCGGTGACCGACCTGCGCGAGGCCGAGAAGGTCACCGCCACCGTCGAGGACGGTGTGGCCACCGTGACGGTGCGCCGGCAGTTCTCGTCGTCCAGCCTGGAGCAGGTGATCACGCTCGCGCCGGGCAGCCGGACCCTCGAGGTCGCCATGGAGACGGACTGGCACGAGGCCGAGAAGTTCCTCAAGGTCGCCTTCCCGCTCGACGTGCGCGCCGAGCACGTGGCGGCGGAGACCCAGTTCGGCTTCCACAAGCGGGTCACGCACACCAACACCAGCTGGGAGGCCGCCAAGTTCGAGACCTCCATGCACAAGTGGGTGCTCGCGGAGGAGCCGGGCTTCGGCGTCGGCCTGGTCAACGACTCGATCTACGGGTACGACGTGACCCGCGAGGTCTCCGACGACGGCGTGGCGCCGGCGCCCGGCGTCCCCGCGGTGACGACCGTCGTGCGGCTGTCGCTGCTGCGGGCCCCGCGGTTCCCGGACCCCGAGACCGACCAGGGCCTCCAGACGCACCGGTACGGGCTGGTCGTGGGCGTGGACACCGCGGCGGCCACCGAGGCGGGCGCGACGTTCGGCGCCCGGCCGCGGGAGCTGCGCGGCGGGACCGGCGTCGAACCGCTCGTCACGGTGGCTGGCGAGGTGACGCTGTCCGCGGTCAAGCTCGCCGACGACCGGTCGGGCGACCTCGTGGTGCGGGTGTACGAGGCGCTGGGCCGCCGCGCGTCAGGCACCGTCACGGTGGCCGCGCCGGTCTCCGGTGCGCGCACGGTGAGCCTCATCGAGGACGACATCGAGGCCGGCGAGGTGGACGTGACGGCGGACGGCGTCGTCGCGCTCGACCTCGCCCCGTTCGAGGTCCGAACGCTCCGCTTCACACGAGCCTGACAAGATCAGGACCTGCGTCGAGTGCCGGCTATCTGCGGGATCAGCGGGTGCAGACCCGCAGATAGCCAGCACTCAACACCGGTGTGCTGCTGTCTTGACAGCAGGTGGGGCACGCGGCACGCTAGCGGCGCTAAAGCGCTTTAGTCCGCGCCGCGGCACCATGGACACGGCAAGAGACATGGCACGAGACACGGCACGAGACACGGCAAGTCCCCAGGGCGCGACGAAGCATTGCTGGAAGGAACTGTCATGAAGATCAGGAGGATCGGGGCAGCGGGAGCGACCCTGACCGTGCTGGCCGCCCTCGGCGGCTGCACCCTGAGCGGCGGGGACGACGCAGGGGCCGGGCCTGCCGCCGCCACCGCCGCGGGCGCCACCGCCGAGGTGACCGGCGAGGTCACGCTGCAGACCTGGGCACTCAAGCCGAACTTCACCCAGTACGTCGAGGGAGTCATCGCCGACTTCGAGAAGACGTACCCCGGCACCACCGTGACCTGGCTCGACCAGCCGGGCGACGGCTACTCGGAGACGCTGCGCTCGCAGGCGGCTGCCGGCGAGCTGCCCGACGTCACGAACCTGCCGCCCGACTTCGCGTTCTCGCTGTCGCGCGAGGGCCTCCTCACGGACCTCACGACGGTCGACGACACGCTCGCGGACACCTACGTGCCCGGCGCGCTGGAGGCCTACCGGTACGCGGGCACCGAGGGCACGTTCGGGTACCCGTGGTACCTGACCACCGACCTGAACTACTGGAACGCCGAGATGTTCGAGGCGGCGGGCCTCGACCCGGCGGCGCCGCCCACCAGCCTCGACGAGCTCATCGCCCAGGCGCGCACGATGAAGGACGTCACCGGCGGCTACCTCATGAGCCGCAAGCCGGGGCTCGGCGACTTCGCGGCGGAGGGTCTCCCGATCCTGTCCGAGGACGGCACGAGGTTCACGTTCAACACCCCGGAGGCCGCCGAGCTGCTCGACGCCTACCGCGACGCGTACGCCGACGGCCTCATGCCCGACGACGTGCTCACCGACGCCTACCTCGGCAACAGTCAGCTGTTCACCGAGGGCAAGGTGGCCTGGTCGACGGGCGGCGGAAACTTCATCGCCACCGCGCTCGAGAACAACCCGTCGCTCGAGGGCAAGATCGTCCCGTCGCCGTACATGGGTGCCACCCCGCTGTACGTGCAGGGGCTGTCGGTCTCGAACCAGTCGGCCAACCTGCCGACGGCGGTGGCGCTGGCGCGGTTCGTCACGAACGCCGCCAACCAGGAGGCGTTCGCTCAGGAGGTCCCCGGCGTCTTCCCGTCGACCGCCGAGTCGCTGGAGAAGCCGGAGCTCGCCGAGAGCGACGGCACCCCGCAGGGCGCGGCCAAGCAGATCGCGTACACCAGCCTCGGTACGGCGCGGCTGCTGCAGCCGGTAGAGGTCAGCGAGGCGATGACCACCATCATCAACCAGCAGCTCGCGGCGGCGATAGCGGGGGACAAGACCTCGCAGGAAGCCCTGGACGCAGCGGTCGAAGAGTGCGACAAGCTGCTCGCCGACCAGTGATGTCGTCCGCGGGGCACCCGAACCGCAGGCCGACCATCGCCGACATCGCCGCGCACGCGGGCGTCTCCCCGACAGCGGTGTCGTTCGCGCTCAACGACCGCCCGGGGATCAGTGCGCGGACCAGGACCCGCATCCTGGCCGCCGTCGCGGAGCTCGGGTGGCGGCCGAACGTGGCCGCCCGGGCCCTGGGCGGACGGCGGGCGGACACGGTAGGCCTGGTCGTCACGCGACCCGCGCGGACCCTGGGGGTCGAGCCGTTCTTCGCCCAGCTCGTCTCGGGGCTGCAGGCGCGGCTGTCGGCGGACCTCGTGGCGCTGCAGCTGCTGGTGGTGGAGGACGTGTCCGCCGAGCTCGACGTCTACCGGCGCTGGGCGGCCGAGCAGCGAACCGACGGCGTCGTCGTGCTCGACCTCGAACGCGACGACCCGCGCCCCGAGGAGCTGGTGCGGATGGGCCTGCCGGCGGTGCTGCTCAGCGGCGACGGCACGCCGGGCCCCGTACCCTCCGTCTTCGCCGACGACCACGCCGCCATGACCTTGCTCGCCGAGCACCTGGCCGCGCTGGGGCACGTGCATGTCGGCCACGTGGGTGGCGTCCACACGTACGTACACTCCGCGCGGCGGGCCACCGCCCTGCACGACGCCGGGGCGCGCCTCGGCCTCGACATCACGACAGTGCCGGCGGACTTCTCGCAGGACGAGACCGCGGCAGCAACGAGGGCCCTGCTGGCCCGCGACGAAAGGCCAACCGCAATCGTCTACGACTCCGACGTCGCCGCGCTCGCGGGCGTCACAGTACTGGCCGAGGCAGGGCTCGACCTGCCCGGCGACATCTCCGTGGCATCCTTCGACGACTCAGAGCTGGTGCGCCTCGCGCACCCGCCCCTCACCGCGATGACCAGGGACACCTTCGACCTCGGCGAGCTCCTGGCGTCCACGATGCTGTCGCTCGTCCGGGGCGAGCCGGTGCCCGACGTCGTGGACGCCCCCGCCTCCGTGCTGACCGTGCGCGGCAGCACGGGCCAGGTCCCGGGGGTGGCCGCATGACCGGGCCCGCACACGTCCCGGCTGGTCGGCCCGGCGTCGGCCTCACGAGCGAGCACGCGCGGCGGATCGGGCACGGCGGCGCGGGCCGCACGGTGGTGCTCGACGGGCTGGACGTCCCGCTCGAGGCCGGTACGGAGCTGCGCTACACGCTCCTGCCGGTGCTCGACCAGGAGCTCACCTACCGCTCGACCTACGTGGCGGTCGACCTGCTGCTCGACGACGGGACGTGGCTCCTGGAGGCCGGGCCCGGAAGCGAGCTGAGGGACCAGCACCGCATGCCCGCGACCGCCCTCGGGCAGGGGGAAGCGCGCATCCTGGTGCCCGACCACTGGAACGTGGTCCGGGTGGACCTGGGCCGGGTGGCCGACCTGCTGCCCGGGCGGCGCGTGCGCGCCGCCGCCGCCGTGACCGCTCCGCCGGACGGCGGCGACACCGAGGTGTGGCTGGACGCCGTCACGGTCGGGCCGCGTCCGGAGCGCGTCGTGGCCGGCCGCACCGACCTCGTCGACACCCGCCGCGGCACCCACTCCTCGGGTGCGTACTCGCGCGGGAACAACGTGCCGGCGGCCGCCGTGCCGAACGGCTTCACGATGTGGGTGCCGCTCACCGACGCGTCGACCGAACGCTGGCTCTACTCGTGGGCCGCGCACAACGGCCCGGACAACCGGCCGCGCCTGCAGGGGGTCGGCATCTCGCACGAGCCCAGCCCGTGGATGGGGGACCGCGACCAGCTCGCGTTCCACCTGGTCACCGCGCAGCCGGGTGAGGAGGGCACGCCCGACGCCGGCCTGGAGGCCCGCGCGCTCACCTTCTCGCACGACGCCGAGACGGCCCGCCCGCACCGCTACGGCGTCGACCTGGACGACGGCTCCCGCATCGACGTCGCGGCCTCGGACCACGGCGGCGTGCTGCGGTTCACGTTCCCGCCCGGCGCCACCACCGGCCACCTGATCGTCGACGCCGTGAGCGATGCCGGAGCTGACGGCCCGCCCGTCGCCGTCACCGTGCACGACGACGGCACGCTCACCGGCTGGAGCGACCACGGCAGCGCGCTCTCGGTGGGCCGCAGCCGCATGTACGTGGTGGGCCAGGTCTCCCGGCCCGTCCTGCGCACGGGCCGGGCACGCGGCCGGGAGCACGCCACCTACGCGACGGTGGCGCTGGACCCGGCGGCAGGACCCGGCGACCAGGCCGACCGCACGGTAGAGGTGCGGGTGGCGACGTCGTACATCAGCGAGGACCTCGCCTGGCGCGCCCTGGACCGCGAGGTGAGCGGTTCCTTCGACGACGTGGCCGAGCGCGCACGCGCGCAGTGGGAGGAGCGCCTCGGCGTGCTCGATGTAGTGGGTGCCACCGAGGAGCAGCAGGTGACGCTGTACTCGAACCTCTACCGCCTCAACCTGTACCCGTCGTCGTACACGGAGTTCGGCACCGACGGCGAGCTCGTGCACGCGTCACCCGTGCTCGACGGCGCGCCCGTCGTACCCGGCGAGATGTTCGTCAACCACGGGTTCTGGGACACCTACCGCACCTGCTGGCCCGCGTATGCGCTGCTCTACCCGGATGTCGCCGCGCGGCTCGCCGACGGGTTCGTGCAGCAGTACCGCGAGGGCGGCTGGGTCGCGCGGTGGTCGTCGCCGGGCTACGCGGACCTCATGACCGGCACGTCGTCCGACGTCGCCTTCGCCGACCTGTATCTGCGCGACGTACCCCTGCCCGACCCGCTCGCCACCTACTCCGCCGGCCTGCGCAACGCGACCGCCCTGCCCACCCGGTCCGGCGTGGGCCGCAAGGGTCAGGACTTCGCGCTCACCCACGGCTGGGTGCCGCGCGACGTCGACGAGTCGGTGTCCTGGGGCCTGGAGGGCTACATCAACGACGCGGGCCTGGCGCGGATGGCGGAGGCGCTCGCGGACGCGCCGGGCACCCCCGACGACCGCCGGCGAGCCCTGCGCGACGAGGCCGCCTACCTGCGGCAGAGCTCGCTCGGGTACGTGCACCTCTTCGACGCCGGGACGGGGTTCTTCCGGGGGCGCGACCGGGACGGGGCGTTCGGCTCCGACCCGTTCGACCCGGACGAGTGGGGCGGCGACTACACCGAGTCCGACGCGTGGAACTTCCTGTTCCACCCCGTGCACGACGGCGCGGGCCTGGCCGCCCTGCACGGCGGCCGAGCGGGGCTGGAGCGGCTGCTGGAGTTGTTCTTCGCCACGCCGGAGCGGGCGGACAAGCCCGGCACGTACGGGTCTGTCATCCACGAGATGGTCGAGGCGCGCGACGTGCGGATGGGCCAGTTCGGCCAGTCCAACCAGGTGTCGCACCACATCGCCTACACGTGGCTGTTCGCAGGACGGCCGGACCGCGCCCAGGAGACCGTGCGCGAGGTCCTGGCCCGGCTGTGGACCGGCAGCGAGATCGGGCAGGGGTACCACGGCGACGAGGACAACGGCGAGATGTCGGCCTGGTACGTCCTCTCCGCCCTGGGGCTGTACCCCCTGGAGATCGGGTCCTCGCGCTGGGCGGTCGGCTCGCCGCTCTTCGAGCGCGCGGTGGTGCACCGGCCCGACGGCGACCTCGTGGTCGAGGCGCCCGGCGCGGCCGACAGGCGGTACGTGGCGGGGCTGGACGTCGTCGTGGGCTCTGCCGGCGACGGCGCGGCCGGTGACGGTGCGGGCGGCGTGGCCGGTGACGGCGCGGCCCGCGCGGTCACGTCGCCGACCGTGGAGCACGGCGACCTGACCGGTGGAGCGACCCTCCGGTTCGCGATGTCCGGGACGCCGACGAGCTGGGGTGTGCCGGTGCCGGCCGACCCGGGGCAGGACCTGGCAGGTGCGGACACGGGGTCGGACGGCAGGTCGGACGGCAAGCCGGCCCGGCCGTGGCAGCGGGCCGACGGCGGCTGGCACGGCACCGACGGATCCCTGCCGCGGCTGACGGACGGCGACTTGACGACGGCTGCCGAGGTGGCCGGCGTGCTCGAGTGGCGGCCGTCCGGCAAGGCCCCGGAGGGTGCGGTGCTCCGCGCGTACACGCTGACGTCGTCTGCGGAGCCTGGGTCGGTGAGGTCTGCCCGGACGGCGGCCGGGTCGGCACCGGACCGGCAGCCGCCGTCGGCGTGGCGCCTGGTCGCGGACGACGGCCGTGTGCTGGACGAGCGGTCCGGCGAGCAATGGCCCTGGCCGGGTCAGCTGCGCCCGTTCGTGCTGGCCGAGCCCATACCGCTGACCAGCCTCCGGCTGGAGACCGGCGGGGGTGGCGTGCTCGCCCAGATCGAGCTGCTCGTCGACTGATCCGCGCGGCCGCACTGCGGTGCGGCGGCGGTGCGGTGCGGCGGTGCGGCAACGCCGACTGGTCGCGGCACCGCCGACTTCGGTCACTTGCACGGGACGTCCTGCGACTTCGGTCCTTTGCCTCGAGATCGGTCAATCAACCGACCGATCTCGAGGCAAAGGACCGAAGTCACTCGCCGCCGGGTGCAAGGGACCGAAGTCATCAGGCACCAGCACCACCAGCACAACGGACCGACGCCAGACCCCCGCCGCGTTTCGCGACAAGACTCCCGACCCCCGGACCGGTTCCGGTATGTGAGATCTGGCCATAGATCGTTGACTTCTATCGGTTCCATTCGTATGTTCTCTGACATCCAGAAGAACCGCACTAATCCGATCGGAAAGATGTAGTAACGCTGGACAGGTCATGAGCTCCGACGCGAAGCCCCGGCTGGTCGGACGGCAACCCCCCGCGCGGGTGGGTGCCCCGGGTGAGGACCAGGCCACCGCCGCCGGCGGATGACAACACGCGTCGCTCGCCGCTGGGCGAGCAGGTGAGGAGAACCACGATGACCCGGAGCGCTGCCCCCGCCGTCCACGTGCCCCTGCCGTCCTGGAACGTCTTCTCGCGGGCCGGTGCTGCCCCGCGCACGGGTATGTGTTGTCGCCGTTCCTGCCGCTGACCGCGACAGACCCGACCCTCCCTCTCCCTACCTTCCGGCAGCCTCGCTCCCGGGTGACACAGCAGTGCCGCAGCGCGTCGACCGCGCGCCGCCGGCCGGGTCACCTGGATGTCGCCGCGCAGCCGTAGCCCCGAACGGAGCCCCGCCGTGCCGTACCCACCGCAGCCCACATCCATCACCTCAGCCGCCTCCTCCTCGTTCCGTCCCGTCGTGCTCGGCGTGGACCTGACCTCGTCCGGCGCCCGTCCCGGCGCGCACCGCGCCCGCGGCCCGCTCCCGCCTCGCCCGTTCGACGGCGAACGCTTCCTCCAGCTGGTCCGCACCGCCGACCGCGGTCTACTCGACCTCATCACCCTCGACGAGGACTTTCTGCTGCACCCCGGTCGCGGTCAGGTGACCGCTCGGCTCGACACGGTCGTCGCAGCGGCCCGCGCGGCACGGGTCACGACGGGGATCGGCCTGGTCGCCGCCGTCGACACCGTCCACACCGAGGCGGCGCACACCGCCGTCGCCCTGAGCAGCGTCGACCGCGCGAGCAGCGGCCGGGCGGGCTGGCAGGCCACCCGGCAGACGGCGGTCCCCGAGTCCGACGACGCCTGGGCGGCCCGGGTCGAGCTGGGCATCCAGTCCGTGAACCGGGTGTGGACGGGGCGGCCCGGCACCGGGTCGGGCGCGGTCGAGCTGGACGCCGAGGGCCGCTTCCGCGTCGACCACGACGGCATCCGGTTCGCGATCCGCAGCCACCCGACCCGTGCCGGCGGTAGCGGTGCGACGTTGTCCCGCGTACGTCCGCCGGTCGTCCTCCGCGTGCGTTCCGAGGCGAGCGCGAGGCTGGCGGGGCGCTCCGCCGACGTCGTGCGGATCGCCGTGCGAGACGCCGCGCAGGCGGTCCGGCTGCGGCGCCTCGTGCGCGATGCGGCGCTGTCCGCCGGACGCGACCCCGAGGAGGTGCGGGTGCTCGCAGAGGTCTACGTCGTGCTCGCCGCCGAACGGGCCAGCGCCCGGGCCCGGCTGGAGCTCGTCGAGGCGCTCGAAGGTTCCGATCCGGGGCGCGGCGCGCACGTCGTCGCGGACACGCCGGACGAGCTGGCGGTCCTCATCGCCGACTGGGCAGCCGTCGGCGCCGCCGACGGGTTCCTCCTGCGCCCGTCGTCGCTCAGCGCGGACCTCGACGCGATCACCGACCACCTCGTGCCGGCCCTGCAGCTGGCCGGGCTGTTCCGCACCGAGCGCACGGAGACCACGCTGCGCGGATCACTCGGACTGCCCGACGCCGCCGCCGCTTCCCGCGCGCTGCCCACGGGCCGGCTGCTGAGCGCCTGACGGCTGCCCCCGACGGCTGCCCTCCGACGGGCCGCCGTCAACCAATGATCCTGAGGAGAAGAACCATGAGCACACCTGAGCTGCGCAACCCCGAGGACGCCGGCGCCAAGGTCGCGGGCGGCGCCCTGCTGATCGACGTCCGCTCCGCCGCGGGCCGGGCGGCGACCGGCGAGATCCCCGGCGCCACGCTCGTCGACCGGAGCAACCTCGACGCACTGTTCGGGCCGTCGGACAACCCCGCCATCACCCTCGACACACCGGTCGTCGTCGTGTGCGGCTCGGTCGACGGCTCCGGCCCGGTCGCCGAGGCGCTCGCGGCGCGCGGCTACACCGACGTCTCGCACGTCGACGGCGGGTTCCCCGCCTGGAAGGAGGCCGGCCTGCCCGCGGCCGAGCCCAGCGCCGCACCGAGCGCCGCGCCATGACCGGGTTCGCCACCCGGCAGGTGCACGCAGGCGGCGCGGAGCACGACGCGGGAGGGGCCGGCGGCGCACAGGCCACTGCACGGAGCACAGCACGGAGCACCGCGCCGGAGCGCCGTCCGACCCCGCGCGCCACGCCCGTCTACCTGACCGCCGGGTTCGAGTTCGAGGAGTGGGAGCAGGCCGGCGGCCACTTCGGCGCGGGCCAGGGCTACGCCTACACGCGCACGGGCAACCCGACCACGACCGCTGTCGAGCGCCGGATCGCGGCGCTCGAAGGCGGTGCGGACGCCCTGTTCGTGGCGAGCGGCCAGGCGGCCGTCACCGTCGCGCTGCTCGGTCTGGTCGCGGCCGGGCAGCGCGTGCTGGCCGCCGCCAGCCTTTACGAGGGCACACGCGGGCTGCTCCTGGAGAACCTGCCACGCCTGGGCATCGAGGCCGACTTCGTCGACGACGCCGCCGACCCGGCCGCCTGGGAGCGCGCGATCCGCCCCGAGACCCGGGTGCTGTTCCTCGAGTCGATCCCGAACGCGCGCAACGACCTGCCCGACCTCGCCGCCGTGGCCGACGTCGCGCACGCCAACGGGCTGGCGCTCGTCGTGGACAACACGCTCGCCACGCCGTACCTGCTGCGCCCGATCGAGCACGGCGCGGACGTCGTGGTGCACTCCGCGAGCAAGTTCCTGGCGGGCCACGGGTCGGTGCTGGGCGGCGTCGTCGTCGACGCGGGGACGTTCGACGCCGCCGCCTCGGGCGCGCTCTACCCGCACCTGGTGGCGCCGTCGCGCACCGGCGGGCCGAGCGTCGCGGCGCGACACGGCGGGCTGGCCCGCCTGACGTACGTGCGCGAGACGGTGGCGCCGCGGTTCGGCCCGACGCCGTCGCCCCTGAACGCCTTCCTCGTGGGGCAGGGGGTCGAGACGCTGTCGCTGCGGGTGGCGCGCCAGAGCGCCACGGCGCTGGAGGTCGCGCGGTGGCTGGCGTTCCGGCCGGAGGTCGCGTCGGTGGACTACTGCGGGCTGGACTCGAGCCCGTCGTACGCCCTGGCCAAGCGCTACCTACCCGACGGACAGGGTTCCGTCTTCACCTTCACGCTGCACGGCGGCGCCCCCGCGGCCCGCGCGTTCGTCGAGGCGGTGGAGGTGGTCACGCACATGACCCACATCGGCGACGTCCGCTCGCTCGTGCTGCATCCCGCGAGCACCAGCCACGTGCTGCGCACCCCTGCCGAGCAGGCCGCGTCCGGGGTCCACCCCGGCACCCTGCGCCTGTCGATCGGCATCGAGGACCTGCCCGACCTGCTCGCCGACCTGGAGCGGGGGCTCGGGTCAGCGAGCAGGGCCGTACCCGAGGAGACACCGTGACCCGTCAGCAGCACCTGGGCTGGTTCCTGGCCCGCGGCTTCGGGCCGCACGGCTGGGGCCACGACTACCTGGACTGGAACTACGACTGGACGCGGCCCGACCTCTACACCGAGTCGGCCCGCGTCCTGGAGCAGGCCGGGGTCGAGCTCCTGATCATCGAGGACGCGCCCTCGCTCGGCAGTCCCGAGACCATCGACCTGCGCGTGCGGCAGGCGTTCGGCGGGCCCAAGCACGACCCGCTGCTGCTGGCCCCGTACCTGTTCGCGGCCACGAAGCATCTCGGCGTCGTGCCGACGGTCAACCCGGCCGCCGTGCTGCCCTACACCGGGGCACGTCAGCTCGCGACGCTCCAGCACCTGTCCGGCGGCCGGTTCGGGCTCAACCTCGTGACCGACACGGGCAGCGCGCGCCACTTCGCCGCGGCGCCGCCGCTGGGGCACGACGCCGCGTACGACCGGGCGGAGGAGTGGCTCGACGGCGTCCGGTCGCTGTGGCGGTCCTGGGACGACGGCGCGCTGATCGCCGACCCGGGCGCCACTGGGCCTGGCGGCGTCCGGTCAGGCGGTCGGTACGCCGACGGCAGCCTGCTGCGCCCGGTGCGACACCGGGGCGAGCACTACGCGTTCGACGGTCCGCTCAACGCGCTCCCGTTCGACGACGGCTCAGGCGGCGAGCCCGTGATCGTCTCGCCCGGTGGCTCGGGCCGCGGGCTGGCGTTCGCCGGGGCGAACAGCGACGTCCAGCTCGCGCTCGCACCGCTGACCGAGCGGAGCGTGCGCGACTACCGCGACACGGTGCACGCCGCGGCGCGAACGGCCGGCCGGGCGCTCGACGACGTCAAGGTGCTGTTCGCGATCAAGCCGGTGCTGGTGTCGAGCCCGCAGGAGGCCGACCGGCTGGTCGCGGCGTCGGCGAACCCGGACGACGCGACGCTGCTGCGGATCGCCGAGCAGCAGTCCAGCGACCTGGAGACCGACCTGACAGCGCTCGACCTGGACAAGCCGCTGCCCACCGGGCTGTTCGGCGACCACGTGTCGCACGGTTCGATCCGGCGGCTGGTGGGCGACCACGACCTGGCCACCACGCCGTTGCGCGCGCTGCTCGGCGGGCTGGCGCGCCTCGGCCGGATCGCCGACCGCTCGGGCTGGGTGGGCACCGCCGGCGAGCTCGCCGACCTGATCGAGGAGCTGGGGGAGTGGGGCAACGACGGCGTGCTGCTGTGGGGGGACCTGCATCCGGTCACCGTGCACCGCACGCTCGACGAGCTGGTCCCGATCCTGCGCCGCCGGGGCATCCTGCGCACGGAGTGGGCAGACGGCGGCCTGCGAGCCAACCTGCGCGCGTTCTGAGCGCCCCCTACTGATCCGACCTTCTGATCCGACCTTCTGATCCGACCTGATCCGGCGTCCTGAGCCGAACGACTGGAGGGAGCACCGCCGTGCCGGTGATCGTCTCGAACCCGACCTGGGTCGCCACGACCTGGGACGACCCGCGCGCCGCCGAGCTGCGCGAGGCCATGACCAGCGACCTCGCCCCGCGCTACGCCGACCTGTGGGAGCGGCGCGACCGGCTGCTCGCGAGCGCTGAGCCGGGCGCGCTGAGCAGGGTGCCGACGTCGGACGAGGTGCTGGTGACCTGGATCGCCCTGGACGGCCCCCAGGCGGTCGCCACCGGATCGCTGCGCCGGCTGGGCGGCACGGCCCGCCACCCCGAGGTGATCCACGACCGCCACCCCGAGGTGATCCACGAGGTCAAGCGGATGTTCGTGCGGCCGTCGCACCGCCGCCGAGGTCTGGCGGCGGGCGTGCTGGCCGCCGTCGAACGCTCGGCGAGAGACCGGGGGATCGAGGTGCTCCACCTGCAGACCGGCATCCGCCAGCCCGAGGCGGTGGCGCTGTACGAGCGCGAGGGCTGGACCCGTACCGACCCCTATCCGCCCTACCCGGCGGAGACGAGCATCTGCTTCGAGAAGCGCCTCTGACCCGACGCGGCGCGCGGTAGCGTCAGCCCCGTGAATCCCGAAGCATGGCGGCGCATCGTGGCGTGGCTCGTCGACTGGCTCTGCTTTCTCGTGTGGCTCGCGCTGGTCGCGGCGATCGGGATCCCGCTGTACCTCGCCGGCGTGACCGGTCAGTGGTCCGCCGTCACCGCGAACGTCGTCTCCGCGCTCGTGACGGCGGTGCCGCTGACGATCTTCCTCGCCGTGCTCGAGTCCGGCGCGCGGCAGGCGTCGGTCGGCAAACGGGTGATGGGGCTCAAGGTCGTGGGCGTCCGGGACGGCGGCCGGCTCTCGTTCGCCTCGGCCCTGCTCCGGAACGCGCTCAAGGTCGCGGTGCCGTGGACGATCGGGCACGCGGCGGCGATCGCCCTCGTCGGGTCCACGACGATCGGCCCGGGCCTCGCAACCCTGACGGCGGCGGCGTACGTCCTGCCGCTCGTCTATGTCGTCACCCTGTTCGCCGGCAAGGGGCGCACCCCGTACGACCGCGCCGGAGGGGCCACGGTTGTCCGCGCATGACCCTGATCGGACCTGACCCGGCCACGATCTGAGATCTCTCGGCGATCCGCTACCGGGCGGACGTTCGGCGGCGCCTCCGGGGAGACAGATGTACGGCGGGGTGTGTTGCGCTCAGTAGACAGTGTCTACCGAGCGCAACACACCCCGCCGACGTACGTTCTCCCCGCGTTTCCGCCGCACTGCGTCTGATGTGCGCCCCGGAGCGAAAGGCCTATGCCGCGCCGACGGCGGCCGCAGCGCGGCGGGTGAGCGGGGCTCGCAGACCCAGGTGCTCGCGCAAGGTGGTGCCGCTGTACGACGTCGGGTAGGCGCCGCGTTCCTGCAGCTCCGGTATCACCTTGTCGACGATGTCGTCCAGGCCCGACGGCACGATCCACGGGCTGATGTTGAACCCGTCGACGGCGCCCGTGCGCACCCAGCGGATCAGGTCCTCGGCGACGGCGGCGGGCGTGCCCTCGAAGCCACGCTCGCCGCTGCCCCGGACCACCAGCTCGCGGATCGACAGGTTCTCGGCCTCGGCCAGCGCCCGCCACTGCGCGGCTATCTCGCGGGTCCGGGCCCCGGTGGTCGCCGAGCCGCGTTCCCCGCCCAGCTCCTCGACCACCGGGTCGTGCGCCGGGAGCGGGCCGTCGGGGTCGTAGCCCGACAGGTCCTCGCCCCAGATGTTGCCGACGATCGAGAGCGCGGTGGCCGGGGAGACCTGGTTCCAGCGCACCCAGCGGGCCTTCTCCTCGGCCTCCGCGGGTGTGTCGCCGACGATGATGCCGGTCCCGGGGAAGATCTTGATGTCGTCCTCGGGCCGCCCTGCCGCGACGGCCCGGCGCCGCACGTCGGCCGCGAACTCCAGGGCGTCGGCCAGCACCGCGCCGTGGCGGGAGAAGATGACGTCCGCGTTGGCGGCGGCGAAGTCCCGGCCCTGTGGCGAGTCGCCCGCCTGGAAGATGACGGGGTGGCCCTGTGGGCTGCGCGGCGTGGTCGGGTCGAGCTCGACGTCGAACAGGGCGCTGTGCTCGGAGACATGTGCCACCACGTCGCCGGGAGAGCCGCCGTCCGCCGGGTCCGGGAATGCGTCCCAGATCTGGCGCGCGATGTCGAGCTGCCCCTGCGCCCGTTCGTACCGCAGCGCGTGGTCGAGGTAGCCGCCGCGCCGGAAGTTGGCCCCCGTCCACGCGTTGTCGGTGGTCACGACGTTCCACGCGGCGCGCCCGCCCGAGAGCACGTCCAGGCTCTGCAGGCGGCGGGCCAGGTCCGCCGGGTCGTTGTACGTGGTGTTCTGGGTGGCCACCAGGCCGATGTGCGTTGTGATCGCGGCGAGGGCCGCGAGCTGCGTGATCGCGTCCGGGCGGCCGACGACGTCGAGGTCGTGCAGCGCGCCTCGCGTCTCGCGCAGCCGCAGGCCCTCGCCGAGGAAGAACGCGTCGAACAGGCCGCGCTCGGCGGTGCGGATCACGCGCTCGAAGGTGGCGAAGTCGGTCTGCGAGCCGGACTCGGGGTCGGACCAGATGGTCGTGTGGTTGACCCCCTGGAAGAAGACGCCGAAGTGCACCTGGGCGGCGGGGCGGGTGACCGGATGGTCGGCGTGGTCGGGGCGGGTGTCGGGCACAGCCATGGCAGGTCTCCTTCAGGCGACGCGGACGTCGTAGCGGTTGGCGGGGCGCGGGAGCCCGAGGGCGTCGCGCAGGGTGGCGCCCGGCCGGGGCGCCGCGGTCAGCCGGGCCGCACGCAGGGCGGGCAGGACGTCACGCGCGAGCACCGGCAGGTCGACGTCGAGCACGGCGGGCAGCAGACGCACGCCGTCCACCGGGCGCCGTCCGTCCGGGCCGGGGGTCGCGAGCTCGGTGAGCAGGGCCACGAGGCTCGCCGCGCTGCCGACGTGGCGCAGCGCGCCGGTGCCCCACGGCGTCCGGCTCGCGGGTGGAGAGCCGGCGTCCAGCTCGGCGAGGCGGTCGGTGCCGGTACGCCCGCCGGCGTCGAGCACCACCTCGATGTCGAGGCCCACGCGCGGAGAACGCTCGCGGGCGGACACGGCGCCGGCCCGGGCCGCTGCGACGTCGGACCCGCGGACGAGCGCGACGTCGACCAGCTGCTCGGCGGTGCTCCCGAGGTCGGCGCCGCCGTGACCGGGAGCCGGGGCGATGTCGCCGTCCGACGCGAGGACCACGAGCTGCCCCTGCGGCGGGCGGGGCGTGATGAGCGGCCCCTTGACCGAGAAGCTTTTGCCCTCGAAGTCCACGTAGTGCACACGGCTGCGGTCGAGGTACCGGCCGGTGGCCACGTCGCGCACCACTGCGTCGTCCTCCCACGAGTCCCACAGGTACCTGACCACCTGGACGACGTCGCGCGCCTCCCGCTCCAGGTCCGAGACGACGGACCGGCCGTACGCGTCCGCCGTCTCGGCGTCGCGGGTCACCGAAGGGACCCACCCGGCACGTCCCGCCGTCGCGATGTCGAGGGAGGCGAGCTGCGCCGCGACGTGGAACGGCTCGGGGTAGGTGGTCGGCACCTGCGGTACCAGGCCGATCGCCGTCGTCGTGCGGGAGACGAACGCGGCGCGGGTGACGGCGTCCAGGCGGGCCGACGCGGGCGAGCCGGGCACCGCGGGCAGCAGCGCGTCGGCGAAGGAGACGAACGTGAGACCCGCGTTCTCGGCCTGCCGGACCGAGCGGGCGAGCCGGTCGCCCGAGACGAGGTCGGCGCCGGCGAGGCCCGTGACGGCGGTGGACGCCGGGTGGCTCCCGGTGCCGTCGGCGTCGAGGCCCACGAAGAAGGGCGAGAGGGGCTGTGCTGAGGGCATGGGGTCCTCCGAGGTCGCAGGGGTGGGACCGGAATCGGACAGGGCTCAGACGGCCGTGTCGTCGCCGATCCGGTGGTAGGCGCGGTTCTTGTAGACCAGCGGGGCGGCGACCGGCTCCCCGCCGGTCCGCGTGAGGCTGGACTCCAGGGCGCGCAGCGACACGAGGTAGCTGTCGCCCACCGGCGTGCGCTGCACCACGCGCGCCCGGAACCACGACACGGCGCCGTCGATCACGGGCTCACCGGTGGGGAGCGCCGTCCAACCGCCGTCGGCGAACCGGTCGATGCCGCTGGTGGCGAACCGGCCCGAGATGTCGTCCTGGTCGGCGGCGAGGAAGCTCACCGTGAGGGTGCGCGCCGCCGAGACCGCCGGCCAGGACGACGACGCCGAGGCGAGCGAGAAGGCGAGCAGCGGGGGAGCCGCGGACACCGAGATGACGGACGTGGCGGTGAACCCGACCAGCCGGCCTTCGTGCCGGAGCGCGACGACGGCGACCCCGGCGGGGTGGTTGCGGAACACGGTCTTGAACTCGTCGGGGCTCAGCTGGGGCTCGTCCTGCTGGGCCAAGAGCTCCTCCAGGGCGGACAGGTCGGTGTCCTGCTCGGGCTGTGCGGTCATGGCAGTGCTCCTCGCAACGTGGTGAACGGCGCGGTCTCGCGTCGGGCGGGTGGCCGTGGGGAGGTATAGGTCGCCGGAGGGCCGATGACCAGGACCAGACCCGGATTTCTCACTATCCGGACCTGACGGGGGCGGCACGGTTCAGTCGAAGGCGGCAGCCAGCCGTTCGACGGCGGTGCGCAGCTCGGCATCGGTGCGGTCGCCGTAGGCGAGCCGCAGCCGGCGCGCCGAGTCGGTGCCGGGTCCCGACGCGAAGAACTCGCCCTGCTGGTAGTCGACGCCGGCGGCGACCGCCCGGGCGTGCAGCCCGGCGGCATCCACCGCGGGGTCGGCCAGCAGCGGCCAGAGGAAGAACCCGCCCTCGGGTGCGGTGATCGTCAGCCGCCCGGGTAGCCGGGCCTCCAGCTCCTGCACGAGCAGCTCCGCGCGGTGCCGGTACAGGTCGCGGGCGCGGGCGAGCGTGGCGTCGAACCAGCCGGGCCGGCTGACGAGGAGGTGCTGGACGAGGGTCTGGACGAACGTCGAGGAGTGCGAGTCCTGGCGGTTGCGCAGGCGCAGCACCGCGTCGACCAGGTGCTCGGGGAGCACGAGCCAGCCCAGCCGCAGGCCCGGCCCGAGCGTCTTGGTGAATGTGTTGACGTGCACCACGTGCTCCGAGTCGAAGAAGACACGCCGCCCCTGGTCTTCGCCCGCGAACCGCAGCTCGCGGTACGGGTCGTCAGCGATCACCACGAAGCCGTACCGCGCGGCCAGCTCGACCAGGGCCGCGCGCTTCTCCGCCGACAGGGTGCCCTGCGAGGGGTTGTGGAAGTCCGGCACGGTGTAGACGGCGGCGATGCGGTCGCCGTCGGCGAGACGCCGGGCCAGGTGCTCGACGTCGAGTCCGTCCGCCTCGACGGGCACGGGCAGCGGCTCTGCCCCGATCAGCTCCAGCGTGCGGAGGAACAGCGGATACACCGGGTTGTCGACGGCGACGACGGCGCCCGGCTCGCCGAGCGCCTGGACGGTCAGCGACAGGCCGTGCATGCCGCCGTTGGTGATCAGGATCCGGCGTGGGTCGACGCCCTCGCGCTCCGCGATCCAGGCGCGGAGGCCCTCGAAGCCGTGCGAGCCCGAGTACTGCAGGGATGCCGCGGCCCCGCCGGCATCCCACACCTCGCCGAGCGTCGTGCGCAACTCGTCGAGGGGGAGTGCCGACGGATCGGGGATGCCGCCGAGCAGGCGGATCGCGTCGGGGCGCGGGGAGAGCAGGCTCTGGTCGCCGAAACCCTTCGGGGCGGTCAGGCGCCGCGCGAGGGCGGACGGGGTCAGGGAGATCGGGGTCAGAGGGGCCGCGGGCGCCGCCGGCGAGGCCGGGAGCGTGGGGTCGGTGAGCGTCATGCCGCGCAGGTATAGGGCACGCGGGCCGGGGCGCCGCCGGGTTTCCCCGAACTTCTCAGTTGCTGGACACCCGGTGGCGGGCCCGCGCGAGACGGGACCGTGCCCAGGATCCGAGACACCGCTCCGGACCGTTGACTCGCGGGGGAAACGCCTCGTAGAACCGCAGCATGTCGACAACCACCCCGCCCGCCAACGAATCGGCCAAGGAATCGGTCCCGGAATCGGCCCCGGCCACCCGGCGGCCGGCGCCGTCCGGCCTGGTCACCGCGCTGCGTGAGCACCTGGCCGCGGCAGACGTGCGCACCGCCCCCGACGACGTCGAGCCGTACCGCTCCGACGCGACAGGCCTGCGCGCCGCCCGGCCGCCGGCGGCCGTGGTCGTCCCGCGCACCGTCGAGCAGGTCCAGGCGGTCGCGCGCGTCGCGAGCGCGTTCGACGTGCCGCTGGTGACGCGTGGCGCGGGAACCGGCCTCTCCGGCGGGGCGACGGCGCCCGCCGACGGGATCGTGCTGTCCACCGAGGGCCTGGCCGCCCTCCGGATCGACCCGGACGACCAGGTGGCGGTCGTCGGCCCGGGTGCCATCACTAACCACATCGACCTCGCCGCACGCGAGCACGGCCTGATGTACGCCCCCGACCCTGCCTCGTCCGCCACGTCGACCATCGGCGGCAACATCGCGACGAACGCCGGCGGGCTGCGCTGCGTCAAGTACGGCGTGACGCGCGAGGCGGTCCTGGCGCTGGATGTCGTCCTCGCCGACGGCACGCTGCTGCGGACCGGGCACCGCAGCATCAAGGGCGTCACCGGCTACGACCTGGTGGGCCTGATGGTGGGCAGCGAGGGCACGCTGGGGATCGTCGTCGGCGCGACGCTGCGCCTCCTGCCCGCTCCCACCGTGGTGCGCACGCTCGTGGCGTCGGTGCGGGGTCTGCCCGACGCCGGCCGCGCGGTCGGCGTCGTGACCGGTTCGGGCGTGCGCCCCTCCACGGTCGAGCTCCTCAACCGCGCGACGCTCCAGAACATCGACGCGCACAGCGGCACCGACCTGGCGGACCGGCACGGCGGCGGCCTGGTGCTCGTGCGGACGGACGGTCCGGGCGCCGACGCCGAGATCGTGGCGCTCGCCGCCGCGCTGGAGGCGGCGGGCCTGCACGCCGAGCTGCTCGACGACGCCGAGGGTGAGCGCTACTACGAGCTGCGCCGTACGGGACGCGGGCGCCGGGACGACCTGTGGTCGGTGGGCGAGGACGTGGCAGTGCCACGTTCGGCGCTGGTGCCCGTGCTGGAGGCGATCGAGGAGATCGGCCGCCGGTTCGACGTCGAGGTGAGCGCCGTCGCGCACGCCGGCGACGGCAACCTGCACCCCGGCCTGAGCGTGCCGCGGCTGCCGAGTGAGACGGAGCCGCCGGCCAGGCTCCACGAGGCGGCGGACGCCCTGGTCCGTGCCGCGCTCGCCCACGGCGGCACGATCAGCGGGGAGCACGGCGTCGGCTCGGCGAAGCGGCAGTGGCTCGAGGCCGAGCTCGGCGCCGGACAGCTCGCCCTGCAGCGCGCCATCAAGGCGCTCCTCGACCCGGCCGGGATCCTCGCGCCGGACGGATTCCTGGCCCCGGACGCCGTCGCGCCGCGCTAGCCGTCTCGGGCCGTCCCCAAATCGTCTCAGATTTACGTCTCAAGATGTGGGAAGTCCGGCGCAAGGCATGGACGTGCGGCATCTGCTCGCTACCGTCCGCGCCAGTTGCCAGACCTCGCACTCGAAGGAGACACCGATGACCACCACGCGCACCGGCCGCTGGACCGGACGTACGCGGCGAGCGGTCCAGGCCGCTGTCGGCGTACTCGCCACCGTCACCCTCGCGGCAGGCTGCGCGGCCGGCGGCCCGGCACAGTCGGGCGGGAGCACCGGCGAGCCGCACGACGGCGGCGACATCGTCTTCCTCATCGACTCGCTCGGCGACACCTGGATCCCCAACAACAGCTCGATCTCGAGCTTCCAGGGGCACATCTGGGGCCACGTCGCCGACAAGCTCGTCTACGTCGACCAGGAGGGCACGGTCAGCCCCTGGATCGCCGAGAGCTGGGAGCAGAACGACGACGCCACGCAGTTCACGCTCCACCTCAAGGACGGGGTGACGTTCTCGGACGGCAGCCCCCTCGACGCCCCCGCGGTGGTCCAGAACCTCGACACCTGGGCGTTCGGCAGGCCGGACGAGGGCATCAGTCCCGTCGGCCTGTTCCCCAAGACGTACGACCGCGCGGAGGCCGTCGACGCGACCACCGTGCGGGTGCACTTCGACGCGCCGACCCTCGGGTTCGTGCCGACGCTGGGCTACCACGGCTCGATCCTCATCTCGCCGAAGACTCTCGACCGCCCCGCCGAGGAGCAGGCCGACCTGTCCAACGACATCGGCTCCGGCCCGTTCGTCGTCGAGTCCTGGAAGGAGGGTGACAGCGTGGTCCTCACCAAGCGCGAGGACTACGACTGGGGGCCCGAGGCCGTCGGCCACACCGGACCGGCCTACCTCGACTCGATCACGTACAAGCTCGTCGCCGAGTCCTCGACCCGCGCCGGAGCCGTCCAGGCCGGCCAGGCGGACGTCGCCTACAACGTCCCGCCGCAGGAGCTCGCCTCGTTCAAGGACCAGGGCTTCGTCGTCGACGTGCCGCGCTACCTCGGCTTCGTCAACGGCTACCGGCTCAACACCCGCGTCGCGCCGTTCGACGACGTCTTGGTGCGGCAGGCGTTCCAGCACGGCATCGACCGCGACGAGATCCTGTCCACCGTCTACACCGAGGACTGGTCCGCCGCCGAGTCGCTGATCCAGAGCAACGTGCCGGAGGCGACCGACCACTCCGCCGAGTTCGCCTACGACCCCGAGCTCGCCGCGTCCCTGCTCGACGACGCCGGCTGGGAAGAGGGCCCCGACGGCGTCCGCACCAAGGACGGCGACCGCCTCGAGCTCACGCTCTACCCCAACCCGTACCTGGCCACGTCCAAGGCGATCGACGAGCTGGTCGCCCAGCAGCTGGGCGAGCTCGGCTTCGACGTCGGCATCCAGGCGTACGACGTCGTCACGTACGGCGAGCGGGTCTCCGACAACACCTCGCTGTCCAACTACGAGGTCACGCGCAGCTTCATCGACGTCGGCACGGTGGCGAGCATCCTCACCGACGCCAGCAACGGCGAGGACTGGTTCGGCCTGGGCGAGAGCGACCCGCGGACGAACGACCTGCGTGACGCGGTGGCGCAGGCCACAGACCTGGACGAGCGCGCGAAAGCGGTGGACGAGCTGCAGGCGTACCTGCTCCAGGAGGCGTACTTCGCGCCGCTCACCCAGATCGTGCAGCGCATCTACGTGCAGAACCCGAGGCTCCAGGACGTCACGTACAACGGCGTCGCCTACGCGAGCTACTACACGGCATGGCTCGAGGACTGACATGGCTCAAGAAGCGATCGAGGTGACACAGCCATGAGCACCAGCTATCTCCGGTTCGCCGGCCGGCGCCTCGCCCAGGCGGCAGCGGTGGTGCTGCTCGCGTACGTGTTCACCTTCGTGGTGATCAGCGTGCTGCCCGGCGACCCGGTGACCAACACGCTCCGCAACCCCGAGAACGGGTTCACCGAGGACGAGATCCAGCGGATCGTCGCCTACTACGGCCTGGACCAGCCGATCGCGGTCCAGCTCTGGCAGTCGCTGTCCCACTTCCTCGTCGGCGACCTCGGCGTCTCGCTGCGCTCCAACCTGCCGGTGAGCCGCCTGGTGGCCGAGGTGCTGCCCTCCACGCTGACGCTCGCGGCGTCCGCGCTGGTGGTGGCCCTCGTCCTGGCGTTCGCGATCGCGCTCGGCACGCAGGCCCTCCCACGCCGGTACGGCCAGGGGGTGCTCCGCGCGCTCCCGTCCCTGTTCCTGTCGGTGCCTGCGTTCGTGGTCGCCCTGCTGCTGATCCAGGTCTTCGCGTTCCAGCTCGGCCTGTTCCGGGTGATCGAGCCCGACGGCGCGTGGGCGACGTTCTTCGCCGCCGTCGCTCTCGGCATCCCGGTCTCGGCCCAGGTCGCGGAGGTGCTGATCACGGGCCTCGACCACGAGTCGCGGCAGGAGTACGCGACGGTCGCCCGGTCCCGCGGGCTCGGGCGGGTGCGGCTGTTCGCCAGGCATCTGCTCAAGCCGTCGTCGCTCCCTGTCGTGACGGTGATCGCGCTGACCGTGGGGGAGCTGCTGGGCGGCGCGCTCATCATCGAGACGGTCTTCGGCCGCACCGGGGTCGGCAGCCTCGTCCAGCGGTCCGTGTCCACGCAGGACCTGCCGGTGCTGCAGGCGGTCGTGTCGCTGGCCGCCGTCGTGTTCGTCGTCGTCAACCTGATCGCCGACCTGGTCTACCCGCTGCTCGACCCGCGGGTACGGCCGGACTCGGCAGGGGCCGCCGGGAGAACCCCGGTGGCCGTCGCCCCGGAGAGGGAGCTGAGCGCGTCATGACCGCCACCACTGTCGTCGGCTCGTGGCGCACCGCCGCGGCCCGGACCCGCCTCGCCGGCCGTCCCGCCGCCGTCCCGCCCACCGTGGTGGTCGCGTTCGCGGTGCTCCTGGTCGTGCTGCTCTGGTCGCTGGCGCCAGGGATCTTCGCGAGCCAGGACCCGGCGGGCGGCGTCCCGGCCGACAAGCTGCTCGGGCCGAGCGCCGCCCACTGGTTCGGCACCGACCACCTCGGCCGCGACCTGTTCTCCCGGGTGGTGCACGGCACCGCGTCGTCGGTCACCAGCGCGCTCGTCGCGGTGACGATAGGCGTCGTCGTGGGCGGCGCCATCGGCCTGGTCGCGGGCTCGGCCGGCGGTTGGACCGACGTCGTGCTCGCCCGCGTCGTCGACGTGCTGCTGGCGATCCCGAGCTTCCTGCTCGCCGTCGTCATCGTCAGCTCGCTCGGCTTCCAGACCGTCAACGCGGCGATCGCGACGGGCATCTCGGCGGTGGCGGTCTTCGCCCGCGTGATGCGCGCCGAGGTGATCAAGACGCGCCGCGCGGTCTTCGTCGAGGCGGCGGTCCTGCAGGGCGGCTCCCGCACGCACGTCCTGCTGCGCCACGTGCTGCCCAACGCCTCGCGCTCGCTGCTGGCCCTGGCGGTGCTCCAGTTCGGCCTGTCGATCCTCGTGATCGCCGGCCTCGCCTTCCTCGGCTACGGGGACCCGCCGCCGGCGTCGGACTGGGGCCTGCTCGTCTCCTCGGGCAAGGACTACCCGACGGCGCCGTGGCTCGTCTACGCCCCTGCCCTGGTCGTCGTCGCGACCGTGGTGTCGGTGAACCGCATCAGCCGCTGGCTGCGCCGGACCGACTGACCCCCGAACGCCCGTCCGTGACCAGTCTCCGAGGGAGCGCACCATGACAGTGACCGCCGCAACCGCCCTGTCCGGCCCAGCCGCAGCATCCGAAGCGAGCGGCGCAGCCGGGGCAGAGGACGCGCCCGAGCAGCCCGCACTCCTGCGCGTCGAGGGACTCTCGGTCTCGTACGGCCGCACCGAGGTCGTCTCGGACGTGGGCTTCTCGCTCGGCCGGGGCGAGAGCCTCGCCCTGATCGGCGAGTCGGGCTCGGGCAAGTCGACCATCGCCCGGTCGCTGCTGCGCCTGCTGCCCGACGGCGGCGCGGCCCGCGGCCGGGTCGAGCTGGAGGGGCGCGACATCCTCGCCCTGCCCGAGCGGCGGTTCCGCCCGCTGCGCGGCCGCGCACTCGGGTTCGTGCCGCAGGACCCGGGCAGCTCGCTCAACGCCGTGCGCACCATCGGCGCCCAGGCGCACGAGGCCGCGGCGCTCACCGGCGAACGCGACGCGCGCGCCCGCCGCGAGCTGATCCACCACACGTTCGCGCAGGTGGGGCTCGACGACCCGCGACGCGTGTACGACTCCTACCCGCACCAGCTCTCCGGCGGCATGCTGCAGCGCGTCCTCATCGGCCTCGCGGTCCTGCCCCGGCCCGCGCTGCTGATCGCGGACGAACCGACGTCGGCCCTGGACGCGACCATCCAGAAGCGGATCCTGGACCTCCTGTCGGAGCTCCGGACCGACCTCGGTATCGGCCTGCTGCTCATCACCCACGACCTGGCGATCGCCGCGGAGCGGGCCGACTCGCTCGTCGTGCTCAGGGACGGCGCCGTACAGGAGGCGGGGCCGACGGCGAGCGTGTTCGCCGCGCCCCGGTCCGGCTACGCGCGCGAGCTCCAGGCAGACGTGCCCGCGCTCAACCCCGACCGCTACCGCGCGCTGCGCGGCGAACGGGCGGTCCCGGCCGGCTC
This sequence comes from Promicromonospora sp. NPDC050249, assembly GCF_040656015.1. NCBI lineage: Bacteria > Bacillati > Actinomycetota > Actinomycetes > Micrococcales > Promicromonosporaceae > Promicromonospora > Promicromonospora sp. NPDC050249. Next base: position 46,017 of record NZ_JBFAKY010000028.1, on the reverse strand, counting down.
CCCGGTCGTGGCGGGGTCACCGGCCCCGGATGCCGAGCCGAAGGTGGAGCTGCGCGGCGTCACCAAGTCCTTCACCGTGGAGGGACGCCGCCTGACCGCGCTCGACGACGTCTCCTTCGCCGTCCCGCGCGGCACCACGCACGCGCTGGTGGGGGAGTCCGGTTCCGGCAAGACGACGGCGGTACGCCTCCTGCTCGGTCTCGAGCAGGCCGACGACGGCGAGATCCTCGTCTCCGGCGAACCGGTGCACGGGCGCTCGGCCAAGGACCTCCGCTCGGCACGACGGCACCTGCAGCTCGTCTACCAGAACCCGTTCACCTCGCTCGACCCGACCTGGCGCGTCGGACGGCTGGTGCGCGAGCCGCTCGACCGGTTCCGGATCGGCCGGCCGGGGGAGCGCCCCGCCCTGGTGCGGGAGGCGCTCGCGGCGGTCGGCCTGGTCGAGGACCTCCTGTCGCGGCGCCCCGCGGCGCTGTCCGGCGGCCAGCGGCAGCGCGTGGCGATCGCCCGCGCGCTGGTGCAGCGGCCCGACGTGCTGGTGCTCGACGAGCCGACGTCCGCCCTCGACGTGAGCGTGCAGGCCGACATCGTGGAGGTGCTGGTGCGCCTCCAGGCCGAGCTGGGCCTGACCTACGTCTTCGTCTCGCACGACCTGGCGCTCGTCCGCCAGCTCGCCGACACGGTGTCGGTGCTGCACCGCGGCCAGGTGGTGGAAGCCGGCCCGGTCGACCGGATCTTCGCCGACCCGGAGCACGACTACACCCGCCGCCTCCTGTCGTCGATCCCGGCACGCCCCGGCCAGGGTGGGCAGCTGCTCAGGAGTTGACGACGTCGGACGCGTGCGCGAACCAGCTCGCCCGGCCGCCGCCCGCGTACCCGACGGAGTTGAAGTACTCCCAGCCGAAGACGCCGCCGAAGTCCGGGTGCCGCGCGGCAAGGGTGCCGACCGTGGCGTCGAACGTGGGCCAGTCGACGTACCCGCTGCAGTTGGCGGGGTTGGTGACGGTCCCGGCGACCACGCGGCCGGGGGTGAACCCGTTGGCGAGGATCTGGTCGTACACGGTGGTGGTCCGCAGGTCGCCCCAGCCGCAGTAGAACTGGGTGTTGTACCAGTCGATCCGGTCGCCGGCACGGCGTTCGAGCTCGGCGTAGGAGAAGCCGCCGGAGAACCTCGTGCGGCCCGCCATGTCGGTCGCGACGGGCGTGAGGGTGATGACGAAGTCGGGGCCGAAGTCGGCGCGCAGCGTGTCGACCAGGTGGATGGTGTCCGCGAGCGAGAACGTCTCCTCGATGTCGAGGTCCACGCCGTCCAGCTCGTACGTGCGCAGGAAGTCCCGCAGCACGGGGTAGAAGCGGTCGAAGTCCTCGCGCAGGTACCGGTAGGTGCCGGGCGCGGCGCCGCCCACGAACGCACTGACGGTGACGCCCTGGTCCTGCATGGCCGCCAGGTCGTCCCACATCACGCCGAGCTCCGGGTGGCTCGCCGGGATGTCGTTGACGGTGAGGGACGCGTCCGCGTTGAGGTGGATGGCGCCGACGTTGACGTCGGTGACCGAGCCGAGGAGCGGCTTGGGGTCGACGTAGCGGCGGACGCCGTCGGACCCGGTCTCGTAGATGGTCTGGTAGAAGGCCAGGACGCGGTGGGACGCGGCCGCCGGCTCGGGCTTCGGGTCGTGCTTCGGTGCCGAGGTGGCCGGCCCGGCCGCCGCCGTCAGTGCCAGCAGGCCGGCCGTGAGGGCGGCGCCGATCCGGATGAGCGAGCGAGACATCGTTGACTCCCATGTTCTTGAGCGGTACCGCGGGCGTCGGACCACGGCAAAAGCACTCCGGACCGCCCTCGGGACGGTAGCGGGACGAACCGGCGTCAGACAAGAAGCGCTGCCACTTCCTGCGGAAACCCCTGACCCAGCACCCGCCAGGCGAAACGCAGAGGCCGGGTCCCCCGGAGTGGGGGACCCGGCCTCAGCTGGTGCGGGTGGATCAGACGGCGACGGCCGCGCGCAGCTTGGCGCCCAGCTCTCCGTCGACGTTGGTCCAGTACTGGAAGAAGCGCTCACGGATCTCGTCGATGGTGATCGCCTGGCCCTGACCGGTCAGGGTCTCCAGCAGACGGGCCTTGGCGCCGTCGTCGTAGACCTCGCGGTACAGCGTGCCGGGCTGGCCGAAGTCGCTGTCCTCGCTGTGCAGCGTGGCCGCCGTGCGCACGAGCTCGCCGTCCGACGCCCAGGAGCCGTCCTGGCCGCGGGCCGGGTCGGCGACAGGGCCACCGAACGAGTTCGGTGCGTAGTTCGGCACGCCCACGTTGAACTGGTGGCGCTGCGAGCCGTCCTGCGAGTAGTTGTACACCGGAGCGGCGTGCGGCTGGTTCACCGGGACCGACTGGTAGTTGGTGCCCACGCGGTAGCGCTGTGCGTCCGGGTAGGAGAACACGCGGGCCATCAGCATCTTGTCCGGCGAGATGTCGGTGCCAGGCACCTGGTTGGCCGGGGACAGGGCGATCTGCTCGATCTCCGCGAAGTGGTTGAGCGGGTTGCGGTTCAGCGTGAAGTGGCCGAAGTGGATCAGCGGGTAGTCCGCGTGCGGCCAGACCTTGGTGAGGTCGAACGGGTTGAACCGGTAGGTCTTCGCGTCGTCGTACGGCATGACCTGGACCTTGATGTCCCAGACCGGGTTGTCCCCGCGCTCGATCGCCTCGTACAGGTCGCGGCGGTAGTAGTCCGCGTCGTGCCCGGCGATCTTCGCGGCCTCGTCGTTGTCGAGGAACTTCACGCCCTGGCGGGAGATGAAGTGATACTTGACCCAGAACTTCTCGCCGGCGGCGTTGGTCCACAGGTAGGTGTGCGAGCCGTAGCCGTTCAGCTCACGCCACGAGGCCGGGAGGCCGCGGTCGCCCATGAGGTAGGTGACCTGGTGGGCCGACTCGGGGGACAGGGTCCAGAAGTCCCACTGCATGTCAGGGTCGCGCAGGCCCGACCAGGGGAGGCGCTTCTGCGAGTGGATGAAGTCCGGGAACTTGATCGCGTCGCGGATGAAGAACACCGGCGTGTTGTTGCCGACGATGTCGAGGTTGCCCTCGGTCGTGTAGAAGCGCAGTGCAAAACCGCGGACGTCGCGCCAGGTGTCGGGGGAGCCCATCTCGCCGGCGACGGACGAGAAGCGCAGGGCCACCTCGCCCTTGGCCCCCGGCTGGAAGGCCGCGGCACGCGTGTACTGCGACACGTCACCGGTGATCTCCCACTCACCGAAGGCGCCACCACCCTTGGCGTGCACGATCCGCTCCGGGATCCGCTCACGGTTGAACTGTGCGAGCTTCTCGACCAGGTAGCGGTCGTGGAGGACCGTTGCGCCGTCGGCGCCGACGGTCAGCGAGTGTGCGTCGCTGACGACCGGCGTGCCGGTCTGCGTGGTGGTGTAAGGAGTTGTCATCTTCAGACGTGCCTTCCTTTGTGCTGCTCGGGGGTTCTTGCGGCGTTCGGCGTGGGTCGGCGAACTCTTGGTGCCCAGCGCTACGGGCGGGCTCTGCGGGCGGGGATCAGGCGCTGCAGTCCGGACACAGGCCCCAGTACGTGACCTCGGCGGTCTCGACCACGAACCCGTGGTCGTCGCTGGGGGTCAGGCAGGGGGCATGGCCGACCGAGCAGTCCACGTCACCGATGGCGCCGCAGGAGCGGCAGACGATGTGGTGGTGGTTGTCGCCCGTCCGGCGCTCGTAGCGGGCCGGGTGGCCGGCGGGCTCGATGCGGCGCAGGAGAGCGGCGTCGGTCAGCGCGTGCAGGACGTCGTAGACCGCCTGCACCGAGACCGTGCCCAGCTCCGCGCGGACCGAGCTCAGGACGTCGTCGGCGGTGGCGTGCTGGCTCTCGCCCACCGCGCGCAGGGCCGCCACGCGAGGGGCGGTCACCCGCAGGCCGGCGCCGCGGAGGAGGTCCTCCGGCGTCACGGCTGCGGGGGCGGTCGGCGTCATGCGTTTCACCCTAGCCCTTAAACTGGAATGATTCCAGTTGCGCTGGGAGGGCTCGTACCGGCGCGCGGCCCACCTCACATCGGCCGGTATGGCGACCCGCGCCGGCATGCTGCTATCGTGGGGGCACGACCGACCCGGTGAGAGCCGGGTGCACAAAGTGGATCACCATCCCACCCGAGTCACGACCGAGCGCCGCAAGGTGCCGACAGAGTCCGGGTCCTAGGTCGGGTGCAGCGGTATCGGCTCAGTTCTTCGCCGGTCCGGGCACCCTTTCCTTGTGATGGCTTCCACCTGTGTTCAGGGCGGGAGCCATTTCTCGTTCCTGGTGGTCAATCAACGACTTCTGAGGAGCATCACCATCACCGAGCCTCGCATCAACGACCGGATCCGTGTTCCCGAGGTCCGACTCATCGGTCCTGGCGGGGAGCAGGTCGGCGTGGTTGCCACGGCGGTCGCCCTGAAGCTCGCCCAGGACGCTGACCTCGACCTCGTCGAGGTTGCGCCGGACGCTCGCCCGCCTGTCACCAAGCTCATGGACTTCGGCAAGTTCAAGTACGAGTCCGACATGAAGGCGCGAGAAGCGCGGCGCAACCAGGCGAACACGGTTCTCAAGGAGATCCGGTTCCGTCTGAAGATCGACCCGCACGACTACGAGACGAAGAAGGGCCACGTCGTCCGCTTCCTCTCGGCCGGCGACAAGGTCAAGGTCATGATCATGTTCCGCGGCCGCGAGCAGTCGCGCCCGGAGATGGGTCGTCGCCTGCTGGAGCGTCTGGCGGAGGACGTCGCCGAGCTCGGCTTCGTCGAGTCGATGCCGAAGCAGGACGGCCGCAACATGACCATGGTCCTCGGACCGGTCAAGAAGAAGGCGGACGCCAAGGTCGAGCAGCGCAAGCGCTCCACCGAGATCAACGCGGGCCGCATGACCAAGTCCGAGGCGAAGGCGCAGGCCCGTGCGGCCGACGAGCCCGAGACCTCGGAGCCGGTCGAGGACCAGGTCGACGAGACCTCCGAGACCACGGTCGAGGAGCCTGCCGCTGTGGCGGCTCCTGAGCCCGTCGTCGAGGAGCCCGTCGCCGAGCCCGAGCCCGTAGCCGCCGTCGAGCCGGAGCCCGAGCCGGTCGTCGAGGCCGAGCCCGAGCCGGTCGCTGCGGCCGAGCCCGAGCCCGTCGTCGAGGCGCCCGCCCCCGTGGAGCCGAAGCCGGCCACCAAGCCTGCGGCCAAGACTGCCTCGAAGCCGGCAGCGAAGCCGGCCGCCAAGGCAGCTCCGAAGCCCGTCCCGGCCCCCAAGCCGGCGCCGAAGCCCGTGGCCCCCAAGCCGCGTGCACCGAAGGCCGGCTGAGGCGCGGTCCCCAAGACCACTACGACACCAGGTCGGCCCACCGGCCCAGGTACAACGTCGCCGCTCCAGCAGCGGTCGACCGACATGAGGAGAAACGGCAGTCATGCCGAAGAACAAGACGCACTCCGGTTCGAAGAAGCGGTTCAAGGTCACGGGTAGCGGCAAGATCATGCGCGAGCAGACCAACGCTCGCCACTACCTCGAGCACAAGTCCAGCCGTCGCACGCGTCGTCTGGCCATGGACCAGGTCGTCGCACCGTCTGACGTCAAGAAGGTCAAGCGCCTGCTCGGTAAGTGATTTTTGTGGCGCACGCCTGACGGGCGTCGCCAAGAACCCTTTCAGCCCCGAAGTACAAGGAGTCTCACGTGGCACGCGTGAAGCGGGCAGTAAATGCCCAGAAGAAGCGCCGTACAACCCTCGAGCGCGCCGCCGGTTACCGCGGCCAGCGCTCGCGCCTCTACCGTAAGGCGAAGGAGCAGGTCACCCACTCCCTGGTCTACGCATACCGTGACCGGAAGAAGAAGAAGGGTGACTTCCGCAAGCTGTGGATCCAGCGCATCAACGCTGCCTCCCGCGCGCAGGGTCTGACCTACAACCGCCTCATCCAGGGCCTCAAGGCCGCTGGTGTCGAGGTCGACCGCCGCATGCTCGCTGAGCTCGCGGTCAACGACATCGCGGCGTTCAACGCCCTCGTCCAGGTCGCCAAGGACGCGCTGCCGGCGGATGTCAACGCCCCGGCCGCTGCCTGAGGTTGAGCATTTCACCGGACGCCCGGCCAGCTGCCTCTCCGGAGGCCCCGTCAGCGCTTGACGTGACGCTCGCGAATCCGCGAGCCGACCGCGTCAAGCAGGTACGGGCACTGGCCGGGCGTTCGGCACGCTCCAAGCACGGGCTGTACCTGGTCGAAGGTCCGCAGGGCGTGCGAGAGGCGGTCCGTCACGCGGCGCCGTCCGTCCGGGACGTCTACCTGACCCCGTCGGCCGCGACGCGGTACGCCGAGATCGTCGACGACGCCCGCTCGGCCGGGCTGTTCGTGCACCTCGGCACTCCCGAGGTGCTCGAGGCGATGAGCGCCGACGCGCAGGGTGTGCTCGCCGTCGTGCGGTCCGCCGTGCCGTCGCTGCCCGAGGCGCTGGCCGCGCGGGATCCGGAGCGCGCCGGACGGCCACTGCTCGCCGCGGTGCTCGCCACCGTCCGCGACCCCGGGAACGCGGGCACCGTCATCCGGGCCGCCGACGCCGCCGGGGCGGACCTCGTGGTCCTCGCGGGGGAGAGCGTCGACGTGCACAACCCCAAGGTGGTCCGCTCGACAGCCGGGTCGCTGTTCCACCTGCCCGTCGTCACCGGGCTGTCGCTCGCGGCCGCGGTGGCCGAGCTGCGCGCCGCCGGGTGTCACGTCCTCGCGGCTGACGGGACCGGCCCGCTCGACCTGGACGACCTCCTGGACGACGCCGGTTCCGGGACGGCACCGGATCTTGCCGGGCCTACCGCCTGGGTGTTCGGCAACGAGGCCTGGGGGCTGCCAGAGGAGGATCGCGCGCTGGCCGACGCCGTCGTGCGGGTGCCCATCCGCGGCAAGGCCGAGTCGCTCAACCTGGCCACGGCGGCGACCGTCTGCCTCTACGCGAGCAGCCGCGCCCAGCGCTGAACGCGCCGGACGCGGCTGAGCTGAGGTGCGGCACACCTGCCGTCACTCCTCGCCCTGGTCGTCCCGGTGGCCGCGTCGGCCACGCCGGCCGTGCGGGCCGGGGTGGCCGCCAGGTCCGCCGGGGAACCCACCGGGTCCGCCCGGGAATCCGCCAGGTCCACCAGGTCCGCCGGGGAATCCACCAGGACCGCCCGGGAAGCCGCCGGGTCCGCCGGGGAACCCGCCCGGACCCCCGGGGAACCCGCCGCGGCCGAACCCGCGCATGCGAGGGTCGAACCCGCCGCGGGAGCGCCAGAACTCCTCGAACGCCTCGCGACGTTCGCCGAACTCGCCGGCCCACTCACGCTCGGCGCGTTCGAGGATCCTGGCCAGGTAGCCGGACAGCTGCGCCACCTCGTCGTCGTCGAGGACGTCCAGCAGCTCCGGCGTCCCGTGCGGCGGGCGCTCGGTGGCCTGTTCGGCCGCCTTGCCCGCCTCGGTGAGCCGGACGACGACCACGCGCTTGTCGTCGGCCGAGGGCTCGCGCTCGATCAGCCCCTGCTTCTCCAGCTTGGACAGCAGCTCGGCGGTCGCCTGGCGGGACATGCCCAGCAGGAACGTGAGGTCCTTCTGGGTGGTCTCGGGCTTGAGCTGCAGCAGGGCGAGCACGCGGCCCTGTCCCTGGCTGGGGTCCAGCCACGGGGCCCCGCGTCCGCTCCGCCTCGCGCGCTTGGCGTGGTGCAGCTGCAGCATGCCGACCGTCGACAGGCGGTTCATCGCCTCCTGGCGCGGGTCGTCGGCCTCGTTCTCGTTGGTCTCGTCCGCAGCAGTCTCGCTCTCGTCGATGCTGTCGTCCGGTTCGATCTCGTGGGGGTATCTCATGATTCTCCTGATTGTCAGGCACCTGTCTGTCAGGTGCATGACAACAACGATGCGCCTCGTACCGAACTCTGTCAAGTGCCTGACTGTCGTGTGCCTGACATCTCGCTACGGTGCGGGCCGGGGCCCGGTCGCACCGGTCATCCGCGTCGCGCGCGTTCGGCGAGCCAGCCCGCCATCGCACGTACTCCTGTGCCGATGGCGCGCTCGTCCGGCTCGAAGTCCACGTGGTGCGGAAAGCCCGTGGTGACCAGTGCGCCGGGCGACCGCACGCCCAGGAAGGTGTACGTGACGGGGATCCGCTGACCGAACAGCGCGAAGTCCTCTCCGTTGAACGGCGGCGCGGCCTGCATCCGGGAGACCTGGTCGTGGCCGAGTGAACGGCGCAGATGACGTTCCAGTCCGGTGCCGTCCCGTTCCGGGCAGAGGAGGGCAGGGAACGGGGCGGCGGGGAACTCCGCGTCGGCGTCGTACCCGGCCGCGATCGCCCGGATGTTGTCGCGGACCTCGAGATGGCGCGCCTCGGGCCAGCACCGGTAGGACGTCGCCACGGTGACTGAACCGTTCGTGCCCGGCTGTGGTGTGGCGTGCTGGATGTTGACGAACCGGGCCAGCGGCCCGTCGGGGGTCCCGAGGTCCACGATGAGCTGCTCCATGTCGTCCAACGTCTGTGGACGCCGGATCGTGGCCAGGCCCATGATGTCCGCGGCGAGAGCCTGCGCCCGTGCGGCGGCGTCGGGGCCGGTGAGGGTGACCGTGCCACGGTCCAGGCCGGGCATGCCGAACCCGGGCGTCACCGCGAGCGTCCCCACCGGCATCGGGCCGCAGTGCAATGCGTGGATCTCCCGGGCTCCGGTGCGGCGCAGCACGCCGTCGTCCAGCATCGCCTGGGCGCCGGTGAGGTTCTCCTCGGCGGGCTGGAACACGAACGCGACGCTCCCGCTGAGCCGCGACCGCAGTCCGGCCAGCACCTCGGCGACGCCGACCCCGACGGTGGTGTGCAGGTCGTGCCCGCACAGGTGGCCCGTGTCGGTGACCCCGCCGGTCGTCTGACCTGCCTGCACCGCGTCCATGTCGGCGCGGTAGGCGACGGTGCGGCCCTTGCGTGCGCCGTGCAGCATGCCGACCACTCCGTGGCCACCGACACCCGTCGTGACCGCGAGCCCCGCGGCCCGCAGGCGGTCGGCCACGAGGGCAGCGGTGCGGCGCTCCTCGCCCGCGACCTCGGGGTGCTCGTGGATGTCGCGCCGCAGTGCTACGAGATCCGCCTCGATCGAGCCGGTCGCGGCATCGATCGACCGCTGGTCCACGGGACGGTGCGTCGGTCCGGCCGGCCCGGGCGCGGCCCATGCGGCGTTCGGTGTCGTCACCCCGGCGAGCGTAGCGACACCCGCCGTAGCGGTTGCCCGGAGAAAGGTCCGGCGGTTGACGGGGTGCGGTTCCGTGGGGTTCATGGCTGCTCCTGACATCGACGGGTCTGGGACGTGCCACCAGCGTGGCGCGACCCCGTCGGCCTTCCCAGCGGGCAGCCCCCCGGGTGAACCGGTGGGTTGTCCCGACTCCTGCCGCATCGCGTGGGGGAGCCGGAACCTACGGTGGACGCATGAGGCACACACCTGATCTGAGCCGCATCAGCGAGTCGCTGGCCGGGGCCTTCGGCGCCCGGGAGGTCACGGCGAGCCGACCGAGCGCGACGGGGCGACCGTGATCCCCACCGCGCGCGTGTGGTCGGGTGGGGGCGCCGGCGGCGGGGGAGGCGCCGAGCCCGGTGGTGCGGCCGGCGGCGCGTCGTCCGAGGGGCCGGCGGATCCTGCCGGGCGCGGCACGGAACCAGGTGCTCTGGCCGAGGGAGAGGGCAGTGGGTTCGGTTTCGGCCGTCGCCTGGGCCGTGTCCTGCCGCCGGAGGCGGTAGCCGACGTACGTCGCAGCCGGTCGGACGCCGGTGCGGAGCGAGATCATGTCCTGTCCGGACGAGGCGCTCGCCTAAGATCGCCGGGTGCGGTTGTTCACGGCGGTCTTCCCGCCCCAGCGTGTCAAGGACCATCTAGGGCTCGCCATCGACGGCGTACCTGCCTCCCCGCGCTGGGTGCCGCGGGAGAGCCTGCACATCACCCTCGCGTTCTACGCCGACCTCCCCGAGGGGACGGTGCCCGAGCTGCGTGACGAGCTGGCCGACGTCGCGCGCAAGCACGCGCCGATCGACCTGCGGCTGCGCGGCGCCGGATCGTTCGGCGCCCGGGTCCTGTGGATCGGCGTCGACGGCGGGACCGGCGCACTGAAGAACCTGGCGGCGGACTGCCTGGCCGCCTCTCCTCGCGAGGTGCCGGACGACGTGAAGCCGCACCGCGCGCACGTCACCGTCGCTCGCGCGCGTGCCGGCCAGGTGAAGCCGCCACGGGGCCGGGACCGCTGGGGCAAGAGCGCAGGTGGCGAGCCGCGGTCGGCGCTGGAGCCCGCCGCCCGGGCCTTGTCCGTCTACGCGGGACCGGACTGGACGACGGACTCGTTCGCGCTCGTCGAGTCGCACCCGGGGGAGGGGCCGCAGGGTGGCCCGCGCTACGAGATCGTGGAGACCTGGGCGCTCGAGGGCTGACCGGCGTCGCCGCCACGGCCGGAGCCAGGGCCGCCCCGGCCGTGGCGACATCCACGACGCTACGCGGACTCTCTGACATCAGAAAAAGTGTGCCAAGCACATGGTCGTCCCACCCAGGGATTCGCGTTGCCCGCGCTCACCCCGGCATGGAATGATGGCGGCATGCAGCCACTGACCCGCCGATTTACGCAGCCCGCCATGGGCTGTGCGGCGAGCGCTGCACGCGGGCACTGAGCTGCCCTGTGGACAACGCGTCCTGAGCCCTGGCGGGCACCTAGACTTCATTTGCCGGCAGAGGGTCCCAGGCAGGGGACCGAACCGGCTCCCGAATCCGCCAGGAAGGCAAGCATGTCCACGCCCGATGAGAAGGCACCCATCGATCCGCTCGACGAGGCGGCGCTCGACGCCGCGGTCAAGGCCGCACTCGACGACATCGCGAAGGCCGGCGACCTCGACGCGCTGAAGGCCGTCCGCACCCAGCACACCGGGGACCGCAGCGCCCTGGCCCTCGCCAACCGGGGCATCGGCGCGCTGCCCGGCCCGGACAAGGCCAGGGCCGGCAAGCTCGTGGGCCCGCGTCGCGGGCAGATCAACCAGGCGATAGCGGCCCGTCAGGCCGAGCTCGAGGGCGAGCGCGACGCGCGCGTGCTGGCGGAGGAGTCGGTGGACGTCACCCTCCCGGTCCAGCGCACGACGGCGGGCGCCCGCCACCCCATCGAGCTGGTCCAGGAGCGCATCGCCGACTTCTTCGTCGGCCTCGGCTGGGAGATCGCCGACGGCCCCGAGGTCGAGGCCGAGTGGTTCAACTTCGATGCGCTGAACTTCGGTCCGGACCATCCCGCCCGCCAGATGCAGGACACGTTCTACGTGGCCGGCGAGGGTGACGGCGGTGAGTCGAACCTGGTGCTGCGTACGCACACGTCCCCGGTCCAGGCGCGCTCCCTGATCGAGCGTGGCGTGCCGCTGTACATCGCGTGCCCCGGCCGCACCTTCCGTACGGACGCGCTCGACCAGACCCACACGCCGGTGTTCCACCAGGTCGAGGGGCTCGCCGTCGACAAGGGCCTGACCATGGCGAACCTCGTCGGCACGCTGGACGCGTTCGCGAGGGCGATGTTCGGGCCGGAGGCCAGGACGCGCCTGCGCCCGGCGTTCTTCCCCTTCACCGAGCCGTCCGCCGAGATGGACCTGTGGTTCCCGCAGAAGAAGGGCGGAGCCGGCTGGATCGAGTGGGGCGGCTGCGGCATGGTCAACCCCAATGTGCTGCGCGCCGCGGGCGTCGACCCGGAGGAGTACACGGGCTTCGCGTTCGGCATGGGCATCGAGCGCACGCTCATGCTGCGCCACTCGATCGCGGACATGCACGACATAGTGGAGGGCGACGTGCGCTTCTCCACCCAGTTCGGGACGGAGATCTGAAGTGCCCCTCATCGTGAAGGACTGGCTCGCTGACCACGTAGAGGTGCCTGCGGACCTCACCGCCGAGCAGCTCGCGGCCGACCTCGTCAAGGTGGGCCTGGAGGAAGAGGCGATCCACGGGGCTGCCGTGACCGGCCCCCTCGTGGTCGGCCGGGTGCTCGAGATGACGCCCGAGCCGCAGAAGAACGGCAAGACGATCAACTGGTGCCGTGTCGACGTCGGACCCGAGCACAACGACGCCGACGGCGCGCGCGGCATCGTCTGCGGCGCGCACAACTTCGCGCCCGGCGACCTCGTGGCCGTGGCCCTGCCCGGCACCGTGCTGCCCGGGCCGTTCCCCATCGCCGCCCGGAAGACCTACGGGCACGTGTCCGACGGCATGATCTGCTCGGTCAACGAGCTCGGTATCGGGGACGACCACGACGGCATCCTGGTGCTGACCCGGAACGGGTTCGCCGAGGCCGACCTCACGCCTGGCCAGGACGCCGTGGCGCTCCTCGGCCTGGGCGAGGAGATCCTCGAGATCAACGTGACCCCTGACCGCGGGTACGCGTTCAGCTACCGCGGTGTGGCACGCGAGTACGCCCACTCGACGGGGGCCAAGTTCACCGACCACGGTCTGGCGACGGGTGCCGAGCCTGCCGCGACCCCTGACGGGTTCGAGGTCCAGGTGCGCGACGACGCACCGATCAACGGCGTGGTCGGCTGCGACCGGTTCGTGACGCGCATCGTGCGCGGCATCGACCCGGCCGCGCCGACGCCCGCGTGGATGAAGCACCGTCTCGAGGGTTCCGGCATGCGGTCCATCTCCCTGGCGGTCGACATCACGAACTACGTGATGCTCGACCTCGGGCAGCCGCTGCACGCCTACGACCTCGCCAAGGTCTCGGCCCCCATAGTGGTCCGTCGGGCCACCACCGGCGAGCGCCTCACCACGCTGGACGACGCCGACCGCACGCTCGACAGCGAGGACCTCCTGATCACGGACTCGCCCACGGGGGCAGGCAGCCGCGTGCTCGGGCTCGCCGGTGTCATGGGCGGAGCGTCGTCCGAGGTCAGCGACACTACGACGGACGTGCTCGTCGAGGCGGCCCACTTCGACCAGATCACCGTCGCGCGCACCGCACGCAGGCACAAGCTCTCGAGCGAGGCCGCCAAGCGGTTCGAGCGTGGCGTCGACCCGCTGCTGCCCGCAGTCGCGGCGCAGCGCGTCGTGGACCTCCTGGTCGAGCTGGGTGGCGGCACCGCCGACGCCGCGGTGAGCGACCTCGACCACACCGCGGAGACCACGCGGGCGCCGATCGCGCTCAAGGTCACCGAGCCCACCAGGCTGTCGGGCGTCGAGTACACCCCCGAGCAGGTGCGCAGCACCCTGGAGGAGATCGGCGCGACGGTCGAGGCGTCCTCCGTGGTCGAGCCCGGGCAGGTTCTCCTCGTCACCCCTCCCTCCTGGCGCCCCGACCTGACCGGTCCGGCCGACCTGGTCGAGGAGGTCGTGCGCATCCAGGGCTACGACCAGGTGCCCTCGGTGCTCCCGTCCGCGCCCGGCGGCCGGGGCCTCACCACCGAGCAGCGCACGCGACGCTCGGTGGCCCGGGCGCTGGCCGAGGCGGGCTTCGTCGAGACGCTCAGCTACCCGTTCGTCGGCGTCCCCGAGTACGACGCGCTCGGCCTTCCCGCCGACGACCCCCGCCGCGTCTCCCTCCGGCTCGCCAACCCGATGGCCGACGACAAGCCGCTGCTGCGGTCGAACCTGCTGGTCACGCTGCTCGACACCGTTCGGCGCAACGTCTCGCGCGGGCTGACCGACCTCGCGGTCTACGAGATCGGCCTCGTCACCCGCCCGACGCCGGGCGCCCCCGCGGCGCCCACGTTGCCCGGTGGGGTGCGGCCCACCGAGGAGCAGCTCGCGGCCCTCGCCGCGGCGGTTCCCGACCAGCCGCGTCGTGTCGCCGGCGTGCTGACCGGCAAGCGTGAGCTCGCCGGCTGGTGGGGCGCGGGCCGCGCGGCAGGCTGGGAGGACGCCCTCGCGGCGGCTCGCCTGGTGGCCGAGCGCGCCCGGGCCGAGGTGGTAGTCGTACCGGACTCCGGCCAGATGCCGTGGCACCCGGGACGCTGTGGACGCCTCGAGCTCACCGACGGAACGGTCGTCGGCCACGCCGGCGAGCTGCACCCCAAGGTCGTCGAGGCGCTGGGCCTCCCGGCCCGGGCCGCGGCGTTCGAGGTGGACCTGAGCGTCCTGGTCGGTGCGGCCTCGGGCGAGCCCGTGGCGGCCGCCCCCGTGTCGGCGTTCCCCGCCGCCAAGGAGGACTTCGCCTTCGTGGTCGAGGACGGCGTGCCGGCCGAGGCAGTTCGGTCGGCCATCGTGGCCGGTGCGGGTGAGCTGCTGGAGGACGTGGCGCTGTTCGACGTCTTCACCGGTGAGCAGGTGGGCGAGGGCAAGAAGTCGCTCGCCTACTCGCTCCGGCTGCGGGCCGCTGACCGGACGCTGTCCGCGAAGGAGGTCCGCGCGGTGCGCGACGCCGTCGTGGAGTCGGCGGCCGAGAAGGTAGGGGCGGTCCTGCGTGGCTGACCCGCACCAGGCTGTCGGCACGGGTGCGACCCCGCCGTCGCGCACCGCACTCGTCACGGGCGCCTCGCGCGGGATCGGCCGGGAGATCGCGCTGGGTCTCGCGCGAGCAGGGCTGGACGTCGCCCTGCTCGCGCGGGACGCGGTGCGCCTCGCGGCAGTGGCCGCTGAGATCCGGGCCGAGGGCGTGACGGCGGTCGAGCTGACCGCCGACGTGTCGGACCCGGCGGCGGTGCGTGCCGCCGTCGGGCAGGCCGAGGACGCGCTCGGGTCGGTCGACCTGCTGGTCAACAACGCGGGCGCCATCGAGTCAGAGCACCCCCTGTGGGAGGCCGACCCCGAGGAGTGGTGGTCGATCTTCGAGACCAACGTGCGCGGGCCCTTCCTGTTCATGCGCTACGCCCTGCCTGGCATGATCGCGCGCGGCGGCGGCCGGGTCATCGACCTGGCCTCCGGCGCGAGCTCGCACGAGATGGGTGGCGGCTACTCGGCGTACAACGCGAGCAAGACGGCACTGACGCGGATGGGCGCCAACCTCCACGGCGACGGCTTCCCGCGCGGCCTCCGCGTCTTCGAGCTCGCGCCGGGCGTCGTGCGGACGGACATGTCCACGGGGATGACCCTGCACGAGGGGCGTACCCGGTGGACCCCGGTCGAGCGGGTGACCGACGTCGTGAACGCGATAGCGGCCGGCGAGCTCGACGCCTGCTCGGGCTGGTTCCTGCGGGTCTCGCAGGACACCCCCGAGTCGCTCAAGGCGCTGGCGGCCGACGTCGCGCGGCAGGGCGCCGAGGCGACCGCCCGCCGGCTGCGGGTCATGCCCGCGGGCAGCGACGACCCGCTGGCGGACGCCCTGACCAAGCGCTGACGAGCCGACACCGGACGTTCATCCGGTGGCACTGGTGTGAGGGGACGGGCACTCCCTACGGTGTGCACGCAACCGTCCCCTCACGCAAGGAGACCACCATGCGCCATCGTCGCCCCGCCCTTGCCGTCGCCGGCCTGGGACTGTGCGTCCTGCTCGCCTCCGCGAGCCAAGCCTCCGCGAGCCAAGCGGTCGCAACGGAGCCCGCGAACGGGCAGGCCGGGCCGTCGGCAGCGGCCGCTACACCGCTCACGGCGAGCAACTTCCGCTACACCCTGTCGGAGACGTCGTCGTCCCTGGTCGGGGCGCTCGACGCGGCCCTGCCGAACGTCACGATGGGAGCGGTGGCGGACGACGCCAACCGCACCCCGAGCTGTGACAGCGCGCCGTCGGTCACGAACCGCACCGCGTACTACTGCTGGAACGCGGGCGACCAGGACACCCCTGACTGGTACCCGCAGGGCATCACCACCAGCTCCGACGCGTTGGGCGAGGGCACGTACGACGGCAAGCGCATCAACCTCGTGAGCTGGTACGACCACGCAGAGGACGGCATCGACAAGGGCGTCCGCATCAGCGTGTCCAACCTGTCTGCGAGTGCTTCCGCCCCGCCGTACCGGCACATCCTGCTGGTCGAGCCGAGCGGCACCACGAGCGCGCCGTCGTACAGGGCCGTCAACGTCCACGCCGGCGGCATCATGTGGTACGGCAACCTGCTGTACGTGGCGGACACGAGCGGGGGGTTCCGCGTGTTCGACCTGGACCACCTGTGGCAGGTCTCGACGGGCAGCTCCTCGGCCATCGGGCGTCAGTCGGACGGCTCGTACCACGCGTTCGACTACAAGTACGTGCTGCCGCAGACGGCGAAGTTCACCGACTCGACGGCCGGTGGGTATGCGCAGCTGCAGCACTCGTCGGTGTCGCTCGACCGGACGAGCTCGCCGGACTCGGTGATCGTGAGCGAGTACCGGAGCGCGGCGGACATCGACGCGGGAGCCCAGGTCCGGACGATCCGGGTCCCGATCGACTACACGAACCGCTACCTCAAGACCGCCTCCGACGGGGTCATCAAGGCGACCGAGGCGTACCGGACCGACCTGGAGAGCGTCCAGGGTTCGACCGCGGTCAACGGTGAGTTCTTCTTCTCGCAGAGCGACGGCTCCGACCACTCCAACCCGGACTCGGACGGCGACCTGCACACGTTCGCCGCGCCGTCCGGCGCGATCGTGCGGCACGGGAACGCGCTGACCGTCGGCGCGGAGGATCTGTCCTACGACCCGACCCGCGACTACCTGTGGTCGCTGGGCGAGTATCCCGGGTACCGGTGGGTCTACGCGGCGGACGCCTCGTCGTTCTGACGGTATGTCTCCTGGTCGAGACGGGGTGGTGAACCTAGTCTGTGGCGATGACACGCCGCATCGAGGACTACGGGATGGTCGGAGATCTCCAGACGGCGGCGCTGGTCGGCCTGGACGGTGCGGTCGACTGGATGTGCCTGCCTCGTTTCGACTCCCCGGCCTGCTTCGCCGCCCTGCTCGGGGACGAGCGCAACGGGTCGTGGAAGCTCGGCCCCGAGGGGGCAGGCGACTGCACCAGACGCCGCTACCGCGACGGCACGCTGATCCTGGAGACGGAGTGGGACCTGCCCGAGGGGCGGGTCCGCGTGATCGACCTGATGCCGCCGCGCAGCGAACAGGCCGACCTCGTACGCATCGTCGAGGGC
The DNA here is from genome assembly GCF_040656015.1 of Promicromonospora sp. NPDC050249. NCBI lineage: Bacteria > Bacillati > Actinomycetota > Actinomycetes > Micrococcales > Promicromonosporaceae > Promicromonospora > Promicromonospora sp. NPDC050249. Next base: position 29,035 of record NZ_JBFAKY010000028.1, on the reverse strand, counting down.
ATCAGCGGACACGTCTCGATGACCACCGAGCTGCGGCTCCGGTTCGACTACGGGGACGTCGTGCCCTGGGTCACCCGGGACGGCGGCGCCCTGCTGGCCGTGGCGGGTCCGGACGCCGTCCGTGTCGACGTCGACGCGGCGGTCGACATGACTCCCAGCGGCGTGGCCGACGACTTCGTCCACCGCGCCCGGTTCACCGTGGGACCGGGCGACCGGGTGCCGTTCGTCCTGACCTATCACGCCTCCCACCTGGCCGCCAAGAAGCCCGTCGTGGCGGACGAGGCGCTCCGGGACACCGAGGAGTTCTGGCGGTCGTGGGTTGCCCGGTCCACGTACACCGGCCCCTGGGCCGACGCCGTGCACCGGTCCCTCATCACGCTGAAGGCGCTGACCTACGCACCCACCGGGGCCATCGTCGCGGCGGCCACGACGTCGCTGCCCGAGGAGATCGGCGGCGCCCGCAACTGGGACTACCGCTACTGCTGGCTGCGCGACGCCGCGTTCACGCTGCAGGCTCTGATCGGCACCGGGTTCATCGACGAGGCACGCGACTGGCGGGAGTGGCTGCTGCGTGCGGTCGCCGGCGACCCCGCGGACCTGCAGATCATGTACGGGCTCGACGGGCGCCGGCGCCTGCCGGAGTACACGATCGACTGGCTGCCCGGCTTCGAGGGCTCGAGCCCGGTGCGGATCGGCAACGGCGCAGCGGGCCAGCTCCAGATCGACGTGTGGGGGGAGACGCTCGACGCCCTGCACCTGGCGCGTGAGGCGGGGCTGGAGAACGACCACGAGGCATGGCGTCTGCAGAAGTCGCTCCTGGAGCACCTCGCGCAGCACTGGGACGATCTCGACAACGGGCTCTGGGAGGTGCGCGGCCCGCGCCGCGCCTTCGTGCACTCCCGCGTCATGGCCTGGGCGGGCTTCGACCGGGCGGTACGCGCCGTCGAGGAGGGTGGGCTCGACGGGCCCGTGGAGCAGTGGCGCGCCGTCCGCGACCGGATCCACGCCGACGTGTGCGCGCACGGGTTCGACGCGGAACGGAACACGTTCACGCAGTTCTACGGTTCGGACGGGCTGGACGCCGCCCTGCTGCTGATCGGGCAGGTCGGGTTCCTGCCATGGGACGACCCGCGCGTGGTGGGCACGGTGGACGCGGTGCAACGGGAGCTGAGCGAGGACGAGCTCCTGCTGCGGTACGACACCGACGCCGACGACGGGGTGGACGGCCTGCCCGGCGGCGAGTCGACGTTCCTGGTGTGCAACTTCTGGCTCGTCGACGCGCTGCACGGCATCGGCCGGCGGGAAGAGGCCGTCGCCCTGTTCGAGCGTCTGCTCACCCTGCGCAACGATCTCGGGCTCCTCAGCGAGGAGTACGACGTGCGCACCGGGCGCCACCTCGGCAACACACCGCAGGCGTTCAGCCATCTCGGCCTGGTCAACAGCGCGTTGCGCCTCGGCCTTGGGGCGACGCCCCGCGACATCGAGGCGGGCGTGACGGCTCAGGTGGCCGTCACGCCCGCGGCGAAGGAGATCGCCTGACCCGGCGGGCTCAGCGGCGCTCGTCGCGCCAGTCGACCCAGGCCTGCACGGTGCTCAGGTCGTAGTCCGGACCGCTCTCACCGATGGTCAGCAGGGTCGCGCCGGCCGCCACGAGGACGTCGCCGGTCGCCTCCGGCGCGCCGCTGACGCCCACCGACCGCTCCACGAGCGCGGAGGTGTCGCGGCCGACGGCGGCGCCGTGCTCGTCGAGGATCGCGGACTTGGTCTTCAGGACGTCGACGTCGCCGAAGGTGTGCCAGATGTCGGCATGCTCGGCGACGATGCGCAGCGTCTTCTTGACCCCGCCACCGCCGATCATGATCGGGATCTCGCGCTGCGCCGCTGGGTTCCCGGCGGCGAGGCGAGCCTTGATCCGCGGCATGGCCTCGGCAAGGCTCGCGATCCGCGAGCCGGCGGTACCGAACTCGTAGCCGAACTGGTCGTAGTCCTTCTCGAACCAGCCGGCGCCGAGGCCCAGGATCAGCCGCCCGCCGGAGATGTGGTCGACGGTGCGTGCCATGTCGGCCAGCAGGTCGGGGTTGCGGTAGCCGATCCCCGTGACGAGTGCGCCGATCTCGACCCGCTCGGTCTGCTCGGCCCAGGCGCCGAGCATCGTCCAGGCCTCGAAGTGCTTGCCGTCCGGGTCGCCCGAGAGCGGATAGAAGTGGTCCCAGTTGAAGATGACGTCCACACCCATGTCCTCGGCGCGGAGCACCGCGTCGCGGATGGCGGAGTAGTCGGCGTGCTGCGGCTGGAGCTGCAGCGCAATGCGGATGGCGCGATCAGTCATATCCGCAGCCTACGACGATGTAGACGGCGTCGCGCTCGCCCCGGCCGCTCGTCCTGGACGCGTGTCGGTCACGTCGCGCCAGGTGCCATGGGACCAGGACCATGGGTGTGACTATGGGTGTGACTATGGGTGTGCCGCCGGTCGGCGACCACCGGAACGACAGGAGCACGCATGCCGAACTACAGCACGTCCGCAGAGCTCGACGCCTCGCCGGAGGCCGTATGGGCCGTCCTGTCCGACGTCGAGCACATGCCCGACTGGACGTCGTCCATGACCTCGGTGTCGATCATCGACGGCCCGAACCCGCCCGACGTCGGCACGCAGGTGCGGATCGAGCAGCCGAAGATGCCGCTCGCGGTCTGGCTGATCGACGAGTGGGACGCGCCGCGGCACTTCGCGTGGATCAGCGAGGCACCGGGCGTCACCACGCAGGCGGAGCACCTGGTCGAGCCCCTGCCCGGCGGCCGTTCCCGGGTGACCCTGGCGATCACGCAGACCGGCGGCCTGGCCTGGCTGCTCGGCGGGCTCACCATGGGCCGCACACGCCAGTACGTCGACACCGAGCTCGCCGGCCTGCGGGCCAGGCTGGGCTCGTAACGCCAGGCCTCCTGGCCCCAGCCGCCGGATCCAGGGCCGGGCTCAGGCCCGGGTCGCCACCGCGAACACCCTGCGGAACTCCAGCGGCGTGCCGTAGGAGCGCTCCGGATAGGCCTCACGCAGCGCCGCTCCGAACTCCTCCTCGAACCGGGTGCGCAGCGCCGGGTCCTTGGCCTCCAGCGCCTGGAGCGTGGGCTGGGCTCCGGTCGCCGAGATCCAGCGGAGCACGGGGTCCGGTCCGTGCAGCACGTGCGTGTAGGTGGTCTCCCACGCGTCGACGGTCCACCCTGGCCTGGCCAGGCGGTCCAGGTACTCGGTGGGGCCGGCGGTGGCCCGCCGTTCGACCGGTCCGACGACGTCGGCGTACGGCTCCCGGCCGGCGACCTCCCGCAGGAGGAGGTGGCTGGGCGCGTCGTGGTTTCCCGGGACCTGGAACGCGAACGTCTGCGCGGCCCGGTCGGCGAGCGCCGTGAGCAGCTCGCGGTGTCCCGGAACCCACTGGAGCGCGGCGTTGCTGATGACGAGGTCGGCGGTGTGGTCGTCGGTGCTGAGGTCGGCCAGCACGTACTCGGTGCCGGGATCGGCGGCGCGCGCCCGCTCGATCATGGCGGGGGAGGCGTCGATGCCGGTCACCTGGGCCTCGGGCCAGCGGGCGCGGAGCACGGCCGTGAGGTGGCCGGGTCCGCACCCGAGGTCGACGACGGTGGAGGGCGTCCCGGGCACCCGGGCGACCAGCTCGGTGAACGGCCGGGACCGCTCGTCCGTGTACTGCAGGTAGGCGCCGGGGTTCCAGTCGGCCATGATTACTCCTCGTCGTCGAGTATCTTGACGTCAAGATACATCATGTCCGCGCGAGGATCCGGAACCTATGCGACCTCGATGTAGTCGACCTCCGCGAAGGCGGTTCCCTTGCCCAGCCTGATGGTGTTCCAGCCCGCCTGGAGGGTGACGTCCTTCGTGGCCTGCCGCCAGCTGTCCCAGCCGGTCACGGAGTAGCTGATGGACCCCGCAGCGGCCCCGTTCACGGTGACGGTGTGCGAGGCGGTCCCGGCCGAGCCGTTGGCGTAGCCGACGTGCAGCGAGTAGCTGCCGGTGGTGGGTACATAGATGGATCCGACGTCGACGGCGCTGTCCGCGTGGTCGATGTAGGCGACGACCTTGCCGTCGGACGCGCCGGCGGCGTTCGTCCGGACCGAGCAGTTGAGCAAGGTGCCGCGCTCGGCCTCGTACCGGACCCGGCTGCCCCGCACCACTGGGTTCCCGTTGGCCCAGCCGAGGTCGGCGACGTACATGCCCCGGCCGCCCGCGGCACGGTGGCCGTGGAAGACGAGCTTGTCGCCCCCGCCGTCGCGCAGCACGTCGGCGCCGCCGGGGCCGCCCACCGCGCCGTCGAGCGAGGCCGTGGTCATGAGGAACCGGAACGCCTTGGTGTACGGCCCGGTGATCGAGCTCGAGACCGCGTAGTTCGTGCCGTACTGGTTGGTCGTGTACGGGCCGGCCGAGTAGAACAGCACGTACTGGCTGCCGACCTTGGTGATCACGGGCGCCTCGATGATGCCGGCCTCGTCGGCCCGGTCGTTGCGCAGCACCTGGGCGGCGCCGCCCTCGAACGTGATGCCGTCCGCGGCCGTGCGCTGGACATGGATCCAGGTGGTGGCGCCGATGGCGTTGCCGTCGTTCTTCCAGACCAGGTACCGGGCGTTCGTGTCGACGAAGCTGGACGCGTCGATGGCGCCGCCCGCGCCGAGCGGGCAGACGAGCGGCTGGGTGCCGACCGGGGCGAACGGGCCGCCGGGGGAGTCGGACAGCGCGGCGCCGATGCACTGCCGGCCGGACGCCGCGTGCCAGGCCGTGTAGTAGAGCAGGTAGCGGCCGTCGGCGCGGCGGGAGACGTCGGGGGCCCAGGTGCGCCCTTCCTTCGCCCAGGCTCCGAGGTTCGGCAGGGCGTCCGTGGACCGGTACGTCCAGGGTCCGTCCGGGTCGGGCGCGGTCGCCCAGGGCAGGTTCTTGCCCTCGTTGGTCGCGTACGCGTAGTAGGTGTCGCCGAACTTCGACACGTCGGGGTCGGGGAAGTCGCGGTCGAGCACGAGGCTCGGGCGCACGGTCGCCTGGACGGAGATGTCGTCGCCCGAGGCGGCGACAGCGGCGCTGGTCGTGAGGAGCCCGAAGGCCAGGGCGGCGACGGCGGTGCCGGCGACAGCTGCACGGGAGAAGCGAGGAAGTACCACGTTGAACCTCCGGGCGAGAGAAAACTCGACGGGTGAATTGTCGCGACTGAGCCATTCCCTGTAAAGGGCTCGGCTGCGAAGAGTTTGCTTGCTGGAAGATCCGCTCCAACGTTGGACCCGCGATGGGGCACATGAGCGCCGAGATCGGTCGCCTGCATCAGCCGCTCCGTGACTTCGGCCCGTTGCTCTGAGATCGGTCAATCAACCGACCGATCTCAGGGCAACGGACCGAAGTCAGCGAGCCCGGAGCGAGGAGTCCGCACCGAGAGGGTCGGAATCAGGGAACGAGCAGCACCTTGCCCGTGGTGGCACGGCCCTCCAGTGCCTCGTGCGCCGCCCCTGCGTCGGCCAGCGACAGGGTGGAACCGACGTGGACCTGCAGATCGCCCGACGCGGCGGCCTCGAACACCTCGGACGTGCGCCACTCGAGCTCGTCGCGGGTGAGCGTGTGGTGCGCGATCGTCGGCCGCGTGAGGAACAGGGAACCGGCCTTGTTGAGCCGCTGCGGGTCGAACGGCGGTACCTGACCCGAGGCGCCGCCGAACAGCACGAGCATCCCGCGCGGGCGCAGGGAGGCGAGCGACGCCTCGAAGGTGGACCGGCCGACGCCGTCGTACACGACGTGCGCGCCCCGGCCGTCGGTGAGCTCGCGCACGAGCGCGGGCAGCTCGGCCGTGAGGTCGTCCAGTGCCGCGTAGTCGATGGTGTGCGCGGCGCCGGCCGAGGCGGACAGCGCGGCCTTCTCCGGGGTCGAGACGGTGGTCAGGACCCGCCCGCCGTGCAGGACGGCGAGCTGCGTGGCCAGCAGGCCGACGCCACCGGCTCCCGCGTGCAGCAGGACGTCGTGCCCCTGCCGCACCTCGAACGTCGACCGCACGAGGTAGTGCGCGGTGATGCCCTGCAGGGGGAGCGCGGCTGCCGTGGTGAGGTCCAGCCCGTCGGGTACCGGTACAGCGCCCGCGGCGTCGACCGCCACCAGCTCCGCGTAGGAGCCGGGCGCGTCGTGCCAGGCCACGGGGTCGCCGACCGCGAAACCCGTGACGTCGTCGCCGAGCGCCTCCACGGTGCCGGCGCCCTCGACACCCACCACGTGGGGATAGTCCATCGGGTAGACACCGGAGCGGCGGTAGGTGTCGATGAAGTTGACGCCGGCTGCGGCGACACGGACCAGGAGCTGACCCGGCCCCGGTGTCGGATCGGGGAGCTCGGTGTACTGCAGGACCTCGGGACCGCCCGCTTCACGGGCTACGACTGCGTGCATGCGGCCGAGCCTATGTCGCAGGGTGATCAGGGGGCGCCTCTGTGGTTTCGCCGCTCTGCATAATTATGTATAGTACCGAATATGTCCAGCAGCCAGCTCATCCGAGTCGCCGTCGCCGGCGCGTCCGGTTATGCGGGAGGGGAGGCCCTGCGCCTCCTCGCGGCCCACCCCTTCGTCGAGATCGGCACGCTCACCGCGCACTCGAGCGCCGGGTCGAGCCTCGGCGAGGTCCAGCCGCACCTGCGCGGCCTCGCGCACCGCATCCTGGAGCCGACAACGCCGGACACGCTGGGCGGGCACGACGTGGTGCTGCTCGGCCTGCCGCACGGCGCGTCGGGGAAGGTCGCTGCCGAGCTCCCGGACGACGTCCTGGTCATCGACCTGGGCGCCGACCACCGGCTGGAGTCCGCGAGCGACTGGGAGCAGTTCTACGGCTCCACGCACGCGGGAACCTGGCCCTACGGCCTGCCCGAGCTGATCCATGCGGTGGCGCCCGGCGCCGACGTCGCCACCGCCGCCCGGCAGCGCGACAAGCTGGCCGGCGCGCGCCGCATCGCGGTGCCCGGCTGCAACGTCACGGCGGTCACGCTCGGCCTGCAGCCCGGTGTCGCCGCCGGCGTCATCGAGCCGACGGACATCGTCGCCGTGCTGGCCAACGGCTACTCGGGCGCGGGTAAGGCGCTCAAGCCGCACCTCCTGGCGAGCGAGGCGCTCGGCTCCGCCCAGCCGTACGCGGTGGGCGGCACGCACCGGCACATCCCGGAGATCCAGCAGAACCTGCGGGCCGCCGGCGCACCCGAGGTGACCATCAGCTTCACGCCCACGCTCGTGCCGATGGCGCGGGGCATCCTCGCGACCGCGACGGCCCCGCTGGCCAAGGGCGTCGACCCGGAGCAGGTCCGCGCCGCCTGGGAGGCCGCGTACGCCGACGAGCCGTTCGTGCACCTGCTCCCGGAGGGCCAGTGGCCCAGCACCGCGATGACGCTGGGCGCCAACACGGCGTGCGTGCAGGTGGCGGTCGACGCCGCCGCCCGCCGGGTCGTCACGATCACCGCCATCGACAACCTCGTCAAGGGGACCGCCGGCGCCGCCGTCCAGTCCATGAACCTCGCCCTCGGCCTGCGGGAGACCGCCGGCCTCATCACCGAAGGAGTCGCACCGTGAGCGTCACCGCAGCGCAGGGGTTCCGGGCCGCCGGCGTCACCGCCGGCCTCAAGGCGTCCGGCACGCCGGACCTGGCGCTCGTCGTCAACGACGGCCCCGAGGTCGCCGCCGCCGCGGTGTTCACGAGCAACCGCGTGGTCGGTGCGCCGGTCATGTGGTCGCGCCAGGCGGTCAAGGACGGCGTCGCGCGCGCAGTGGTGCTCAACTCCGGCGGCGCCAACGTGTGCACGGGGCCCGGCGGGTTCCAGGACGCGCACGCCACCGCCGAGAAGGTCGCGGACGAGCTCGGGATCGGCGCCATCGACGTGCTCGTCGCCTCGACCGGCCTGATCGGCGTCCGCCTCGCTGCGGACAAGCTGCTGGCGGGCATCCCCGTCGCGGTGAGCGCCCTCGCCGCGGGCGAGGCAGCGGGTACCGCCGCCGCCACCGCGATCATGACCACCGACACCGTGTCCAAGACCGCGGTGCGCACCGTCGAGACCCCGTCGGGCACCTTCACCGTCGGCGGCATGGCAAAGGGTGCGGGCATGCTCGCCCCGGCGCTGGCGACCATGCTGTGCGTGATCACCACCGACGCGTCGGTCCCGGCCGACACAGCCGACGCCGCCCTGCGTGCCGCTACCCGGGTCACGTTCGACCGCGTCGACTCCGACGGCGCCATGTCCACCTCGGACACCGTCGTGCTCATGGCCTCGGGCGCCTCCGGCGTGACGCCGGACCTCGACGTGCTCACCGAGACGGTCACGGCCATCTGCGCCGACCTGGCCCGCCAGCTCATCGCCGACGCCGAGGGCGCCTCCCACGACATCGCCATCACCGTCACGAACGCCACCACCGAGGACGCCGCGCTCGCCGTCGCGCGCGCCGTGAGCCGGTCCAACCTGGTCAAGGCCGCCGTCTTCGGCAACGACCCCAACTGGGGCCGCATCCTGTCGCAGGTCGGCACGGTGCCCGAGGAGGTAGCGCCGTTCGACCCCGCCGAGCTCGACGTGAGCGTCAACGGCGTCCTGGTCTGCAAGGCGGGCGGCGCGTACGAGCCGCCGGAGAAGGTCGACATGGCCGCGGCCCGTGAGGTCACGTTCACGATCGACCTGCACGCCGGCGACGCCGAGATCACGCTCTGGACCAACGACCTCACGCACGACTACGTCCACGAGAACAGCGCGTACAGCACATGAGCAGCGACATCGTGAACGGGCTGCGGCCCGACCAGAAGGCAGAGGTGCTGATCGAGGCCCTGCCCTGGCTGCAGGAGTTCTCCGGCGCCCTCGTCGTCGTCAAGTACGGCGGCAACGCGATGCTGGACGCCGAGCTCAAGGCCGCGTTCGCGCAGGACATGGTCTTCCTGCGGCAGGTGGGGCTGCGGCCCGTCGTCGTGCACGGCGGGGGACCGCAGATCAACGCCATGCTCGACCGGCTCGGCATCGCCTCGGAGTTCAAGGGCGGCCTGCGCGTCACCACGCCGGAGGCGATGGAGGTGGTCCGCATGGTCCTGACCGGCCAGGTCAGCCGCGAGCTCGTGGGCCTCATCAACGCGCACGGCCCCGTCGCCGTCGGCCTCTCGGGGGAGGACGGCGGCCTGCTCGGCGCCGAACGCCGCCACGCCGTCGTGAACGGTGAACCCGTCGACGTCGGCCTCGTGGGCGACGTCGTCCAGGTGGACCCGCGCGCCGTCGAGGACCTGCTGCAGGCCGGCCGCATCCCCGTGGTGTCCACGATCGCGCCCGACAAGGACGACCCCACCCAGGTGCTGAACGTCAACGCGGACACCGCGGCGTCGGCGCTCGCGGTGGCGCTGGGCGCCAAGAAGCTCATCGTCCTGACGGACGTCGAAGGGCTGTACACCTCGTGGCCCGACAAGGGCTCGCTCGTGGAGCGGATCACCGCGCCGGAGCTGGCCGAGCTGCTGCCCAGCCTGGAGTCCGGGATGGTGCCGAAGATGGAGGCCTGCCTGCGCGCGGTCGAGGGCGGCGTGGCCGCCGCGACGGTCATCGACGGTCGCCAGCCGCACAGCGTGCTGCTGGAGGTCTTCACCACGCGGGGCAACGGGACGATGGTCGTTCCCGCGCCGTCCGCCCAGAAGGAAGGTGCCACGGCATGAGCACGCTGATCCCGACCGAGGACGGCTCGGTCCTGTCCGCGAACGGCTCTGTCGCAGCCTGGACCGAGCGGTACACGGGCGCGGTGATGGACACGTTCGGCCCGCCGCAGCGCGTCCTGGTGCGCGGCGAGGGCGCCTACGTGTGGGACGCGGACGGCAAGCGTTACCTCGACCTGCTCGGTGGCATCGCCGTCAACACGCTCGGCCACGCGCACCCGACGCTCACCGCGGCGATCAGCGCCCAGCTCGGCACGCTCGGCCACGTCTCCAACTTCTTCGGCACGCCCGCCCAGATCGCGCTGGCCGAGACGCTGCTGCGGATCGCCGAGGCCCCGGAGGGCTCGCGCGTGTTCCTGACCAACTCCGGCACCGAGGCGGTCGAGGCGGCGTTCAAGATGACGCGCCGGGTCGCGTCGTCGTCCGGCGTGGGTACCCGCACGCGGGTGCTCGCGCTGGAGGGCGGCTTCCACGGCCGGTCGATGGGCGCCCTCGCGCTCACCGCGAAGGCCGCCTACCGGGAACCGTTCGAGCCGCTCCCCGGCGGCGTCGAGCACCTGCCGTTCGGTGACCTCGCAGCGCTGGAGGCAGCGTTCTCGCCCCAGGCGATCGCCGAGCGCGGCGAGGTCGCGGCCCTGGTGGTCGAGCCCGTACAGGGTGAGGCGGGAGTACGCCCCCTGCCGCCGGGCTACCTCGTGGCCGCCCGCCGCCTGACCACCACGCACGGTGCGCTGCTCGTCCTGGACGAGGTCCAGACCGGCATGGGCCGGTGCGGCACCTGGTTCGCCTACCAGCAGCCGGAGATCGGCGGCGGCATAGTGCCCGACGTCGTCACGGTCGCCAAGGGTCTCGGCGGCGGCTTCCCCGTGGGCGCGGTGATCGCGTACGGCGCCGCCGCACGCCTGGTGGGCCGCGGCCAGCACGGCAGCACCTTCGGCGGCAACCCCGTCGCCGCGGCCGCCGCACTCGCGACGATCGGCGTCATCGAGCGCGACGGCCTGCTCACCAACGTGCGGGAGATCGGGGCGCAGCTGCGCCAGAAGATCGAGACGAACGGCGGCTCGCTCGTCAAGGAGGTCCGCGGGCGCGGGCTCCTGCTCGCCGTCGTGCTGAACGAGCCGGTGGCGCCGCAGGTGGCAGCTTCGGCGCTGGAGGCGGGGTTCATCGTGAACGCCGTGGCACCCGACGCGATCCGGCTCGCCCCGCCCCTGATCCTGACCGCGGACCAGGCCGCTGAGGCCGCCCGCTTCTTCGCGACGCTCTCGGAGGACTTCGCATGACCCGCCACTTCCTGCGCGACGACGACCTGACGCCCGCCGAGCAGAAGACGGTCCTGGAGCTCGGCCTCGCCCTGCGCGAGGACCGCTTCGCCCGGCGCCCCCTGGAGGGCCCGCGTGCGGTCGCGTTCATCACGGACAAGCCGACGCTGCGCACCCAGGTGTCGTTCGCGGCGGGCATCGCGGAGCTCGGCGGGTTCCCGCTCGTCGTCGACGGCAACCTGGCCAAGATCGGCGTCCGGGAGTCCATCGCGGACACGACCCGCGTGCTCGACCGGCAGGTCTCCGCGATCGCGTGGCGCACGTTCGGCCAGGACCGCATCGAGGAGATGGCCGCGGTCTCGCGCGTGCCGGTCATCAACGCGCTGACCGACGACTTCCACCCGTGCCAGATCCTCGCGGACCTCCTCACGGTGGCGCAGCACCGAGGGCTCGACGCGCTGCCCGGCACCACGTTCGCCTATGTGGGCGACGCCGCGAACAACATGGGCAACTCCTACCTGCTGGGCTGCGTCACGGCGGGCATGCACGTACGGATCGCGGGCCCGGAGGGCTATCTGCCCGACGCCGCTGTGGTCGCCCGCGCGCACGAGATCGCCGGCGAGACGGGGGGCTCGGTGACCGTGACGACGTCCGCCGAGGAGGCAGTGGCGGGAGCAGACGTCGTGGCCACCGACACCTGGGTCTCGATGGGCGACGAGGCCGAGGCCGAGGAGCGCGCCAAGCCGTTCTGGGACTACCAGCTCAACGCGGACCTGCTCGCGGGCGCGGCCGAGGGCGCGCTCGTGCTGCACTGCCTGCCCGCCTACCGCGGCAAGGAGATCACCGCCTCCGTGATCGACGGCCCGCAGTCGGTCGTCTGGGACGAGGCCGAGAACCGGCTGCACGCGCAGAAGGCGTTGCTGACCTGGCTGCTGGGGCAGGGCTGATGGTCATCAAGCAGACGGCGACCACCGCGACCACGAAGGCGGCCCGGCACGCCCGGATCACCGAGATCGTGACGCGCAACGCCATCCACTCGCAGGCGGAGCTGGCCGAGGCGCTGGCGGCCGACGGCGTGAGCGTCACGCAGGGCACCCTCTCGCGCGATCTGATCGAGCTGCAGGCCGAGAAGGTGCGCGGCTCGGACGGCACCCTCGTCTACGCGGTCCCGGGCGAGGGCGGGGACCGCAGCACGCAGTCGGACGCGAGCGAGGAGTACCTGTCGGCGCGGCTGACCCGGCTCGCCAAGGAGCTGCTGGTCTCCGCGGAGTCGTCCGGCAACCTCGTGGTCCTCCGAACCCCGCCGGGGGCAGCGAACCTGCTGGCCTCGGCGATCGACCACTCGGTGTTCCCGGGGATGCTCGGCACCATCGCGGGCGACGACACGATCCTCGTCATCGCGCGGGACGCCGACGGCGCCGCGCTCGCGGGCCGCTTCCTCGCGCTGAGCACCTGAAATCACTTCACAATCGCACCTGACACACCACCACCGGAAAGAGATCGTCAATCATGACTGAACGCGTCGTGCTCGCCTACTCGGGCGGCCTGGACACCTCCGTCGCCATCGGCTGGATCGCAGAGGCCACCGGGGCCGAGGTGGTCGCCGTGGCCGTCGACGTCGGCCAGGGTGGCGAGGACATGAACGTCATCCGCAAGCGCGCGCTGGACTGCGGCGCCGTCGAGGCGTACGTCGCCGACGCGCGCGACGAGTTCGCCAACGAGTACTGCATGCCCGCGCTGCGGGCCAACGGCCTGTACCTCGACCGCTACCCGCTGGTCTCGGCCATCTCCCGGCCGGTCATCGTGAAGCACATGGTGGCGGCGGCCCGGCAGTTCGGCGCCTCGACCGTCGCGCACGGCTGCACCGGCAAGGGCAACGACCAGGTCCGCTTCGAGGTGGCCACCACCTCGCTCGCGCCCGACCTGAAGTCGATCGCGCCCGTGCGTGACCTCGCGCTGACCCGCGAGAAGGCCATCGACTACGCGGAGAAGCACGACCTGCCGATCGCGACGACGAAGAAGAACCCCTTCTCGATCGACCAGAACGTCTGGGGCCGTGCCGTGGAGACGGGCTTCCTCGAGGACATCTGGAACGAGCCCACCAAGGACGTCTACTCCTACACGGACGACCCGACGTTCCCGCCGGTGGCGGACGAGGTCATCATCACGTTCGAGCAGGGTGTGCCCGTGGCGCTCGACGGCGTCGCCGTCACCCCGCTGCAGGCCATCCAGGAGATGAACCGCCGCGCGGGCGCCCAGGGCGTCGGCCGGATCGACATCGTCGAGGACCGCCTCGTGGGCATCAAGTCCCGCGAGATCTACGAGGCGCCCGGCGCGATCGCGCTCATCGCGGCGCACCAGGAGCTGGAGAACGTCACCGTCGAGCGGGAGCAGGCCCGGTTCAAGCGCCAGGTGGAGCAGCGCTGGAGCGAGCTCGTCTACGACGGCATGTGGTTCTCGCCGCTGAAGAAGTCGCTCGACGTCTTCATCGACGACACCCAGAAGTACGTCTCCGGCGACATCCGCATGGTCATGCACGGTGGCCGGGCCACCGTCACGGGGCGCCGCTCGGAGCAGTCGCTGTACGACTTCAACCTCGCCACCTACGACGAGGGCGACGCGTTCGACCAGTCGCAGGCCCGCGGGTTCATCGAGATCTACGGCCTCACCGCCAAGCTCGCCGCCGCGCGCGACGAGAAGTTCGGCAACGGCGTGGACCTGGGGGTCGGGGCGCTGTGACGGAGCACGACGGCACACCTCAGGACGCGGCGGGGCAGGACGTCGCCCATTCGGCGTCGTCCCGTACCGTCGGTGCGCACTCCGGTGAGAAGGTCGCCCTCTGGGGCGGCCGGTTCGCCGGCGGCCCGTCGCCGGAGCTCGCCGCGCTCTCCCAGTCGACGCACTTCGACTGGCGGCTCGCGCCCTACGACATCGCCGGCTCCAAGGCGCACGCCCGCGTCCTGGCGGGTGCCGGCCTGCTCACCGAGCCGGAGCTGGCCAGGATGATCGACGCCCTGGACATGCTGGAGCAGGACGTCGCCTCCGGCGCCTTCCTCCCGGTGCTCGACGACGAGGACGTGCACACCGCCCTCGAACGCGGTCTGCTGGAGCGCGCCGGGGAGGAGCTGGGTGGCAAGCTCCGCGCCGGCCGATCTCGCAACGACCAGATCGCCACGCTGGTGCGGCTCTACCTGCGCGACCAGGCGCGGACCATCGCCGCGCAGCTCCTGGACCTGGTGGACGAGCTGATCGCCCAGGCGGAAGCCGCGGGCGACGCGCCGATGCCGGGCCGCACCCACCTGCAGCACGCCCAGCCGGTCCTGCTGGCGCACCACCTCCTCGCGCACGCCTGGCCGATGCTGCGCGACGTCGACCGGTTCCTCGACTGGGACGTGCGCGCCTCGAAGTCGCCGTACGGTTCCGGTGCGCTCGCGGGCTCGTCCCTCGGGCTGGACCCGGCGGCCGTCGCCGCCGACCTGGGGCTGGAGGGCGGGCCGGTCGAGAACTCGATCGACGGCACCGCCTCGCGCGACGTCGCGGCGGAGTTCGCGTTCGTCGCCGCGATGATCGCCGTCGACCTGTCGCGGATCGCGGAGGAGGTCATCCTCTGGAACACCAAGGAGTTCGGGTTCGTCCGGCTGGACGACGCGTACTCGACGGGCTCGTCGATCATGCCGCAGAAGAAGAACCCGGACATCGCCGAGCTCGCGCGTGGCAAGGCCGGGCGCGTGATCGGCGACCTCACCGGTCTGCTCACCACCCTCAAGGGCCTGCCGCTCGCGTACAACCGCGACCTGCAGGAGGACAAGGAGCCGGTGTTCGACCAGGTGGCGACGCTCACGACCGTGCTGCCGGCGTTCTCGGGCATGGTGCGGACGATGGTCTTCGACACCGACCGGATGGCTGAGCTCGCCCCGCAGGGCTTCTCGCTCGCGACCGACATCGCCGAGTGGCTCGTCCGGCAGGGAGTCCCGTTCCGGGTGGCGCACGAGGTGGCCGGTTCCTGCGTGCAGGAGTGCGAGGCCCGCGGCATCGAGCTGTGGGACCTGTCCGACGAGGACCTGGCCAAGATCTCGGAGCACCTCACGCCCGAGGTGCGCGGTGTGCTCTCCGTCGAGGGTTCGCTCGCCTCGCGCGACGCCGTGGGCGGCACCGCCCCGGTCCGCGTCCGCGAGCAGATCGAGCAGGCGAAGGAGCGTTCGACGGAGTACCGCTTCTGGGCCGACCCGGAGTAGCTCCGCGAAGTAGAGCCTCTGTCCGGACGCACGCTCTACCCCGCCGTCTCGGGAGTGCCGAAGTAGAGCGTGTGTCCGGACAGACGCTCTACCTCGCGATGGAAGGGAATGATTCCGCGTGACCGTCTCGCCTGCCGTGCTCGGAGAGCTGCTGAGCCGGATTCGTGCTGCCGACGCGCGTCTCGTGTGCGTCGACGGGCCGGCCGGCTCCGGCAAGACGACGCTGGCCGCCCAGCTGGCCGACGCGTTCGAGGCCCCGGTGGTCCACATGGACGACCTCTACGAGGGCTGGGCCGGTGGTCCGGACGCGGGCGCCGCCAACCTGCGCCGCTGGGTCCTCGACCCGTTGGCGGCGGGGGAGCCCGTCCGCTACCGGCGGTACGACTGGGTGGAGGACGACTGGGCCGAGTGGCACGACGTCCCGCGGACCACCCATCTCGTGGTGGAGGGCTGCGGCGCGGCGGCGCGCCAGGTGGACGCGCTGGGTGCGTTCCGCATCTGGGTGGAGGCGGACGACGTCGAGCGGCTGCGCCGCGGTCTCGAGCGCGACGGCGACGACGCGCGTGAGCACTGGCTGCGCTGGATGACGCAGGAGGCGGACCACTACGCACGCGAGGGGACGCGAGAGCGCGCTGACGTGCGGCTGGACGGGTTCGGCCGGCCCGTCTGACCCGCACAGCGTGCGCCGTCCAGGTCGACCGAATGGTTTACAGCCCGTCGAGGGCACTGGAAGACTGCCCGCGCAGGTGGGTGTCGTCCAACGAAGGCAGGCGTGTGTTCCTCGAACCGCTCGGCACGAACGACCCTGCCTCCGTGGGCCCCTACCGTCTGCTCGGTCGTCTGGGACGCGGGGGGATGGGCGCCGTCTACCTGGGGCGGTCGCGCGGAGGGCGCGAGGTCGCGGTCAAGGTGGTGAGCCCGGAGCTGTCCGCCGACGACCAGTTCCGGCGGCGGTTCGTGCGTGAGGTCGCCGCGGCACGCCGAGTGGGCGGTTTCTACACGGCGGCGGTGGTGGACGCCGATACCGGCGCCGACCGGCCGTGGATGGCGACGAGCTACATCCCCGGACCGACGCTCCAGGCCGCGGTGGACACCCAGGGGCCGTTCACCGTCGAGGCCGTGCGGGCGATCGGCGCCGGTCTGGCGGAGGGCCTCGCGACGATCCACGCCGCCGGTCTCGTGCACCGGGACCTGAAGCCGGCCAACATCGTGGTCGCCGCCGACGGCCCGCGCGTCATCGACTTCGGCATCACCCGCGCCCTGGACTCGGCGTCCGTCACCACGTCCCGGGCGTTCCTGGGGACACCCGCGTACATGCCGCCCGAGCAGGCGCTCGGGGACGAGGTCACCACCGCGGGCGACGTGTTCTCCCTGGGCGGCGTGCTCGCCTTCGCCGCGACGGGCCGCAGCCCGTTCGGCAACGGCAGGATGGAGGCGATGGTCTACCGGCTGGTGCACGCCGAGCCCGACCTGGCCGCCGTGCCGCCGGAGCTGCGCGGCCTCGTGGCCGCCTGCCTCGCCAAGGACCCGGCCGCCCGGCCGGGTGTCGACGAGGTCCTGGAGGGCCTGGCCGACGGCGACACGTCGGGCCGGCCGTGGCTCACCGCAGCGGTCGCGGAGATGATCGCGGATCGTGACGGGATCGTGACGGCGGGCCCGGCAGCCCCGGCAGCCCCGGTGGGTCCTGCGTCCCCGGCCGGCCCTGCGTCCTCGGTGCCGCTGGTGGGCCCGGTGGGCGCACCCGCTCGCGATGACCTCGACCCCACCAACGTGGCGGCGACGCAGCTGCGCACACCGGCGTCGCCAGAGGCGCCGGCCGCGGCGCCGCCCGCCGTCGGGCAGACTGGTAGCAAGCCCCGCCGTGGGCGCGGATTCTGGGCCGCCGTGGTCGGCGGAGCCGTCGTGGTCGCGGCCGGCGCCGTCCTGGTCGCCCTGCTCCTGAACGGCCGTGGCGACGAGCCGGTCGACGTCGTCGCGGCCGCGGCCGACTGCCCGTCGGCCTCCACCGAGGAGCGGGCGACGTACAGCCTGCCGGACGCCGCCGCCGCCCAGGGTCGCACCTGGGAGGTGGTGCTCGACACGTGCGTCGGGGAGATCGGCCTGGAGCTCGACGGCGCCACGGCACCGCACGCCGTCGCCTCGTTCCTCACGCTCGCCGACGGCGGGTATTTCGACGGCACCGGCTGCCACCGGCTGTACACGGGTGAGGTCTCGGGGCTGCAGTGCGGCGACCCGACGTTCACCGGCACCGGCGGCCCGGGGTACGGGTTCGGCCCGCTGGAGAACGCTCCGGAGGACGGTGTCTACCCCGCCGGGACCCTCGCGATGGCGCGGTCCACGGGCGACCCCGACTCGATGGGCTCGCAGTTCTACCTGGTGTTCGCCGACTCGCACGTACCGCCGGACTCCGCCGGCGGGTACACCGTCTTCGGCCGGATCACGAGCGGCCTCGACCTGCTCAGGGCGGTCGGGGCGGAAGGGGTCAGGGGCGACGCCGCCGAGGGTCCCCCCGAGGTCCCCGTCACGATCGAGCGGATCGAGATCCGGGCCGCCGACTGACGACAAGCAGTACCCAGGGGTGCGCTCTTGACGGTCGGACCGGCGAACGCGCCCGGCCTGCTTCGGTAGGTTTGACCAGTGACATTCCTGGAACCGCTGGACGCGGCCGCCGACCCTCGTGAGATCGGTCCCTATCGACTGCTCGGCCGTCTGGGACGTGGCGGGATGGGAGCCGTATACCTGGGCCGGTCCCGCGGTGGTCGCGAGGTCGCGCTCAAGGTGATCCGGGGCGATCTCGCGGCCGACCCGCACTTTCGGCAGCGCTTCGAGCGGGAGGTCGCCGCCGCGCGACGGGTGGGCGGTTTCTACGCCGCCGAGGTGGTCGACGCCGACACCGATTCCGACCGGCCCTGGATGGCCACCAACTACATCCACGGACCGTCGCTCCAGGCCGCCGTGGACGCGCACGGCCCGCTGCCCGTCGAAGCCGTCCTGGCGATCGGCGCCGGGCTGGCCGAAGGGCTCCAGGCGATCCACGCCGCCGGGCTGGTGCATCGCGACCTGAAGCCCGCCAACATCATCATCGCGGCCGACGGCCCGCGCGTCATCGACTTCGGTATCACCCGGGCGCTCGACGTGACGTCGTTCACCAGTGCTGACGCCCTGATGGGGACGCCCGCGTACATGCCGCCGGAGCAGGCGCTCGGGCATCCTGTCGAGGCGGCCGGAGACGTGTTCGCGTTCGGTGGTGTCCTGACCTTCGCCGTCTCGGGCCACAACCCGTTCGGCACCGGCCGGCTGGAGACCATGGTCTACCGGGTGGTGCACGGCGAGCCGGACATGACCGGGGTCCCCGACGAGCTGAGGCCCATGGTGCTGGCCTGCCTCGCCAAGGACCCGGCGGCCAGGCCCCCGGTGCCCGAGGTGCTGGACTGGCTCGCCGGCTCGGGCGACGCGGCCACGGTGATGGCCGGAGCGGCGTCGAACCGCCCGTGGCTCACCGCTGGGATCGCCACGATGATCGCGGAGCGCAACGGGACGGGCACGACGGGACCGCTGCCGGTCGTGCAGCCCGCGCAGCCGACGACCGGGCAGGCACGTTCCGCGGCGCCGGAGCCGGTTCCGGCACGGTCGGCGGCCCCGCTGCCAGAAGAACAGGCAGAGCCGTCACCGGCGTCGGACATCCCGATGGCCGTCGCGGAGACCCACTTCCGGGGTGC
This sequence comes from Promicromonospora sp. NPDC050249, assembly GCF_040656015.1. NCBI lineage: Bacteria > Bacillati > Actinomycetota > Actinomycetes > Micrococcales > Promicromonosporaceae > Promicromonospora > Promicromonospora sp. NPDC050249. The sequence goes on along the minus strand of NZ_JBFAKY010000028.1, from coordinate 10,145 downwards.
GGCGGACGCGACCGAGCTGCGTCGGGCCGATGCGCAGTCGCCCGCACCGGTGACGGAGCCGGGCTGGAGCCGCCGCAGATGGATCTGGTCAGCCGTGGCCGCCGCGGGCGTCCTGGTGCTCGCCGTCGGCGGGTTCTTCCTGATGCGGTCGCTGCTCCCGGCGGATGACGGCCCTCTGGTCGGGGCGGGCGGCGGTACGAGCCCCGGTGTCACCGACGCCGACGCGGACAGGGCCGCCGAGACCGACGCCGACGCCGATGCGGAAGCCGACCTTTCCGGGTCCGCCGACAGCACGTCCGCGAACGAGGGTCAGTTCACCGCGGCTGACTGTCCTGACCCGGTGCAGGAGTCCCGGGCGACCTACTCGCTCCCCGACGACGAGTCGGCCTCCGAGTTCCGGAAGTGGCACGCCACGCTGAAGACCTGCGTGGGCGACATCGAGGTCGAGCTCGACGGGGTCTCCGCGCCGGCCGCCGTCGCGGTCTTCGTGGAGCTCGCCCGAGGTGGCTACTACGACGGCACCGGATGTCACGAGCTCAAGACCGCCGACCCCTACCGCCTGAAGTGCGGGGATCCCGCCTTCAGCGGTGAGGGAAACCCGGGCTTCGTGTTCGGGCCGCCGGAGAACGTCCCGGTCGACGCCGTGTACCCGGCAGGCAGCCTCGTCATGGCATTCAACGGCGACGGGTACTCGAACGCCCAGTTCTCCCTCGTGTACGCCGACTCGAAGATACCCAGCCCCCAGGGGCAGACCCTGTTCGGCAAGGTCATCTCGGGTAGGGAGATCCTGGAAGCGGTCGCCCAGCAGGGGAGCAAGGGCAACGGGCAACCGGAGCAGCCGGTGACGATCACGAGCATCGAGCTGCGGTAGCCCGATCGGCGGAGTCGGACGCTCTGCCATCCATACCTAGATCCGCTAGGCCTAGATCTGCTAGGGTTCCAACCCTAGAAGACCTAGGCATAGGAGTGCTATGCACATCGACAAGGATCTGGTGGCCGCCTCGGCCACACCGCTCGTCCTCGGCATCCTGGCCGACGGCGAGTCCTACGGCTACGCGATCGTCAAGCGCGTCAACGAGCTCTCCGGCGGGCGCATGCAGTGGACCGACGGGATGCTGTACCCCTTGCTGCACCGGCTGGAGCGGCTCGGGTACGTGGAGGCGAGCTGGGGCACCTCGGAGGCAGGACGCCGCCGCAAGCACTACGCGATCACGCCGGCCGGCCGCGAGACGCTCGCCGACCGGCAGCAGCAGTGGTCAGTGGTGGCCGACGCCCTGAAGCAGGTATGGCAGGACGTCCAGCGACCTCCCGTCGTCGTAGAAGGGTGGGCATGATGAGCACCAACCCCGAGCTCGAAGCACAGATCGACCAGTGGCGCGGCTACGTCCAGCGCCGTCGGGCCATCTCGGCGAACGACGTCGAGGAGATGGAGGACCACCTGCGCGAGCAGGTGACCGACCTGACCGGTACCGGGCTCGACGACGACGAGGCCTTCCTGGTCTCCGTCAAGCGCATGGGCAACCTCGACGAGGTCTCCCGCGAGTTCGCCCGTGAGCACTCCGACCGGCTGTGGAAGCAGCTCGTGCTCGTCCCCGAACCGTCCGATGGCGGTGCGCGGTCCTGGCGCGAGCTCGGCGTGGTCCTGGCGCTCGCCCTCGGCGCGGGAGCCGCGGTCAAGCTGGGCGTCGAGCTGTTCGCCGACGAGATGGTCGTCGTGCGCAACATCGGGCTGCTGGTGCTCCCGTTCCTCGCGGGCTACTTCGCCTGGAAGCGCAAGCTCACCTGGCGGGTCGGCGCAGCGCTCCTGGTCCCGTTCGCCGTGCTCGCGGTGGTGCTGAACGTCTACCCGTTCGAGCCGGACGGCTCGACCCTGTTCCTCGCGGCGAGCCACTCGATAGTCGCCCTGTGGGCGCTGGTCGCCGTCGCGTACGCGGGCGGCAGATGGCGGTCCGACGCCCGCCGCATGGACTACGTCCGCTTCACCGGCGAGCTCGCCATCTACTTCGTCCTGATCGCGCTCGGCGGGGGAGTGCTCATCGGGCTCACCCTCGGCACCCTTGGCCTGGTCGGCGTCGACTTCGAACCCGTCCTCGAGTCCTGGATCCTGCCGTTCTGCGTGCCCGGCGCGCTCATCGTCGCGGCCTGGCTGGTCGAGGCCAAGCAGAACGTCGTCGAGAACATCGCGCCGGTCCTCACCCGCGTCTTCACACCGCTGACCATCGTGATGCTGTTCGTCTTCCTCGGCGTCTTCGCGACCACCGGCGGCCTGCTCGACGTCGACCGCGAGCTGCTCATCCTCATGGACGCCGTGCTCGTGCTGGTCCTGTGCCTGCTGCTCTACTCGATCTCCGCCCGCGACTCGCTCGCGCCGCCCGGCCTGTTCGACGTCCTCCAGCTCGTGCTGGTGGTCGCGGCGCTCGCGGTCGACGCGGTGACCCTGAGCGCGATGCTGACCCGCATCGCCGAGTTCGGGTTCAGCGCCAACAAGGTGGCGGCCCTTGGCCTCAACCTGGTGCTGCTGGTGCACCTGGCCTGGTCGGCCTGGCTGACCGTCGGGTTCCTCCGGGGCGCGCGGCCGTTCGCCCCGATCGAGCGCTGGCAGACGCGATACCTCCCGGCGTACGCCGTGTGGGCGCTGATCGTGGTCGTGGTCTTCCCGCCCGTCTTCGCGTTCGCATAGAAGGTCCATGCATGATCGGGGCATGAAGTCTCCCGAGGTCATCCTCAGCAGCGTCCCGGGCAGGGACTGGTACCTGCGACCAGTTCTCGACGTCGCCCGGGACCTGCTGGGGGCCACGCTCACGACGCGCACGCCCGACGGCGTCGTCTCTCTCCGCCTCACCGAGGTGGAGGCGTACGACGGCGCCACCGACCCCGGCTCGCACGCCTATCGCGGCCTCAACCGGCGGAACGCGACGATGTTCGGCGAGCCCGGGCGGCTGTACGTGTACCGCCACCTCGGCCTGCACCACTGCGTCAACGTGGTGTGCGGGCCGGAGGGGGAGGCCTCGGCGGTGCTGGTCCGGGCGGGAGAGGTGGTCGACGGCGCGGACCTGGCCCGCTCCCGCCGTCTCGCCTCCGGCGTGGTCCGGACGGACCGCGACCTCGCGCGCGGCCCGGCCCGCCTGGCGGTCGCCCTGGGCCTCGACCGGTCCGCCGACGGCACCGTCGTCACCGATCCCGGGGGCGACGTGGTGCTCACCCGCCCGCTGGCCGAGACCCCAGCCGTCATCCGCACCGGCCCGCGCGTAGGCGTGAGCGGCGACGGCGGCCGCGCCGACCTCTTCCCCTGGCGCTTCTGGCTGGACGCCGAGCCGACCGTCTCGCTCTACCGCAAGGCCTGACCGAGCGCTCAGCGAGCCTCGGGGTACGTCTCCTTCAGCACCCGGGCCAGGTGCCGCACGATCTCGCGCGGCCCCGACCTCGCGGTGCTTCGCTCGACGTCGCTGTTGTAGTTCGTGTTGGTGTTCACGTCGTACGTCAGCACGCGGCCGTCGGCGGTCCGGATGTTCTCGATCCCCGCCACCTCGATCCCGTGCCGCCGCGTGAACTCGAGATACTTGGCGACCACCGGGTCGTCGTAACCCTCGCGCTCGGAGAACAGGCCCCAGTCCTCGTCGGGCGCCATGGAGATGGTGGCGCCCACAGGCGGGATCGGCCGGCCCGTCTCCGGGTCGATCGCGCACGCGTCGGCGGGGCAGAGCTGGAACCCGCCGCGCTCCGTGTCGCCGCGCACGGCGTAGACCATCTCGCCGCCGACGATCTCGACGCGGGTGATGCCGCCGTCGGCCGCGACCACGTACTCCTGGATCAGCGTGATGCCGTCGACGGGCTCCTCGTACTCGTCGGAGCCCACGTAGTCGGCGAGGTCGTCGAACGACTCGAACTTGCGCACGCCGAGACCCTTGCCGCCCTGGTTGTGCTTCGTGACGAACGGGGTGGGGAACCCCTGCGCAGCCTTCAGCACCTGCTCACGCCCGACGGCGGCCACGGTGCGGGGCGTGTCGATCCCGGCGGCGCGCAGCGCTGTGAGCTGGTCCACCTTGCTGACCTCGAGCTCCAGCACGCGGCGGCCGTTGACGGTGCGCCGCCCGGAGGCCTCCAGCCAGGACAGCACCGCACGCGAGTAGTCCTTGGTGAGCCCGTGGTCGCGCGTGTGGCTGCTCGCCGAGATGCGGGACCAGAAGACGCCCTCGGGCGGTGCATCGGAGAGGTCGATCACGCCGTCCGTCAGCACCCACTCGACGTACTCGACCCCCTCGGCGGCGAAGGCCTCCGCGAACGGCGGGAACCACTCGGGGTTCTCGTGCAGGGCATAGATCTTGGGGGTGCTCACAGGAACCTTCCGAACGCTCGGCTGCCATCAGTGGGACGCGTCAATCCTGGCACGCGAGCAGGGCCGGCCGGTTGTGTCCTGCGGCACAGGAGCACAGACCGGACGGAACGACGAAGGCCGGCCCCCGAACCATCGGGGACCGGCCTCCGCTCCAGGGAGCTCCTCGAGCTACCGGCGGTCAGCCGCCTGCGGTGCTCCGGCTGCGTCGACCGGCTCGCCGGCAGCATCGCCGGCCGCGTCGTCGTCCACGGACTCGGGGGCCACGTCGACCTGCGCCAGGGAGCGCCGAGCGGCCGGTACCGCGAGGATCCCGCCCAGCACGGCGACCAGCAGGGCGCCGGCAAGGATCAGGAGCGACTCGACGGAGTACTGGTCGGCCAGCGGGCCGAACACGACCATGGACAGCGGCATCGCGACGGTCATCACGATCCCGACGAAGCCGAAGACCCGCCCCTGCATCTCGGGCTCCACACGTTCCTGGAGGATCGTGAACGCCGGCGTGTTGAGGGTCGCGAACGTGATGCCGATCAGCAGGCCGAACCCGAAGAACACCCACATGTTCGTGGAGAAGCCGAGGCCTGCGACGAGTACGCCGGTGGTCACCACTGAGCCCACCATGAGCCGCACCCGGCGCTTGATCCGCGGGCCCACGGTGGCCATGATGATGCCGCCCAGCAGCATGCCGCCGCCCCAGAACAGCTCGTTGGCGGTCAGCTTCCACACCTCGTCGCCGAACGTGCGGGTGACCATCAGTGGCGTGAGGTAGCTCGGCGCGCCGACCAGGAACATCACCAGGGCGAACAGCGAGACCAGCCACTTCACGGGGCCGTTCGAGCCGATGTACCGCACACCCGCGACGAGGTCGCCGAAGTAGCTGACCGGCCCGTTCTCGGCGTCGGCCCGCACCAGACGGGGCACGGTGACCAGCGCGAGCATCCCGACGCCGATGAGCGCGGTCGCCGCGTCCACGAAGAACACGGTGACGATGTCGAAGGACGCATAGACCACGGCCGCAAGGGCGGGAGCGAGCAGCATCATCCCCGACTGGATCGACTGGAAGATGCCGTTGACGCGCATCAGCTGATCGGCCGGCGCGATCTGCGGGATCATCGCGCTCACCGCGGGGGTCTGGATGCCCGCGAAGGTCGATCGGACGGCCAGCGCCACGTAGATGACCCACAGGTCGTCGACGCCGCTGACCATCAGCAGGGCAAGACCGAGCGTGACCACGGCGATGGTGGTGTCGGCGCCCATGATCAGGAGCTTGCGGGAGTGCCGGTCGGCCCATACCCCGCCGAAGATCGACATGACCGCCTGCGGCAGCATGCCGAAGACGATGCTCATCATGAGCACGGCCCCGGACTGGGTCTCGATGGTCAGGTGCCACATGACGGCGAACATGACCAGCATGGACCCGAGCAGGGAGATCGTCTGTCCGGTCAGGAACAGCGCTACGTTCCGCTTCCAGCCGGGCATGTCGTTGTCGGTCATGGTTCCAGCCTGCCCGACCAGGCGGCTGAACGCTGAGGCTTTTTCGTTTCCATGGAACGTCCGACGACGCGGCGCGCCAGAACTCATCGGAGCCGGGTCGCTCCCGCCGTCGGGCAGACTATGACGGTGGGCCCAGGACGGGCCCCCGACCCACGAAGAAGGAGCAACCACGGTGACCGACATCCTCGACGAGCTGCAATGGCGAGGCCTGGTGGCGCAGTCCACCGACGAGGCCGCGCTGCGTTCTGCGCTGTCGGAGGGCACCGTCGACTATTACGTGGGCTTCGACCCCACCGCGCCGTCCCTGCACATCGGCAACCTGGTCCAGATCCTGACCGCACGCCGGCTGCAGGACGCCGGGCACCGGCCCACCGCGCTGGTCGGCGGCGCGACCGGGCTCATCGGCGACCCCAAGATGGCCGGCGAGCGCACCCTCAACGACCCGGAGGTCGTCGCGGGCTGGGTGGAGCGCATCCGCGGCCAGATCGAGCCACTGCTCATCTGGGACGGACCGAACGCCGCCACGATGGTGAACAACCTGGACTGGACGTCAGGGCTGTCCGCGATCGCGTTCCTGCGCGACATCGGCAAGCACTTCCGGATGAGCACCATGCTCGCCAAGGACACGGTCGCGCGGCGGCTGAGCTCGGACGAGGGCATCAGCTTCACCGAGTTCAGCTACCAGGTGCTGCAGGGGATGGACTTCCTCGAGCTGTACCGACGGCGCGGGGTGACCTTGCAGACGGGCGGCAACGACCAGTGGGGCAACCTGCTCGCCGGCGTCGAGCTGGTCCGCAAGGCCGAGGGGGTGAGCGCCCACGCGCTCACCACGCCGCTCATCACGAAGGCTGACGGCACCAAGTTCGGCAAGACCGAGGGCGGCGCGGTCTGGCTCGACCCGGACATGACGAGCCCCTACGCCTTCTACCAGTTCTGGCTCAACCAGGCGGATGCCGACGTCGTGAACTACCTCAAGGTGTTCACCTTCCGCAGCCGGGAGGAGATCGCGGAGCTGGAGCGCGAGGTGGCCGAGCGGCCCTTCGCCCGCGAGGCCCAGAAGGCGCTCGCGGGCGACGTCACCACGCTGGTGCACGGCGCGGCCGCGACCGAGGCGGTCATCGCGGCGAGCCAGGCGCTGTTCGGCCGCGGTTCGCTGGACGACCTCGACGCCCGCACGCTCGCCGGAGCGGTGTCGGAGCTCCCGAGCGTGACGGCCAAGGCAGGTGACCTCGTCGTGGACCTGCTGGCGGGTTCGGGGATCGTCGCCTCCAAGGGCGAAGCACGCCGCGCGGTCAAGGAGGGTGGCGCCTACGTGAACAACGTCAAGGTCACCGCCGAGGACCAGGCTCTGACGTCCGAGGACCTGCTGCACGGCAGGTTCGCCGTCCTGCGGCGCGGGAAGAGGACGCTGGCGGTCGCCGCGTCGGAGTGATGCCACGCGGTACGGCCGCCTGACCGGCCAGTACGCACGACGGCGGTCGCCTGCTGACAAGCGGGCGGCCGCCGTTCCGCATGTCCGCACACTGCTGGTGCTGGTTCTTGCCCGATATCGGGCAAGAAGTTGCTGATCTGGATCCGCATGGGCCAGTCTCACGGCATGAGGACGTCTTCCGACCTCGTCGCCCACGTGGCGGCGTCCACAGGACTCACGCCCGCCGAGGCGGCACGGGTGATCGGCGACGTCGTGGCGTACTACGCCACCCCGGTCGAGGAGATCGTCCGACGGCGGCACGCCGAGCTCAAGACCCATGGGGCCAAGAACCCCGAGATCTTCGCGCGCATCGCCGCCGAGCTGGAGCACCGGGTCGTCGCGGCGCCCCGGCTCAGCGAGCGGCAGCTGCGCCGGATGATCTACGGCTGAAGATCTACGGCTGAAGGAGAACAGACATGTGCGGAATCGTCGGTTACGTAGGGGGCCAGAACGCGGCCCCGCTGCTCGTGGAGGCGCTCGGCCGGCTGGAGCACCGGGGGTACGACTCGGCGGGCGTCGCCGTCGTCGGCTCGCAGCTCCGGGTGACCAAACGCGCGGGTCGGGTGCGTGACCTCGCCGAGGTGCTGCCCAAGCGGATGCCCGGGCGGGTAGGCATCGGCCATACGCGCTGGGCGACCCACGGCCCCGCGACGGACGCCAATGCCCACCCGCACACGGACGCGAGCGGCACGGTGGCTGTGGTGCACAACGGCATCATCGACAACGCCGCGGCACTGCGCGCACGGCTCACCGGCGAGGGCATGGCACTCGTGAGCGACACCGACACCGAGGTGTTCGCCCACCTCATCGCCCGCTCGGACGCCGACACGCTCGAGGGCAAGGTCGTGGACGCGCTGGACGCCGTCGAGGGCACGTACGGGCTCGCCGTCGTGCACGCCGACTTCCCGGACCGCGTGGTGGTGGCCCGCAACGGCAGCCCGCTGCTGGTCGGGGTGGGGGACAAGGAGATGTTCATCGCCTCCGACCTCGCGGCGCTGGTGCGCCACACCACCACGGTGGCGCACCTGACCGACGGCGAGCTGGCGACCGTGACGGCGTCGGGCTTCACCACGTTCCGCCGCGACCTGACGCGGACGCAGACCACGGCACGCGAGGTCGACGTCGACCCCAGCGCCTACGAGCACGGACAGATCGACGGTCGCCCGCGCATGTACACGGAGATGCTCGAGCAGCCGGCCAGCGTGGAGCGCGCGTTGCGCGGGCGGCTCGACGAGCGGTTCGCCACGGCCCACCTGGGCGGGCTCGACATGGACGCCCGGGAGCTGCGCGCCGTGCGGCGCGTCAAGATCCTGGGCTGCGGATCGGCGTACTACGTGGGGCAGATGGGCGCGTCCCTCATCGAGGAGCTCGCGCGTGTCCCCGCCGACGCGGAGGCAGCGAGCGAGTTCCGCTACCGCGGCCCGGTGATCGAGCCCGACACTCTGTACGTCGCGGTGAGCCAGTCGGGCGAGACCATCGACACCCTGCTGGCGGTGGAGGAGATCCGCCGCAAGGGTGGCAGGGTCATCGGCTTGGTCAACGTCGTCGGCTCCGCGATCGCCCGGGCCTGCGACGGAGGGATCTACCTGCACGCCGGACCGGAGATCGCCGTCGCCTCCACCAAGGCGCTCACCACGATGTTCGTGGGCTTCGCGCTGCTCGCGCTCCAGCTCGGCCGCGTTCGCGACCTCTCCGTCGCCGACGGACGCCGGCTCGTGGCGGGGTTGCAGAACCTGCCGGCACAGATCGAGCAGGTGCTCGACGGCGAGGCGCGTATCGCTGAGGCGGCCAAGGCGCTCGCCGCCGCCGAGAGCCTGTTCTTCGTCGGCCGGGTCCGGGGCTACCCGGTGGCGCGCGAGGGCGCGCAGAAGTTCAAGGAGATCAGCTACCGGCACGCCGAGGCGTACCAGATGTCGGAGCTCAAGCACGGGCCGCTCGCCCTCATCTCGCCGGAGGTGCCGACCGTCGCCATCGTGCCCGACGACGAGCTGACCGACCGCAACGTCGCAGCCCTGCACGAGATCTCCGCCCGTGGCGGGCCACTCGTGGTCGTCACGCACCCGGGCGTGGACCTGGGGGAGCTGCGGGCGGAACGGATCGACGTGCCACGCAGCGAACGGGAGCTCGACCCGCTGCTGCTGACCGTGCCGTTGCAGCTGCTTGCGTACCACGCGGCCCTGACCCTCGGGCACGACGTCGACAAGCCGCGGAACCTGGCCAAGTCGGTCACCGTGGAGTGACGACGGCGGCGGCGGACACCCAGCGGGTCCGCCGCCGATCCGCCGTTTCAGGCGCCGCGCGGTCCGGATCGCTCGCCGATTTTGCGCGGGTGCCGATCGCTGTGTACTGTTCCGGTTGTTCGCCCGACAGGGAGACACGGACAGGAAGCGCGAGAGCGCAACTGGCCGGTCCCGGGGTGGAAACCAACCCAGATCTCGTAGTAGCCTTGTGCGCTCCGGAACTGGGTGGGGGCTTGCTGGATCGCCTCCCCAACCACGGACCCTGAAGAGGGTCCTTGCGCCGGGGAACGTGGTAGGGTAAGTTACACAGGTTGCCTCCGAACGTTGATCAAGCGGCTAGCGCCGCGATCGACCAGGAGACGTCCCAACCTTCGCAAGTCGTCAGAGATTCATTCTTCTGAGGATGGCGTAAATGGGAATCGGAAATACCTCGGATGGTTGAAGAATTCTCCCGGCTGACAGGCTGACGAGGATTTGGAAAAGTCCGAAAGGGCCTGGTAAGTTACAGGCACTGCCCCGGACAGGGAAGCGATCGGAAAGATTGCGGCTCTGACGGTGTGCGTCGGTTGTTTGAGAACTCAACAGTGTGCTTGATAGTCAATGCCAA
>NZ_JBFAKY010000027.1:0-79532 GCF_040656015.1 Promicromonospora sp. NPDC050249 | reverse complement strand
CCCGCCCCGCGGGGGCCCCCCCTTGCCTCCCCGGGGGGGGCACCCCCCCGCGGGGGGGGTTGTTTCCCTGGTTTCCCACTTCCCCCCCCCCCCCAACCCCCCCCCGCTGGTGTAGTGGCTACCCGGGTCGAACTCAGGCGAGGGAGACGAGCTCCTGGTAGCTGTCGTTCCAGAGGTCCTCGTCGCCGTCGGGCAGCAGCAGCACGCGCTCGGGCTCCAGTGCCTCCACGGCGCCGTCATCGTGCGTCACCATCACCACTGCGCCCTCGTACGTCTTCAGGGCCCCGAGGATCTCGGCGCGCGACGCCGGGTCCAGGTTGTTCGTGGGCTCGTCGAGCAGCAGCACGTTCGCGCCGGACACGACGATCGTCGCCAGCGCCAGACGCGTCTTCTCGCCGCCGGACAGCACGTTGGTCGGCTTGTAGGCGTCGTCCCCGCTGAACAGGAACGAGCCCAGCACGGACCGCACCTGCGTGTCGGTGAGGTCGGGCGCGGCGTGCCGCAGGTTCTCCACGACCGTCACGTTCATGTCGAGCGTGTCGTGCTCCTGCGCGTAGTAGCCGAGCTTGAGCCCGTGCCCGGGCACCACCTCGCCGGTGTCGGCCGCCTCGACGCCAGCGAGGATCCGCAGCAGCGTCGTCTTGCCCGCACCGTTGAACCCGAGGATGACGACGCGGGACCCACGGTCGATCGCCAGGTCCACCCCGGCGAACACCTCCTGGGACCCGTACGCCTTCGACAGGCCGTTGGCGGTGAGCGGCGTACGCCCGCAGGGCGCCGGCGTCGGGAAGCGCAGGTGTGCCACGCGGTCGGAGACGCGCTCGGCCTCCAGCCCACCGAGCATCTTCTCGGCGCGCTTGATCATGTTCTGCGCCGCGGTGGCCTTGGTCGCCTTGGCGCGCATCTTCTCGGCCTGGGCGAGCAGCGTGCCGGCCTTCTTCTCGGCGTTCGCCCGCTCCCGCCGACGACGCCGCTCGTCCGTCTCGCGCTGCTCGAGGTACGCGCCCCAGCCCAGGTTGTACTGGTCGAGCTCGCCGCGGTTGGCGTCCAGGTGGAACACCTTGTTCACGGTGGCGCGCAGCAGGTCGGTGTCGTGGCTGATCACGATGAACCCGCCGTTGTACGCCTTGAGGTAGTCGCGCAGCCACATGATGGAGTCCGCGTCGAGGTGGTTCGTCGGCTCGTCCAGGAGCAGGGTCTCGACGCCGCTGAACAGGATGCGCGCCAGCTCGATCCGGCGGCGCTGGCCACCGGAGAGCGTGCCGAGCGGCTGCCCCAGGACCCGCTCGTCCAGGCCGAGGTTCGCGGTGATGATCTGCGCCTCCGACTCGGCGGCGTAACCACCGGCTGCCAGGAAACGCGCCTCGAGCTTGGGGTAGCGCTCCATCGCGGCGTTCTGCGTCGCCTCGTCGAGGGACGCCATCTCGCCCTCGGCCTGGCGCATCTTGGAGATGACCTTGTCCAGGCCGCGCGCGGACAGCACGCGGTCCATCGCGAGGACCTCGAGGTCGCCGGTGCGGGGGTCCTGCGGCAGGTAACCGATGTCGGTGCCGCGCACGATCTGCCCGCCCGACGGGAGGGTCTCGCCCGCGAGGGTCTTGGTCAGCGTGGTCTTGCCTGCACCGTTACGGCCCACCAGACCGATCCGGTCGCCCGAGGCGACCCGGAAGTTCGCCTCGCTCAGCAGCACGCGCGCGCCGACGCGCAGCTCGACGCCATGGGCAGTGATCACGCAGGTGTTCCTCACGGTTGGGGTGGTGGGTGGTCGTTCGGCCCACAGCGGCGGGGGCCCTTCCAGTCTAGTGCCCACGGTCCAGGGATTACGGTGCGTTGCCTCACGTCGGCGACACCCTGGACGGGACGGGCCGGGCGACGGTACCTTCGCGTCCGGTACTACGTTGTACCAGTCAGTCCGTTGTGATGGAGCGACGGGCCATGTCGCCGATGACGTGGCGCGCCGCCCGAAGGGATGGGAACCCCATGCAGCCACGGTCAGTCGCCGTCCTCGCCTCGCTCGCACTGGTCCTGGGCGCCACGGCGCTGTCCGACGGCGGTGGTGCCGCCCCGGCCGCGGCAGCGTCACCGCCGTCGGGCAGCGTGCAGCCGCCGTCCACCACCTTCACGAACCCGATCACCGCGCCGTTCGCCGACACCTATGCCGACCCCGCGATCATCCGCGGCAAGGACGGCTGGTGGTACCTGTACGCGACGAGCGACCCGCTGGTCTCGGGCGGGCCGTTCGGCAACATGCACGTCTCGAGGTCCAGGGACCTGGAGTCCTGGGAGTACGTGGGCACGATCTTCGACGACGAGAACCGGCCGGCGTGGGCCGCGAGCGCCTCGTACTTCTGGGCGCCGGACATCCGGTACGTGGACGGCCAGTACGTCATGTACTACACGGTGACCGACACGGCGGCGAACCCCGACCCGTGGGACTACACGATCGGCGTGGCGACCGCGCCGACGCCGACGGGGCCGTGGACCGACTCGGGCGGGCCGGTCCTGGACCCGCGTCCCGCGGGCGGCGACACCTATCTGAACACCATCGACCCTGCCCTGTTCGCCGACGACGACGGGTCGCGCTACCTCTACTTCGGCGGCTTCAACGGCGGCCTCTGGGTCACGCGGCTGGACGAGACCGGCACGCGGGCGGTGGGTGAGCTCACGCGGGTGACCGTCGCGGACCGGTACGAGGGCGCCTTCGTGGTGAAGCGGGACGGCTGGTACTACCTGATGGGGTCGTCGGCGAACTGCTGCGCCGGGCCGGTCACGGGGTACAGCGTCTACACGGGGCGGTCGCGGTCGCCGCTGGGCCCGTTCACGGACCACGAGGGCGTGAGCCTGAACGAGTCGCGGGTGGGCGGTACACAGGTCGTGGCGCAGAACGGGAACCGGTGGATCGGCGTCGGGCACCACGCGGTGCTGACCGACGCCGCCGGGCAGGACTGGATGCTCTACCACGCGATCGACAAGGACGACGCCTGGCTGGAGGAGCCGGGCGGCGTGAACCGACGGCCCACGCTGATCGACCGGATGGACTGGATCGACGGGTGGCCGGTGGTCAATGCCGGCGCGGGGCCGAGCGAGGGTCCGCGGCCGGGGCCGGTGTCCACGAGCGGGCTCGGCATCGTGAGCGGCGACCCGGCATCCGGGTCTGGTCTGCGGCGGGTCTCTGGCACGTTCGCCCGGGGCTTCGACGGCTCGGGCGACGCGGGCGCGCTGGCCCGGCTGGTGCCGAGCAGGCGGGATGCCGCCGTCGTGCGGACGGTTCCTGCCCCGCGTGACGTGCGGATCGAGGCCGACGTGCGGCTGCCCGACACCGACGCCTCGTTCACGGCGACCCTGGGCGGACCCGGACGGGCCGCCGTGCGGGTGCGGCTGGATGCGGAGGCGCGCGAGCTCGTCGTCGGGCAGGGACGGCGGGAGCTGCGGGCCGCGCTGCCCGCGAACGTGGACCTGCGCGACTGGCACGTGCTGACCGTCGAGGCGCGGGACGGCGCGGTCACCGCCCGGCTCTCGTCGAGCGGCCTGGGCGACGTCGACGCCGAGGTGCGGTTCGAGCCGCGCACCTCGCTCCCCCGGCGGGCTCCCGTGAGCCTGGCCGCGGACGGCGGTGAGACGCAGCTCGACAACCTGACGGTCGTGCCGGCCCACGAGCCGGTGACCCGGCGGGTCGCCGAGCCGCGGGCGGGTGCTGTCACGTTCACCGAGGAGTTCGACGGTGACCTCGACCCGGGCTGGAGCTGGCTGCACGCTCCGTCGACGGGACCGGACGGCGTCGGGATCACGGACGGCGCCCTGGCCTGGCCGCTGACCGGCCACGATCTGGTGGGGTCGGCCAACGACGCGCCCGCGCTGCTGCGCGACGCACCGGCGGGCGACTTCGTGCTGGAGACCACCGTCACGCTGCCGCTGGGCGAGAACAGCGTGCGCAACTACCAGCAGGCGGGCCTGCTGGTGCACGCGGGCGACGACGACTTCCTGCGGCTCGCGCCCGTGTCGATCTGGCAGACCCGCCAGGTGGAGTTCGGCAAGGAGCTCACGGCCGACGGGCGCACCTGGTTCGGCGGCCACGTCTCCGGGCCGGTCGCCGACACGATGCACCTGCGCCTGTTCCACACGACCGAACCGAACACCGGCGAGCACGAGTACCGGGCGGCGTCCTCGCGCGACGGCCGGACCTGGCGCTTCGGCGCCACCTGGACCCTCCCGTCCGACACCACCCCGAAGGTCGGCATCTACGCGGGCGGCGGCGCCACCCCGCCGACAACAGCAACCTTCGCCCAGGTCCGCATCCGCGCCCTGGACTGATCGGTTGTGGGCGCGATCGTTGCGTCCAGGACGGACGCGAAGCAACAACTGTCGCGCCCACAACCGGTGTCGCGGGTATCGCCTTGCCAGTGGGGCGTGTCCGGTCTGGGATGGAGCCCATGGCCACACCGCGCATACGTCCGACCTGGCAGCCCGGCGACGTGCGCGACGCAGCCGGCGGGCTGTTCGCCCTGGCGCTCGCCACGTTCGTCGCCATCACCACCGAGCTGGTCCCGGTGGGTCTGCTGCCCCTGATCAGCGACGACCTCACCGTCTCGGAGGGCACTGCCGGGCTGCTCGTGACCGCCTACGCATTCATGGTCGCGGTGCTCGCCGTGCCGCTGACGTCGGCCACGCGCAGGCTGCCCCGCAAGACGCTGCTGCTCACCACCCTCGGGATCTACGTCCTGAGCAACGTGATCGTCGCGGTCGCGCCCACGTTCGCGCTCGTCGCGGTGGCCCGGGCGCTGGGCGGCGCGGCCCACGCGGTCTTCTTCTCGGTGAGCATCGGGTACGCGTCCCGGCTGGTGCGCCCGCACCTCGCCGGGCGCGCGCTCGCCCTGGTCACACTCGGCGCGTCCGCGGGCTTCGTGCTCGGCGTGCCGCTGACGACGTCGCTCGGCGCCGCCGTCGGCTGGCGCGCCTCCTTCCTGGTGCTGGCCGGGGCGTGCACGCTCGCCGCGGCGCTCACCGCGCTGCTGCTGCCGTCCGTCGCCGGGGGCGGCACTCCCCCGGCCGACGCCGCCCGGGGTGCCCGCCGCACCGCGCTCGCCCAGGTCACGTCCGCGAACGCGCTCGCGTACCTCGGCCACTACACGGTCTACACCTACGTGTCGGTGCTGCTGCTCGCGGCCGGCCTCGCGACGGCGGCGCTCGGCCCGACGCTCCTCCTGACCGGCGCGCTCGGCCTTCTCGGCGCCTGGTACGCCGCCGCCCGGCTCGACGTGCGGCTCCGGCAGACCACCGTCGTCACGCTCGGGGTCGTCGCGGCCGGGATCCTGGCGCTCGGCCTCACCTTCCCCGGCACCGTGGGCACGCTCGCTGCCGCTGCGGTGTGGAGCATCGGGTTCGGCGCGGTCGCCGCCGTCTTCCAGACGGCGGCCATCCGCACCCGCGGGGCCTCGCCCGACGTCGTCGGGGCGCTCGTCAACTCCACCGCCAACATCGGGATCGGTGGCGGGGCGGCGCTCGGGGCGCTCGTGCTCGACGGCGTCGGGCTCGCCGCAGTGCCCTACGTCGGGGTGGCACTGCTCGTGGCGGCCCTTGTCGTGGTGCTCGTGGCCCGCCGCGCGTTCCCGGCGGGGCCGGCGGTGGAGCAGGACGCGGCGGAGTAGGACGCCCGCTCACGGCGGTTCCGGGCGGCCACGGGTGATAGAGCCGACGTTTCACCGCCAGAGCGCGCGGTAGAACCGTCTCGGACGTACGGTCCGCCCATGGGCACAGACTCACCGAGCGTTCCCGTCACCGTCGCCGACGCACTACCCAATCTCCGCACCGGCCGCCTGGCCCGCGGAGACGACCTGACGAACAACCGACCGGCCAAGCACCTGCTCGACGAACGTCGCGCCTACACCCGGCAGCACTTCACGTCGGTGCTGCGCGGCAGGCTGACCGGGCGTCCCGACGAGCGGCACCGGGCACTGAGCCGCCGCATCGCCGGCGTGCGAGCCGTCGCCCAGGAGCTCTGGGAGCTCGTGGCCCACCGTCCCGTCTGGCGCGTCCTCCATTCGGTCCGCTCCGCCCCCACCACACGCTCGGGGCAGCGTCCGGCCGAGCTCGAGCTCGACCAGCTCGTGATCGGGCCGTCCGGCGTCTACACCGTCCACTCGGTCTACCGCCCCACCCAGGACGTGACCGCCGACCTCGCCCGGGACACCGCGCGCCGCACCCAGGAGATCCTGGGCCGCGCGACGCGCGTACCGGTCACCGTGCAGGCGCTCATCGTCTTCGTCCGGACGGACCAGCCCCGCGTCGAGGGTCCGCGCGACGGCGTCGAGGTGCTCACGGCGAACGAGCTGGTGCCGTGGCTCGAGAGCCGGCGGCCGATGCTCACGGAGCGCGAGCTCGAGATCGTCCACCTGGCAGCCCGAGACCACCGCACCTGGGCCCCCTGACCCCGCCTCGTCCGCTGATCGAGCTTGCCGACACCCCCTGCTGGTCAAGCCGGATATCGCTGGTCGAGCCTGTCGTGACCCCTCACAGCCCGACCCGCACCACCCGCTTCCTTGCCGCCTCCGCCAGCCTGTCCCCCAGCTCGGAGAGCCGTACAGAAGACTTCACGCCCGATGCCGGGTCGGTCACCGCGAGCACCCCCGCCTCGATCTCGCGCGGCCCGAGCACCCCCAGCAGCGCGTCCCGGCGCTGACGGGCGAGCCGGATGCGGTTGCCGAGCGACCCGTCCCACTCCACCCGCACGCGGAGCCCGCGGGCGCGCAGGTCGGCGGCCAGCTCACCGGCCTGGTCCACCGCGACGCGGGCCGCACCTCCGTCGACGACCCCGCCGTCACCCGCACCGCCGTCGACCCCAGAACTACCCACCGGCAGCAGGCAGACCTGCACCGGCGCGAGCCAGAACGGCAGCCGTCCGGCGTGCCGCTCCAGGAGGAACGCGACCATCCGCTCCATCGCACCGACGGTGCCGCGGTGGATCATCACCACCCGCTCCCGCTCGCCGGAGGCCGCGACGTAGGTCAGGTCGAACCGCTCCGGCTGGTTGAAGTCGAGCTGCACGGTCGCGAGGGTCTCCTCGTGCCCGCGCGCGTCGAGCACCTGGACGTCGATCTTGGGCCCGTAGAACGCGGCCTCCCCCGCCTCGGCGCGCCAGTCCAGCCCGCCCGCGAGCCGGGCCAGCACCGCCCGGAGCGCGTCCTCCGCGGCTGCCCACTGCTCGGGCGCGCCGAGCCAGCTGCCCGAGTCGTCCCGGCCGGACAACCGCAGGTACGACACCTCGATACCGAGGGTGTCGAGCACCTCCAGGACGGCGGCCAGCGCGACGTGCACCTCGTCCGCCACCTGGTCGGGACGGCAGAAGACGTGCGCGTCGTCGAGGTTGATCTGCCGCACCCGGCTCAGCCCGGACAGCACGCCCGACCGTTCCGCCCGGAACATCGGCGCGAGCTCCGAGTACCGCACGGGCAGGTCACGGTACGAACGCGGCTCGGACGCGTAGATCTGCGCATGGTGCGGGCAGTTGGCCGGGCGCAGCACGAGCGGGTCGACGTCGGAGTCGCTGATCGCCATCGGCGGGAACATGTCGTCGGCGAACTTGGCCCAGTGACCCGACCGCTCGAACAGCGACCGCTTGCCGAGCACCGGCGAGTACACGGGTTCGCAGCCGGTGCGCAGCGCCACCTCGCGGGCGTACTGCTCCAGCTCGTACCGCACGGCCGCGCCGGCGGGCAGCCACAGCGGCAGGCCCGGGCCGACGAGCGGGCTCGACTCGAAGATCCGCATGTCACGGCCGAGCTCGCGGTGGTCGAGGACCGGTGCGGGCTGGTCGGCGCCCGGGCCGTGCTGATCGTGCTGATCCTGCTCGTGGCTGACGGCGACGTCGTTCATGGTTGCTCCTTCGATGGAGGAGCCGCCCCGGTGCCGGGCAAACCAAAAGCCCCGGAGCGAGCTCCGGGGCTTGGGTTGCTGAGTGCAGGGTCAGCGCGCGCCGGAGGGATCCGGCGTCGTCGTGCGTGCGCTGAGGTGCATGGGCCAACCGTACGGTCAGAGGGACGAGGCGTCCAGCGCGTTGCAGTCCTGGATGGTGCCGCCGTTGTAGCCGGTGGTGAACCACTTGACGCGCTGCTCGCTGGAGCCGTGCGAGAAGGCCTCGGGGTTCACGTCGCCGCCCGAGCGCCGCTGGATGTTGTCGTCGCCGACGGCTGCCGCCGCGGAGAGCGCCTGCTCCAGCTCCGCTCGCTCGATCGGTTCGAGGAACGTGACGCCCGTGTCCGGGTCCTCGGTCGTGGCCGCGGTGCCCGCCCACATGCCGGCGAGGCAGTCGGCCATGAGCTCGATGCGTACGGAGTCGGACTCCGGGCCGGTGCCCGACCGGTCGGCCCGCTCGAACAACCCCAGCTGGTTCTCGATGTGGTGACCGAACTCGTGCGCCGTCACGTACATCTCGGCCAGCGGTCCGCCCTTGGCGCCGAACTGGCTGGAGAGCTGGTCGTAGAACGCGAGGTCCTCGTACACGGTGGTGTCGGCGGGGCAGTAGAACGGCCCGGTGGCCGACGTCGCCGAGCCGCAGCCCGTGTCGACGGCGTCGGTGAAGCTCACGACCTCGGGCATCTGGTACTCGACGCCGCCCTGCTCCGGGAGGGTCGTCGCCCAGTAGGCGTCGAGCGACTGGACCGCGGCGTTCAGGCGGCACTCCGGGTCGGTGTTGGCCTGCTCGGCCGTGCACTCCCCGATGTAGCCCGCCTCGCCGGTGTCCCCGCCGCCCGACGTGGTGCCGCCGAGGACGTCCGCCGGGCTGTTGCCGGTCACCAGCATGTACACCAGCGCGATGACTATCGCGATGCCGCCGCCACCGCCCACGGCGACGGCGCCTCGGCGTCCGCCGCCCTTGCGGACCCGACCACCCTCGAACTGACCGCCCTCGTTGAAAGTCACCTGCCAACGCTACCGCGACGGGGGCGCAGTCACCCGAAGACCGCCGCCGCTGTTGATCGAGCCTGCGCCGCAGGGAAGGACCACCCAGTCGGGCTGTGTTGCGGAGAGTACACAATGTCCACTCTCCGCAACACAGCCCGCGGGGTACCTGTCTGCCCGAGGCCGTCAGGCCTCTGCCAGACCTGCTCCTAGCCGCCGAGCACCCGCGCCCGGTACTCCTCGACCGGCCACGCGGTCATCGCGCCGAAGCGGGCGGCGACGACGGCGCCGGCGGCGTCCCGCTCGACCTGTACCGGCTCGCCCACCGTGCCGAACCCGGCGACGGACTCCTGCGCGAGGCGCCCGTCGGACACGACGAGCCGCTGTGCCACCTCGGCCGGCTGCGGGAAGCGCGGGTTGATGGTGTGCAGGATCCCGCCGAGGTCCACGACGTCGGACACGCCCCACAGGTTGGCGAAGCGACCGACGGGCGCGTTCGCCGGGACGGGCGGCACCGGGTTCCCGCCGGTCGCGGCAGCCGCGACCTCGTCCGCCGCCGCGAGCGCCAGGTTGATGATCTGGATGACGCCGCCCGCGATCTGGTTGGCGATGCCGTCGACGGCGTTCGTCAGCGCGGAGACCACGAGGCCGTCGACGGGGTCGATCCAGGTGCGTGTGATGTGGCCGGGGTAGCCGCCCGAGTGTCCGACGAGCTCGCGGTCGCCGACCTTGCCGAGCTCGATGCCGACGCCGTACCGGCCGAGCTGCACGCCCCGGACCGCTACGGTCGACTCCTCGCGCTGGACCAGGCGCTTGCTCTTGTCGGTGAGCAGCGTGGTGTCGCCGAGCACGTGCGTGGCGCCGTAGCGGACCATCTCGAGCGCGGTGGAGTACCAGCCGGTGGCCGCCGCCATGGCGCGGGTGTCGACGTGCGGGATGACGCGGCGGGCGTCGGCGTGCGAGATGCGGCCGGTGTGGCCCGCCGCGTACTCGTCCGCGCGGGCGGGGTCGAGCTCGGTCCCGGTCCGGGTCAGGCCCAGGGGTTCGATCACGGCGGCGCGCGCCACCTCGTCGTACGTCTTGCCGGTAACGCGCTCGATGATGATGCCGAGCAGGCTGTAGCCGATGTTCGTGTACTTGAAGTGCTCGTTCGGCTCGAAGACGACGCCCTCGGTGCGTACGCACTCCAGCACCTGCTCGCGGTCCAGGAAGGGGCGCTCGTACTGCCAGAAGTCGCCGTCCGACGAGTCACGGATGATGCCCGCCTGGTGGCCGAGCAGCTCGCGGACGGTGATCTCGGCGGCAGTCGAGCCGTCGAGCTCGGGGACGAGCGCGCCGACGGCGTCGTCCAGGCGCAGTTCGCCGCGTTCGACGAGCTGCATCACCAGGACGGTGGTGAATGTCTTGGAGTGGGAGGCGACGCGGAACAGGTGGTCGCTGGTGAGCGCCTCCCCCGTCTCCAGGTTCGCCGTGCCCCAGGCCAGGTCGACGAAGACCTCGCCGCGGCGGCCGACGGCCAGCTGCAGGCCGGGCACGCCGTGATAGGCGGCCTGGAACGAGGCCCAGTCGGCCAGGTAGGGGGCGATCGAGCGGAGGGTCTGGGCGGTGCGGTCGTCAGTCACGGGGACGACTCTCTCAGGTCGGCGCCATTATCCGAAGTAGATCGAATGATGGCGGGCGCACCCGGGGTTGAACGGGGCCGCGCAGGCCGGGCAGCTCCCGGCGCCCACGTACTGGGTGATGGTCAGCTCTGTCCAGCAGGCCCCGCAGAGCACCGCCCGCCGGTCGCCCGCACCGGCCGGCCACGGCCGCGACGGGTGGTCGGCACTCTGGTCGTGGCACAGGTGGCACGGGTAGTACCGGCCACAGCACGCGAACCGGATGGCGATGATGTCCAGCGGCGTCCGGTAGTGGATGCACCGGGTCTGCTCGTCGACCGTGGGGCCGAGCACCTCCGGCCTCATCGCACGCCCCGGGCGGCGAGGGCGTCGCCCAGCTCGTCCGCGTGCTTGAGCGCCATGACGAGGAACGGCATCGCGAAGTGCCGAAGGCTCCGCCCGCCGCCACGGGCGCGCTGCGCCTCCCGCACGTCCCGGGCCAGGCCGGCGAGTACCGGCAGCGTGCTCAGCGTCACGGACAGCGTCAGCGCCGCCCGCCGGGGGTCGATCCGTAGCAACACCAGCGGCTGCATCGCCCGCTCGATGGTCTCCAGCAGCTCCGTCGCCGGGGTGGTCAGGGCGAGCAGCGCGGCGAGCGCGCACGCGACGGAGACCCGCGTGGTGTTCGCCGCCGCGCTCTCCGGGCCGAGGAAGACGAGCTGGCCGACGAGGGTCAGGCCGATCACCCAGCGGATCGCGACGAGCTGGCGCCCGAGCTCGCGCAGCCCCGCGCCGGGTACCGCGTAGCACGCGAGGCAGACGCCGGCCATGACCCCGGCGGCCCACCACGTCACGGGCAGCAGGCAGATGCCGAGCACTATCAGCAGGAGCAGGGCGGTCTTCGGTCCGGCCCTCAGCCGGTGCCACGGACCGTTGCCGGGGCGGTACAGGGTCACCATCTCGTCACCATCGGATGCCCGCCTCGTAGGTGGCGATCACCTGCGCGGGTGCCCCGATCTCGGCCACCGTCCCGTCCTGGATCAGCACCGCTGTGTCGCAGCGTTGCGCGAGCCCCAGGTCGTGCGTGACCAGCACCAGGCGGTGCGAGGTATCCGGGTGGGACGAGTCCGCGAGCAGGTGGTCGGCGACCCGGCGGGCGTTGCGCGCGTCCAGGTAGGCGGTGGGCTCGTCGGCGACCACCAGGTCCGGACGCCGCACGAACGCGCCGCACAGGGCGAGCAGCTGCTTCTGGCCGCCGGACAGGTCGTGCGAGGACCGGTCGGCGAGCTCGGCCAGGCCGAACTCCTCGAGCGCGGCCGTGACCCGTTCCGCCTTCTCCGTGCGCGGCAGCTTCTCGCTGCGCAGCGAGAACGCGACGTCCTCGGCGACGGTGGGCATGATGATCTGGGCGTCCGGGTTGCTGAAGATCACCGCGACGCGGCTGCGCAACTCGGCGGCCTGGCGCACCGGGTCCAGGCCGAGGACGCGCACGGTGCCGGCGGTGGCGGGGACCAGGCCGCTGAGCAGGCGGCCGAGCGTCGACTTGCCGGAACCGTTCTCGCCGATGACGGCGATCGTCCGCGCGTCCAGCGACAGCGTGACGTCGCGCAGCACCTCCGTGTCGCCCAGGCGCACGCCCGCGCCCTGGAGGTTGATGCCGCTCATCGGACCACCTCGAAGACCGCCGCGACGCCCAGCCCGCCGCCCACCGACGCCGCCGCGACGCCGAGCGTCCCGGCGGGGGCGCCTGCGCGGACGAGCCGCCCGAACAGCCGCACGACGCTGATCGCGCCGCTCGCGCCCCACGGATGGCCCAGCGCCAGGGCTCCGCCGTCGGCGCACACACGCGGATCGTCGTCGTCGAGGCCGAGGCGGTCGAGCACCGCCAGGGACTGGGCGGCGAACGCCTCGACGATCTCGATCGCCGTTACGTCGCGGAGGCTGGCGTTTGCGGAGTCGAGGGCTGCGCGCACGGCCGGCGCGGCCCCGACGCCGGGCAGCGCGGGGTCGCAGCCGACCACCGCATGTCCACGCAGCACGAGGCCCGGCGCGCGGCCCGCGAGCCGGCGGGACACGACTGCGACCGCCGCGGCCCCGTCGCTGATCCGCGTGGCCGTCCCCGCGGTGAGGGTGCCACCTTCGAACAGGGCGGGCAGCCGGGGCAGCAGCGGCTCGGCGACGCCGATGGAGTCGTCGGCGGTCAGTCCCGCGACCGGGACGAGCTCTTCTGCGAAGCGTCCGGCATCGCGGGCGGCCCGCGCCCGCTGGTGGCTGCGTACGGCGTGGGCGTCCTGCCGTTCCCTGCCGATACCGTCGACGGTGGCCAGGTCTTCCGCGGCCCGCACCATGTCCGGGTCCGGCCAGCCCTGCGGGGCGAACGGGGCGCGGTCGTAGGGCACGCCGTCGAGAGACCGGACCGGGGCCGTCGACGGGCTCTCGACGCCGCCCGCGAGCCGCGGCCGGTCGTCCCCGGCACGGATCGCCGTCGCGGCATCGAGCACCGCGGCGAGGCCGCTGCCGCACTGCCGGTCCACCGTCGCGCCGGGGACCTCGACCCCCAGCCCCGCCGCCAGCGCGGAGACGCGGGCCGGGTTGCCGCCGGGGCCCATGCAGTTGCCGAGCACGACGTCGGCGACGGAGAGCCGGCGTCCGACCGCGGCCTCCGCGTCGCCGAGCGCGGCGCGCAGGACGGGTGCGGCGAGCTGCTCGGCGTTCAGGGCCGCGAGTGCCCGCCCGCGGGTGCCGATCGGCGTCCGACGCGCCGCGATGACCATCGCTTCATCCGGCAACCCTGGTCACCTCCCCGGCGAGCGCCCGGCGTACGACCTCGGCGCGTGCGGGCTTGCCCGACGCGTTGCGCGGCAGCTCGCCGGTGAACCAGATCCGGGGCCGGTGGGCCGGGCCCAACCGGGACGACGTGCTGCCGCGGAGCGCGCCCGCGGTGATCGCGGGGGAACCGGGAGCCGGTTCGACCATCGCGGCGACGAGGGCCCCGACGTTTCCGGCGGGAAAGCCGAAGACGACGGCGTCCGCGACGGCGGGAAGCCGGCGGAGCTCGGCCTCGACCTCCTCGGGGATCACGGTCGCCGAGGCGGTGAGGATGGCGCCGTCGGCGCGGCCGCGGAGCCTGAGCGTGCGGGTCTGGGCGCCGTCCGCGTTCGCGTTTCCTGGATCGGTCACGGAATCGGTCACGGAATCGGTCACGGAATCGAGCCCAGTATCGAGCTCGGCCAGATCACCGACCGTCGCCCAGTCCCCGTCGGTCCGCAGCGGCCCGCCCGCCCCGAGATACCCGAGGGCCACGTACGGCGACCGCACCCACAGCTCGCCGTCGCGCACGTCGACGTCCACGCCGGGGAAGGGGCGCAGGCCAGCGCCATCGTCGACCGCGACGAACGAGAGCTCCGCCGCGCCGTAGTACGCGATCACCCGGATGCCCCGGGACTCGGCGTCCGCCCGCAGGTTCTCGTCGAGGTGGGAGCCGCCGACGAGCGCGGTCCGCACGCGCGGGAGCCCTCCGCCGTCGAGCAGAGCGCGCAGCGCCTGGGGCGTTCCGTGGAACGAGGTGGCCTCGAGAAGGCCGCCCTCCTGCCCCGGGAACACCGGACGCGGTCCGCCGTCCAGGGCGTGCGCCAGGGAGAACAGCGTGAGCGAGGACGACGGCGGCGCCGGCAGGGCGACCACGCGTTCGGCGTCCGGCACGGCGGGGTCGTCGAGGAGTGCCGAGACGGCGGGGAACGACTCCGCCCAGGATGCGGCGGTGCGCAGCACCATGCGCGGTGTGCCGCTGCTCCCGGAGGTGAGCGTCGCCCAGGCCGCGTCGGCCGGCGGCCGTGCGTCCCGCACCAGGGCACGCACGGCCTCCCGCTCCGCCTCGGGCCGGCGGACGTCGTCGACGAGCGGGATGTGGCCCGCCGCCCGCACCGCGCGAAGTCGGTCGACCAGCCCGTGCGGGGCGCCGTCCAGCAGGACTATGCGCGGGCTCATGGGGCCGGCGGTGTCCGGTCGTCGGCTTCCCGGCCCGCGGCTTCCGGGCTCTGAGCTTCCCGGCGCTCGGTCTCCCGGCTCTCGACCGAGCGCCAGTTCCGCCGGAACGCCCGGGGGTACGCCCGCAGGAGCGTGGAGACGGTGACCGTCGCCAGCACGGCCTTCACGAGGTCGCCGGGGACGAACACCAGGCTCGCCACCGCCGTCTGCGGGAGCGACAGCCGGGTGACCAGGCTCTGGACGGGCAGGCCGAAGGCGTAGATCACGAGGATGCCGCCGACGACCATCGCGAGCGCGGTCCGCCAGACCGTCGGCTTCCGAGCAGACGAGTGCACGATCAGGCCGACGACGAGCGCCCCCGCGATCCAGCCGATCAGGTAGCCCGCGGACGGTCCGACGAAGACACTGATGCCGCCGCGCCCGCCGGCCAGCAGCGGGAGCCCGGCCGCGGTGAGCGTGAGCAGCGCGACGACCGCGAGCGCCCCGAGCCGCGGCCCGAGGATCGCGCCGGCGAGCATCACCCCGAAGGTCTGCGCGGTGATCGGCACGCCGCCGAAGACGCTGAAGCTGCCCGGCAGGCCGAGGGCCGCGATGAGGGCGGCGAAGACCGCGACGCGGGCCAGGTCGCTCGCCTCGAACGCTCTGCGCGGTGTTCCGTGGTCGTCTCGCACTTGAGTCCTCGCTTCATCCTGAACGGTGTTCACCTGAACGGCGTTCTGCACCATACTGTGGCGATGAGCGGATCACCAAGACACAGCCGTGACGACGTGTCGGACATGGCCCTCCGCCTCCTGGACGAGTACGGGCTGCCCGACCTGACGATGCGGAACATCGCCACGGCGCTCGAGGTGCGGGCGAGTGCGCTGTACTGGCACTTCCCGAACAAGCAGGCGCTGCTGGCCTCGGTCAGCGCGCGGATCCTCGGGCCGATGACGGACGTGCGGGTCGAGGACATGACGGTGTCCGAGGCCGTCCGGAGGCTGGGTGCGCGGCTGCGCGAGTGCCTGCTCGCCTACCGCGACGCCGCCGAGCTGGTGTCGAGCTCGCTGGCGCTCGGGCTCGTTGACTCGCCGGTCCGCCCGCAGCTGCTGGCGGTCACCCGCCGCGACGGTGTCCCGGACTCGTTGTCGCGCGTCGCCGCGGAGGCCGTGATGCACTTCGTCGTCGGCTACACGTTCCACGAGCAGCAGCGCCTGAGCGCTGACTCGTTCGGGCTGCTGCCCGCGGCCGAGTCGCTGGACCCTCAGAACGCGAGCGCGCATCCCGCTCAGAGCGGGGACTTCGAGGAGGCGCTGCGGATGATCGCCGAGGGTCTGGAGACGCTCAGCGCTTCCGCACGTGCCGGGGCGAGTCCACGTCCTGGCGACCGCGCAGCGTCTTGACCAGCCACCACACGACCAGCAGGACCGCTACGACGATCACTACCTTCTGGAACACGCCGACGCTCTCCTCGACGATGTGCCACTGGTCCCCCAGCAGGTAGCCCGCGCCGACCAGCAGGGTGTTCCAGACGCCGGAGCCGAGCGTCGTGAAGGCGAGGAACCGCCAGATCGACATGCGCTCGACGCCCGCGGGGATGGAGATCAGGCTGCGCACGATGGGGATGAGCCGGCCGATGAGCACCGCCTTGTCGCCGTGCCGGGTGAACCAGGCCTCAGCCTTGTCGACGTCCTCCAGCGACACGAGCGGCATGCGGTCGACGATGTTGCGCAGGCGGTCGCGGCCCAGCCACGCCCCCAGGCTGTACAGGAGGACGGCGCCGACCACGGAGCCCGCCGTCGTCCAGATGAGCACGTGCCACAGGACGAGGGTGCCCTGCGCGGCGGTGAAGCCTGCCAGCGGCAGGATCACCTCGCTCGGCAGGGGCGGGAACAGGTTCTCGAGGGCGATTGCTACGCCAGCGCCCGGTGCGCCGAGGGTCTCCATGAGCCCGACGGCCCAGTCGGCGACGGTCGTGGCGAAGCTTTGTGTCGTCATGCCCCTACGCTATTTGACTGCGAGGGGGTCGGTTGACTGCGGTTCTCCGTCAGGTCGTGGGGATATGCCGCAGGTGGGGTGTGGTTTTCCGCAGTCCGTGCGGGACGCGGCGTCCCTATCCTGGCGAGGTGGACCCCGCCCTCGCCATCTTGCGCAGCTCCGCTGCCCGCATGCTGTGGGGCGCGACCCTTGGCGCGGTGACGTGGCCGGTTGACCTGGTCTTTTCCCTGGTCTCGCTGCTGCGAGGGCCGACGCCGTTCGGGCCGGCTGAGTCGCTGGTCGCCTGGCACCGCCGTCGTACCGTGCGCTTTCTCGGGTGGGCCGACGACGGGGTTGTGCTCACCTCTCCCCGGGCTGCCCGATATCTCGCGGCGCGGGTTGTTGTCGGTTTCGTGGGCACCCTGGTGCTCGGGCTGCTGGCGTACGGGATGTTCGCGGTGTTCGCGGGGCTGGCGTCGTGGCTGTTCGACGTGCGGCTCACCGTCGACGAGGCGTTCCAGGGCGACGGGCTGTCGACGGCCGGTCTGCTCGGGATGATCCCGGTCGGCGCGATCCTGCTGTACCTGGACCTGATGGGGCTGATCGGGGTGGCGCTGCTGGACCGGTCGGCGGCCGCGCGGTGGCTGGCGCCGAGCAAGAGCGAGCGGCTGGCGGCGCAGGTCGAGTCGCTGACGGTGAGCCGGGCTGATCTGCTGGCGGCGCTGGATGCGGAGCGGGGGCGGATCGAGCGGGATCTGCATGATGGCGTGCAGCAGCGGGCCGTGGCGCTGGGGCTGCTGGTGAATCGGGCGCGGCGGGCGGTTGGTGCTTCGTCTGGTTCTCTCTTGTTGGAGCAGGCTGCGCGGGAGGCTGAGCTGCTGGTGACGGACCTGCGGGATGTCGCGTGGCGGGTGCGGCCGACAACGCTGGACACGCACGGGCTGGCGCCGGTGCTGGCGGAGCTGGTGTCGCGGGCTGAGCCGCCGACGGTGCTGGAGTGGGAGTCGCCGGAGCGCTTGCCGCCGGATGTGGAGACGACCATCTACTACGTGGTGTCGGAGGCTCTGACGAACGTGGCCAAACACTCGGGTGCCACCGAAGCGGAGGTGCGCGTCTCCGTTGGTCGAGCTTGTCGAGACCTCCCGCACCCAGAAGTCCACGTCGCCATCACCGACAACGGCACAGGCGGCGCCCTCCCCCACCCCGGCCACGGCCTGGCCGGCCTAGCCGGCCGAGTAGCCACGGCCGGCGGCACCCTCGCCGTCGACAGCCCGCCCGGCGGCCCGACCAAGATCGAGGTGACTCTCCCGTGCGAGTGATGCTGGCCGAGGACTCCGCCCTGCTCCGCGAGGGCATCCGCAGCCTTCTGACGGACGAGGGGCACGACGTCGTCGCGGCGTACGGCTCCGCTGAGGGGTTGATGAAGCGGTTGGAGGCCGAGCGGCCCGACGTCGTCGTGCTGGACGTCCGCATGCCGCCCACCCATACCGACGAGGGTGTGCGGGCCGCGGTGCAGATCCGGAAGCGCTGGCCGGAGGTGGGGATCCTCGTGCTGTCGCAGTACGTGGAGCGTGAGTTCACGCAGGTGTTGCTCGGGGATGACGCGCGCGCCGTCGGGTATCTGCTCAAGGACCGGGTGATGGGTGTCGACGACTTTCTCGACGCGCTGGACCGCGTGCAGGCCGGCGGGCTGGTGCTGGATCCGGACGTGGTGCGGCAGCTGTTCCGGGACACGTCGCATCCGCTCGGGATACTGACAGAGCGGGAGCGGGAGGTGCTGGGGCTGATGGCCGAGGGGCGGACAAACGCTGGGATTGCCGCGGCGCTGTACGTGTCGACGTCGGCGGTGGAGAAGCACTCGAACGCGATCTTCGACAAGCTCGGACTGCTGGCCGAGGACGGGTACAACCGGCGGGTGCAGGCGATCTTGCGGTATCTGGAGTCGTGAAAGCACTCAAGGTTGCAGCCAGGTCCGCTCCCAGCGAGCCACTCCGTAAAGCTGCTCGACCTCCCATGGCCTGATCTTCTCCTTCATGCCCGCCACCCAGTCTGCAATCTCGCTGACGTGACGCACCACGACATCGGAGGGCACCTTCTTACCTCGAGAGAAGCTGCTTGAGCCTGCGATGACGACCACTGGAGTGACGTCGCGTGGGCTCGGATAAGCCGCATCAAGGAGTTCTTTGACCTTCTTGGCCTCCGAGCGTGCGTCTCGTAGATGGTGCGTCGCCTTGCCGCCGACCCAGATCGCGTGCTCGCTGAGCCACACCTTCTTGCCCTCGTGAAACTTCGCGTTGATCGAGAAGATGCCGCCCGGGCCGATCAGCAGGTGGTCGACGTCGGTGCCACGGGCGTTGCGTGTGATCCCGTGCAGCACAAGCCAGCCCCTGGTGCGGAGGGTGGCGTTGTACAGAGCGCTCCCCACCTCTTGCTCACCTCGGACCCCCTGGCGCCAAGTCCAGTCACCACCGGTCTGACGACCCATCAGCCGCTTGGCAAGATTTGATATCGGAGCCTCGCGAAACTTCGCGCGCGCCATCTCGCGGGCGCTGTCGCCAGGCTTGTTCAGGGAGAGGTCGCGACCGTGGTCTGCTGGCGGTGCAGGTAGCGCAGACGCACCGGGCGGCATCAACGCTGGCGAACTGAGCTCAGTTTGGACGCTCTGTGACGGTAGCGGAGGCGGCACCCCGGTCGAGACCGGCCCGGATACTGGGTCTTTGGCTCGTACCGGGGCTTCAGTCTCCTTCTCATGACGTGCCAGCCAGCCCAGGGCAGCCGACTCAATTGCCGCAAGGTGCTCAGTCGCCTGCGGATGCCCGGGGTCTGCGGCCGTCGCATCACCCCCGATGACGTCCCAGTAGCCGACTTGTTCGCCGTCAACCTTGACGTAGAGGCGCTTCTGGCCAAAGCGGCTCCAGAGTGTGGTCGTGGTCGTGTCAGCGCCAAACTCCTGGTCATCCCCCATGGTCAGAACGTATCTGCGAGGGCGACCGACGCCAACCACGACGGTGGGCCGAAGATCCGCTCGGAGAGCTCTGACATTGAGGCGACTTTGTGGAACCGCCCGAGCGGAACACTGCGCAGTCCTTCACGGAGCCCTTTGACGCCCAGCGAGTTGGCCTTGGTATGCCGGGCGACTGTGTCCCCCAGTTCAGGGATCCTCTCGTGCGGCCCACCACCGAACCAGCGGTAGGTGAGCTCCGCCCGGTTGGCGTCGTCGAGCCTTTCCCATTCGATCACGACGACACACGCCGCTGGCAGATCCCTCAGCTGCGTTGCCAAGTTGTAGGACGCTGTCCGGGCAGTCTTCGACCGTGTTTTGAGCTGGACGTGTCGGGTAACGCCTCGGTTCCACAAGACGAGGTCGTACCCGAAGGCATCGACCGTGGAGTGCAGTACGTCGATGACCTCTCTGCGCACGAACCACATCTCCTGCAGCAGATCTGACAGAAACGCCGCTTCAGCCATGCGTTCAAACGCCACCGAGTGGTGACTCACGTCCACTTGATCCGCCTCAGTTGGCATGCTCACGGCCATCTCCTATCGCTGCCCTGTGCGGGGCTGTGATCGCCATCTACAACAAGTCCAGCACTCGCAATCTCGTCCGCACACCTGCGGCGATCGCCGGCCTGGGGGTCACTCGCCACCCAACTTAGAAGACGCCCACGAGCCCGTCCCGCGACCATGGGCGTCGACTTGTTGTGGTGCGGCCCCTGTTCCGGGACACGTCGCATCCGTCTGGGATGCTGAGCGAGCAGGAGATGCTGGGGCTGAAGGCCGAGGACGGGGACAAACCGGCGGGTGCAGGCGGTCCTGCATTATCTGGAATCGTGACACCGGCTGGTCGGATACGGGCCCAGACCGTCGATCCGGACGGTCCGGGCCCTTCGCTTTATGCGTTCACCACAGGCCGCCGCCCTTGCGGCGCTTGCTGCTGCTACCGCCGCCCCACAGCCTCTTGAACAGGCTCTTGCTGCGGCCCTTTGTGGTTTCACTTCCCCACGTGCCGCGCTTCAAGCTCTTCGCGCGCGACTTCCTACCCCATAGACCAGCCATCAGCGACCTCCTCGCGTACGGACAGACTTCAAGGCTACGTAAAACTGCTGGCCAGGTGAATCACACGCCGCCATGAAGATCACCCGCCATGTGGTCAACCGCGCGTCGGCGGTCGGCTTTCATTGGGGAGGCGCAACGACGTCGCGCTGCGAGACGACACACAGGAGACTCAGTGACGCACCCGAATTCCGCAGGCTCGGCTGGTCCAGGGTGGTACCCGGATCCGATCGACCCCGGTGTGGAGCGCTGGTGGGACGGATCAACATGGGGTGCGCCCAAGACTCCTTTTGTACCTCCCGCAAAGGCACGGCGGCCCCAGCCTGCTTTGGCAAGCACTCTCCGCGGAACGACCCGGGCGCGCTGGGCGCTCGGCCTCGGGATAGCGGCCCTCCCCATGCTTCTTCTCCCACCCTTCGGTCCGTTGGTTGCGATAGCTGGCCTAACCGTCTCGATCCTCGAGCTCCAGTCCGGCAACCGTCAGAGCAGCGTGGTGTGGGCCACCGCTCTCAGCGGGATTGGGGTCGCACTCACCCTCCTCGTCGTCGCGGTGGGCCTCGCTTCTAGGTGATCGGCACCCTGGACACAGGTGGGTTCGCTTCGGTCGTCGACCGTGGGCAATCAGCCGGGCCCGGCCGCGTCATGCGACCTGTCTCCTAGGGTTGTCCGGTGCGCATCTTCCTCGCCGGGGCGACCGGTGTGATCGGGTCCCAACTGCTGCCCTTGCTCGTTGCCGCCGGCCATGACGTCACGGGGACGACGCGCTCGGCCGAGCGCGCGGGCATAATCGAGAAGGCCGGCGGCGATCCGGTCGCCGTGGACGTGTACGACGTCGAGGCGCTCACCGCCGCCGTCGTCGAATACCGGTCTGAACTGGTGATGCACCAGCTCACGGATCTGCCCGACGATGCCGCGGACATCCCGGCGCGGGCTACCGCGAACTCACGGATGCGGACCGAGGGGACGGCCAATCTGCTCGCGGCGGCACTGGCGGCAGGTGGAGCGCGGATGCTGGCGCAGTCGATTGCCTGGACGCCGCCTGGGCGGGGCGACGCCGTGGCCTGGCACGAGGCTGCCGTGCTGGACGCGGGTGGGGTCGTGGTTCGGTACGGGCAGTTCTACGGTCCAGGCACGTACTACGAGGCGGATCTCCCTGCGCACCCGCGGATCCACGTGAGCGATGCCGCTCAGCGGACGGTTCCGTTGGTGGAGGCTGCGCCCGGGGTCGTTGTGCTGGCCGATCCGGAGGGCTGACCTAGCTGTCCGTCACGTCAAGCAGTACGCCGCTCCGGTGGCGGCTGCGAACGAGATGAAGTCGTCGTCCTTGCCGGAGGCGAGCAGCATGGTGAGGCTCCGACCGTCGTCGCGCTGGTAGGCGTAGGTGACGTAGCCGAGGAGCTGGCCTCCGTGCCCCCAGAGCTGGCCGCCGCAGGGCAGGTCGAAGCGTTCCAGGCCGAGGCCGTAGTGGAAGCTCATGCCCATCGGGACGGTGGTGCGCATGTGAGCGAGGGAGTCCTCGCTGATCAGGTCGCCACTGAGGAGCGCGTCGAAGAATGCTTGCAGGTCGTGGGTCGTCGAGATCATCTCACCGGCGGCCCAGTCGAGGGAGACGTTCTGCTCGGTGACGTCGACAGTTCGGCCGTTGTCGAGGGTTGCGGTGGCGTGGATGGCAGGTTCTGGGATCGATGGTTCCGAGCCCGGGAACGATGTGCCGGCCAGGTTCAGCGGCCTCAGGATTCGATGCTCGATCACGGTGCTGTACGACTGGCCGGTGACTGCCTCAATGAGCTTGCCCGCGACGATGTCGTTGGTGTTCGAGTAGCGGAAGTCGGTTCCTGGCGCGAAGTACGGCTCGTGCCGGAAGGCTTCGGTCAGCAACTGATCGGGCGAATAGGTGGTGAAGCGCTCGTCGCCGCGCCAGCGGTTTGTGGACCAGGCCTCGCCCTTCATGTAGTCGTAGAGGCCGCTGGTGTGGTTGAGGATCTGGCGGACGGTGATGTTGGCGCCGTTCGGCACGACTCCAGACAGGTAAGTCTCGATGGATGCGTCGAGGTCGATCCGGCCGTCGTCGACGAGTTCCAGGATTGTCGTGGCCACGAAGGTCTTGGTGATAGTGCCGATGCGAAAGTACTCGGCGCCCGACGGCCGTGCGGCACCGCCTGACCGCGGAGAGCCGGACGTCCAGGACCCGGACGGCCCCGGTTCGCTGACGGTGAGGAGAGACGACGAGGTCGACGCCGCCGTGCTCGCCGCGACCGCGGCAAGCGTCTGCTTGCGCGCGAGCGTCAGGGAGACGGTGATGGCTGTGGTCGCGGCGACAGCGACGACCAGGAGGACCGCGACAACACGCGGGGCACGGCTGAGTCCGGGAGTCGTAGACATGCCGTTCAACGTAGAATTGCGGGACTCGAAGGGGACTGCGGAAAGCCACACGAGGGCATGCAGGAATACTCAGATGTGGCTGGCGCAGCCGCACAGACCGGCTGCTACTTTGGGCCGGGCCCAGCCCGCGCAGGTCACGTCAAGCGAGGTGGAGCCGTCGAGAGGTACGGCCGCAGCCGTTCCCGAAGAGCCGGATCACAGACGTAGACGTAGGTCCCGATGATGCCGCGCGTGAGCAGGACTCCGTAGACGTTGCGGATGAAGCGCAACAGATCCTCGTCGGTGTAGACGATCCCGAGCTGACGGTTGTTCTCCTGCCCCTTCTTGTCGAAATAGTTGGCGCGGTCCATCGTGACTCGCCCACTTGCGTCGAGACGCAGGTCGGGGCCGATGATCACGCCCGCGTAGTTCAGGTCGTACCCCTGGATGGTGTGAATCGATCCGACTTCCTCGAGCGACGTCGGCGAGTCGACCCAATCCGTGGCCCTTCGGTTCCAGCGCAGTCGCTGGCCGTCGATCTCGATGTCGTACGGCGCGTCGTCGGTGAGGTCGTCCTTGCTCAGCCAGGGCCAGGCATATCCAGCAACGAGGCGCGCCAACCCGTGCTCGCGGTCCTTCTCCCGGATAGCCACCACCATCTCCCCCAAGTCATCGAACATCCGCAGGTCGTAAGGGACGAATGATGTTCCGGCTGGCTCACGGGGGATATCTGCCAGCACATCGCGCACGTACTGCACATAATCCGAGCCCGCCTTGACGCGCATCTGCGAGGTGAGTGCGTACAAGCGCTTCCCGCGACGCGCCACCTCGACCACAGCTTTCTGCTCGGCTCGCGGGATGTCGGCAGGCATGACGCTCTGCTCGCCGTCGAGCATGAGCACCTGGTGCTGGCTCTGCGCCCGGATCCAGTCGAGCTGGGTGTATCCCGGGTCGTCATCGCCGAACAGCCGCTTGTTGATCTCTGCGAACTGAGTGTTCATCGCGCCGTTCGACTGACTCGCCCGCTGTCCGAGCCTGTGCGCCTCGTCCACGACGAGCAGGTCGAACTTCTCCGTTGCGTTCCCGACCGCGAAAGGACTCAGTACCATCGAGGGGCTCAGCCCCGCCGTCGTCCGGAAGACCCGCTGGATCGTCTTGCGCAACGACTGCTGCGGCACCACGAGACCGAAGCGTTTGCCCCGCACAAGGTCCGGGTAGCCCTCCGTGAACAGGTCCGAGAACATCTCGTCGCCATCGACCAGCTCCGGATGTTCGGCGTCAGCAACATCCTTGAGGAGCTTCAACAGGAATACTCCCACGATGGTCTTCCCGGTGCCTGGCTCGCCCTGAATCACCGAGGTGGTGCTGAGGCCGGCTTCAATGTCTTCGAAGAGTCCTTCCGCGACGCTCTCGACGACGCTCGCCTGGTTCGGGGTAAGCGCCTTGAACGGCGAATACTTGAACAGGTCGGAGTTCTCGATCTCCTGGATGCTGCGCCTGAGCATCCCCAGCCCACGCAGCGCCTCGAAGATCTTGTCGAACGTCTCCCGGTACTCGCCGCGTCGGTAGTAGTCGGCATCGGTGATCCCGCCGTTGCGGTTCCGGACCGTGTATCCATCGCCTGCGAGATAGGTGATGAGCTTCGACTCAAGATCGAGGCACACCGACTTGTGGAACGTGTCGTCCAGGACGATCCGCAGCTGCTTCAAATCACTCTTCAGCCGACGGTGTTGGTCCATACGGCTCGCGAGATTGAACGTCTCACCCACGTACACCTCGCGCCGCCTGCTGAGGACGTAGACGGCGGGCCAGTTCGTGTATCTGCCGCCGCGCGACCGCAGATGCGCACCGGTCTTCGTGGTGTACGGCAGATCCTCGATCTCGAAGTTGCTCATGCTCCACCCCGCCCCGAGGCTCCAGCAGTTCCCAGCTCCAGCTCTTCCGTGTGCCCGCCGGAGACCACATCGCGCAACCCACCATCCACCATGTAGAGAGGGTATCGGC
This sequence comes from Promicromonospora sp. NPDC050249, assembly GCF_040656015.1. Classification (NCBI taxonomy): domain Bacteria; kingdom Bacillati; phylum Actinomycetota; class Actinomycetes; order Micrococcales; family Promicromonosporaceae; genus Promicromonospora; species Promicromonospora sp. NPDC050249. Next base: position 54,678 of record NZ_JBFAKY010000027.1, on the reverse strand, counting down.
CGAGGTCAGAGCGCACTACGAAAAGCCACCGCCGCAGCCGCCGTCCCGAGACATCAGGATGAGGTCTCCAACGGCGGGAACCTGCCGTCGTTCCTCGTGATCTTCGCGTGTGCCGCCCGTATCAGGTCCACCCCGCAGACGTCGGCAAGCTGTACGAGGTACAGGAAGACGTCAGCGAACTCCTCCTCGACGTCACCCCGGGTGTCAGGGTCCGCCAGCCGCTCGTGGACCTGATCGTCCGTCAGCCACTGCATCTCGGCAAGGAGCTCACCCACCTCGCCTGCGAGCGCCATCGCGAGGTTCTTGGGCTTGTGAAACTGGCCCCAGTCCCGCGCTACAGCAAAGTCTCGGAGCCGGTCGCGTACGGACTCGATCGTTGCGTCGTCGTTCACGGGTCGATTGTGCCCGTTCCCGCCGGTGAAGGGTGTGAGTGGGTCGGACTGTCGTACGCCGATTCCAACCGACCCCGCCATCGACAGCGCGGTGAAGCCAGCTAGTCAAACCGTCACGCGACCGGCTGTCAGGCGCCCTCTACGAGAACGACGCGAAAGGTCGCTCCGTTGAAACGGTGCTTCGCCGCAGCCTGGTAGGCAGGGCTGTCGTACCACGCACGCGCCTCGTCCATGGTCGGGAACTCCAGCACCACGACCCCCTCCGGCTCGGGGCCTTCAAGCACCTGCTGCGGACCGTACGCGGCGAGGATCTTCGCTGAATGCCCCTCGAACGTCTTTCCGACGTTCTCCAGATAGTTGTCGACCTCGGACTGGTCATGCGTGCTCTCTTTGAGGAACACGATGTAGGCACTCATGACGAGGCTCCTTCGAAATGATTTCTAGGGCAGCGTGCGGGCGGGAACGACTGGCCGATGGACCACGTCATTCCATCGAGCCACGAGCCTAGCGCCAGGTCACGGCTGCACCCCGCCGAAACCACCGGGGCGCAACCGGCGCTCCCAACCGTTCCCTTGACCCTGTCGAGTCAGCCCAGCCGGTCGTTGGACGATTCCGAGATCAGAACCGACTACCCGCGGGTTGCACGCACAAGTTCGGCGTATTCGGGGCTGGTTATGTCGAGTATCTCGATACAGGACACTGCAACCTTTTGGTCGCCCTTTACAGCTTCCCGCACGAGCAACCAGCTGGCGGCCGCCGCCTCACTCACGCACCGCACTCCAAGGTCGTCGTCGCGGTAGCTCGCTGCATGAACGATGTGGAAGATCAGGTCCAGGATGCCGAGTCGAGCCGACGCGTCGGCTCCGTCGACCAGCGCCGCGAGGAGAACCCTGAGGGCCGGCTCGGCGGCGCTGAAGATGTCGTCCTGTGAGAAGACACGGTTCTCCATGGTCGCCCAGAGCGCAGGCCACTGGTCAACCGACGCGTCCGCGATGAAGGCACTGAGCGCGTTGCCGAAATCCGACGCCGGTCCATCCATCAGCTCGTACCGCGACCACTCGGTCGTGTCGATTAACCTCTGCGCGATTTCCGCAGCCGATCTGCGGTGCGGATGCCACAGGTCGGGTCTGGCTGGTTCCTTGCGCAGATATACCCACACCCCTTCCGCGAGCAGTAACCGCGGCTCGGGCGGGACGACAGCCACGGCGTCCAGGCTGACTGCAACATCCTGAGGGAAGTCGGCGATGACGTAGGTCTCCACCAGCGAGCAGTCTTCATGGTCCGTAGGGCCGGGAACGTGGTCATAGATCATCCGGCCCTCGATACGGGCCTCACCGAAGCGAACCGCCACGCCGCGCAGCCCGGGTGTGACCGCGTCCCAGAGCGCGCTCTGCAGCGAGAGGAGAACGCTCGTGCGTGAGAGTGGAGTGGTCACCGGCGCCTACCAGCCCATGTCCTGCGCGACGGCCGACTGAGCTTCGTCGATCTCCGCCTGCGTCACGCCCGGAAGTGCTGTCTCCGTCTCGAATCTTGTCAGCAGATCCATCAGTGCCTGCTTCTGCGCAGGGTGCGAGATAGGAACATCGTCCAGGTCAACAGACATGAGCCAGTCGAACAATACGACCGCGTCAGCACGCCACAGGTCCACCCGCACAAGCGGCAAGTCTGAGTTCATGTCCGGATCATGGCAGGCGGCGAGCGGCAGCTGTCGCACGTCGTTCTTCCGAGCCGCGGCGCCTGCCTGACGCTGATGGGCCGCGCGTGCTTAAACTCGGCGAGATGTGTAGCAGTCCGGGCTCAGGCGCATCAATGCTGGGCCGTACCATCCAGGCTATAACGGGCAGACGCGAACCCACACAACGCGGAGACCAGGAGCGGTCGCGATGAGCGGCCCAGGTGCGGAACCCGCCAAGGCAGGTCCCGGAGTAGCCGGCGAAGCCGCCGGATCGCTCATCGCCCTCGCCGGCCCAATGGCGCTGCTGATGAACACGGTGGACGCCTACGGATTCCTGGCGCCGTCCACACCCGAGCCACGGCACACGACCTTCTACGCGATCGTCGCCGCGATCATGCTGGCCGGTGTCACCTGGACTTTCATCTCTGCCCGACGGCGGAACGCGCGCACCATCGCGTACGTGTGGCACCTGCTGGTGGGCATCTGGGCGGTCACGGCGATTGCGTTGCTGATCGTTCCCCAGGTGGACTGGGACTCCCTCAACGATCCCCCGCCCGTGGAGCAAAACGTCGACTACGACCCGTGCTACTCGGGCGGGGATCCCTGCGGCTGACCGAGATTCAGAACGACCCCGCCACGTCAAGCACCGCAGCATGCGCCTTCTTGCGCGCCAGATCGACGTCCGCCGCGGCAAGGTTCGGCTGGAACCGCACACTCGTGATGTCGTCGATCCCAGCCCAGCGCAGCCACCCCTCGAAGAACGGCTTCTGGAAGTCGCTGCCGAACTCCGGCCCGCGGCCCTCGCCCCAGACCGCACCGGTGTAGATCACCGCGGCTTTCTTGCCCGTCAGCAGCCCCTCGTAGCCAGTCAACGGGTCGAAGCCGAACACCATGCCCGGCTGCGAGACGACGTCGATGAACTGCTTGAGGACGTAGGGCACGCCCGAGTTCCACATCGGAACGCTGAACAGGTACCGGTCGGCGGCGTCGAACCGGGCGAAGGTCGCCTTGGCCGCCGCCCACGCAGCGACGCCCTCCCCGCTCGGCTCGACGCCGGCGAAGACGTCCATCTTCGCCTTCGCCGCGGCGGGGCCGAACTCCGGCAGCGTGCCGTCCCACAGGTCGAAGTGCTCGACGTCGACGCCGGGGTTGGCCTGGCGATAGGTGTCCAGGAACGCGGTGGCGAGGCCCAGGGACTCGGACGCCTCGCCACGTGGGGAAGCGCTGATGTGCAACAGTCGGGTCATGGTCAGCTCCGGTGTGTCGGATCGACGGCAACGCGAAAACGGAATAGGTTCCGCTTCATGAAGGAAGTTAGCGGAACCGATTCCGCTTTGTCAACGAGCCTTCCCCTGCCTGTGCACAGGCAGCCCGAAGGCGCGCCCCGATCCCGGCGCGTCGATGCCGCCCGCAACCAGGGCAAGGTCCTCGACGCGGCCGAGCGGCTCTTCGCGCGCGACGGCGTGGAGCGCGTGACCATGCAGGCCGTGGCCAAGGAGGCCGGCGTCGGCGTCGGGACGCTCTACCGCGGCTTCGGCGACAAGGCCGGGCTGGCGATGGCCCTGCTCGGCGAGCGTGAGCGTCAGTTCCAGGAGCTGATGATCTCCGGACCGCCCCCGCTCGGCCCCGGCGCGGAGCCGGTCGAGCGGCTGACGGCGTTCGTCGCCGGGTACACCGAGCTCGTCGCCGAGCAGCTGGAGCTGGTCCTCCTGTCGCAGACGGCGGCTCCGGGCGCCCGGTTCCGCAGCGGGGCGCACGCCCTCTGGCGCACGCACTGCCGCCACCTGCTGAGTCTCGCCGGCACGCCCTCCCCCGCGCTGCGCGCGGATGCGCTCCTGGCGGCGTTGTCGGGCGAGATGATCGCGTACTGGCTGACTGAGGAGGGGAGAGACCTCGCGGAGGTCACGGCGGCGATGGTGGAGTTGGCTCGGGCGTTCATCTCCGAGTAAACCCGGGCCCAGTGCGGCCCGCCCGGCAGATCATGCCGGACAGGCCGCAGTCCCAAGCAGAGTTCAGCGCTTGAGCGTGAAGGTGAAGTCGCTGGAGAGCTTGCCGCTCAACCGGACTGCCGAGACGAGTTTCCCCGCCACGATCAGCCTTTCGACCTCGCCCCGCGAAAGACCGCAACCTTCTGCGATCAGTCGCACTGGCCGGACCGGGATCCGCGCCGCGAAACGGACCGAGACGTCGAGCACCTCGTGGTCGAGGTTGCCCGGTCCGCCCGTGTCGAGACGCCAGGCGCCGTCCCAGTCGAGGGTGACGCGATTGCGGCGCTGCACCGCCGAATCCTGGAGCACCTCAGGTACCAGGCCAGGATCGTTGTTGTGCAGCCGGTCCAGTAGCTCCGGCCGGATGGAACGCACCTTGACCCGTTCCAGAACCGTGAGCTTGACGGTCTCCTCGCAGACGGTACAGAGCGCGAGAAGCCAGGCGTCGATGAGTTTGTGGTGTGCGTTGACGCGGAATTTTCCGCTTGCCCGGAAGCGCTCGGAATCGCACGCGTGACAACGACGGCGGACGAGCGGCAGGCAGGTGGGCACGACTGCCCAGGTTTTGAGCATAGAAGTACACCGGTCTCAGTGAGAGGTCCGCAGCAAAAAGGTGCGCGGCGCACATTCGCGACGCGCGACACATCGGCACTCGGGAAATCTCACAGGGTGTACAACGGCACGACCTTGGCTCGACGACTGGGTTCGGCAGCACGCTAATGGCGCACAGCGGCGCCGATCCACTGCTTTTCAGTTGAGGCTTCCGGCGTTCCGCACTCACGCCTGGGCACGGGGCGCGTGCAGCACCCCCGACGCAACGCAGGGACTCCCCCACGCCGATGAATCACCGCTCGTGATTGGCGGAGCACGAGCACAGAAGTGAGGATCTGGACCGTGTCCGCCCTCGCACTGTTCCTGCTCCTGGTCGTGACTCCCGTCGCCGCTGGCTTCGCAGCGACCTACCCGTGCGGTGCCAAGAACAGGAACGGCACACGATGCATCCGCGGCCGAAAGGGCCCGATGGAGCGGTGCCAGGACCACACCCGCCAGGGCACAACACCGTCGGATTGGTTCTGGCTCGTGGGCTGCGCCGTCGGCGCAGGAGCGTTCTTCCTATGGCGGTCGCTCTACCCCGGCCCCTTCATCGAAACACTCCTCGCCTGACAGCCGTCCAGGCCCGGGCACCCATCCAGCCTTCCCCGCCTCAAGCGAGATGACCATGCAGTTGCTGCCAGGACGCGCAGCATCTTGGCAGCAACTGCATGGTCATCTCGTCGCGGCGAGCCCTCGGAAGCGTCAGATCAGACGCCCCGGCTCCCCACCGCCCCGTCCGGCGCGATCTCCGCGATGCGCGCCAGGTCGTCGTCCGTCAGGTTCACACCGACCGCCGCCACGTTCTGCGCCACGCGCCCAGGGTTACGCGACCCGGGAATCGGCACGACGTAGTCCTTCTGAGCCAGCAGCCAGGCGAGCGAGAGCTGCGCGAGCGTGATGCCCTTGCTCGCCGCGAGCTCGCCGAGCCGGCTCGCGATCTCGACGTTGGCGTCGAAGTTCTCGGGAGCCCACCAGCCGATCATCTGGCGCACGTCGTCGGCCTCGTACTGGTCACGCGGCTTGGTCGCGCCGCTCAGGAAGCCGCGCGCCAGCGGCGAGTAGGCAACGAGCCCGATCCCGAGCTCCTCGAGCACCGGCCGCAGAGCCTCGGACTCCCGGTCGAAGATCGAGTACTCCTCCTGCACGACCGAGATCGGGTGCACCGCGTGCGCCCGCCGGATCGTGTCCTCGTCGGCGTTCGAGAGGCCGAGGTACTTGACCTTGCCGGCGTCCACGTACTCCTTCATCACGCCCACGACGTCCTCGATCGGGACGTTCGGGTCCGGGATGTGCTGGTAGAGCACGTCGATGGTGTCGACGTTCAGGTTTCGCAGGCTGTTGTCCACGACCTCGCGGACGTGGCTCGGCCGCGAGTCGGAACCATACGTCTCGGTGAAGCCGAACTTCGTCGCGATCACCACCTCGTCGCGGATCGGTGCGAGCGCGTGACCGAGCAGCTTCTCCCCCTCTCCCCAGCCGTACAGCTCGGCCGTGTCGAAGAAGGTGACCCCCTCGTCGTGGGCGCGGCGGATGGCGGCGATCGACTCGGTGTCGTCGGTGGGCCCGTAGAACGCCGCCGTCCCCATCGCGCCGTAGCCCAGCGCCGAAACGGTAAGGCCCTGGCGGCCCAGTGTGCGCGTCTCCATGGTGAGACTCCTTAGCTGTGAGGCGATACCTGTCAGCATACGCCATAGCTGTCAGCCACTGACACAGGTGGCATCGACGGTAGGCTGGAGCCATGTCGAGCACGACGAGCAGCGGGCCGAGCCTGCGCGAGATAGGCCGCGACGCTGTGCGCGCACGCATCACCGAGATCGCGCTCGACCTGTTCGCCGAGCACGGGTTCGAGAAGGTGACGGTCGATCAGATCGCCGCCGCCGCCGGCATGTCGGGGCGCACGTTCCACCGCTACTTCCCCGCCAAGGAGGACGTCGTCGTCGGCGAGCCCGAGCAGTGGGGCGAGTTCGTGCGCGACGCCTTCGCGGCCCGCCCCGCCGACGAGCCCGTCTGGGACTCACTCCTGGCCTCCTTCGAGGCGTTCGTCGACCTCCTGGCACAGAACGGCCGCGTCCAGCGCGGCAAGGTGGGCATGCGGGTGCTCGTCAGCACCGCGTCCCTGCGCGCCCGCAACCTCGAGAAGCACCAGTTGTGGGGCCGCATGCTCGTCCCCCTCGTCGCAGCCCGGCTGCCCGACGACGACACCGCACTACGCGCCGAGATCATCGTCCAGGCGGCGCTCGCCTGCCTCGACGTCGCGTTCACCACCTGGGCGAACGTCGACGACGACACCACGATCTCCGAGCTCCTCGAACGCAGCTTCGCCATGCTCCGGCCCACGGGCTGAGGCCCCCGGCCCGGCGCGTCGCACCGTCGATCAGGATTCCTGGTCGAACATCAGGAGGGCCCGGAAGTCACTCACCCGCAGGAGGAGCAACGATGAAGTGGACCCTCGAAGTCGTCGTCGTCCCGGTATCCGACGTCGACCGCGCCAAGGCTTTCTACAGCGACAAGGTCGGCTTCCATGTCGACCACGACGTCAAGATCGGAGAGGGCAAGCGGATCGTCCAGCTGACGCCGCCCGGATCGGGATGCTCGATCGTCATCGGTGAAGGAGTTGTCGCGGAGATGCCTGCCGGTCGCTCAAGGGACTGCAGCTCGTCGTCAGCGACGTCACCGCGGCGCAGGCGGAGCTGGCCGGACGAGGCGTGGACGTGAGCGCCGTCCAGGTGCTCGGAGAGAGCCCCACACCCACGCCGGAACCGCTCGACAACGTGGGGTTCTGCTTCTTCAGCGACCCCGACGGCAACGCCTGGGCCGTCCAGCAGATCTCGACCCGCGCGTGACCGGAGCGCTCAGGACTCCGGGTCGAACATCAGCTCCCGGACCTCCTGGGCACACCGGCAGGCGACGGCGAACCGGGCGGCCCACGCGTTGGCCTCCTCGCGGCTGGGCACGTCGATGATCGAGAACCCGCCGAGGCGTTCGGTGCTGCGCGGGGGGACGCCGTCGGTCACCGAACCGTCAGTGGCCACGACGCTCACCTCGTGGACGTTCAGTCCCGCACCGAAGATCCACACACCTTCGTCCTTGGCCTGCTGGACCACGTAGTGCGAGGCCCTGGCGACGTCGGGGAGGTCCTCCTCCGGGAACGTCATCGCGCCGTCTTCGAACGAGATCAGGTATCGCGTCATCTCACGACTCCCTTGTCCTGAGGCATCCTTCGGCTGCTCAGCACCAGCCTAGGACCCGCACGGCCTGCCGCGAACGCCTCGCCGGTCAGCCCCTTTCGACAACGCGGAATCGCACGAAGTCGACGATGTCGTCGTCGACGATCTCCGGGTAGTAGTAGGTCCGCAGCGCCGTGCGCAACTCATCGGCCGTGCAGCCCTCCAGTGCGGCCTGGGCGTCGGTGATGTCGGCGAACCGGACGTGCTCGACGGACTCGACCACCCCGGGCAGGGACCGATACCGGTCGTCGAACTCGAACAGGAACGTGGCCGACCCTGGCAGGGTGGGGTCGTTAAAGCGGGTCGTGGCCGTCTTGACGCCGTCGACCACGTTGTCCCAGTGCCGCGCGTTGAACCGCAGCAGGCGCGGCGGGTTCGCATCCGGGTGCGGGGAAGGGTACGGAAGCAGCTCGCGAGCCGGGACCGAGCTCGCGCCGTCGCCGTCGCCGTCGCCGTCGGGCACGATGACGCGACAGTCCGGCTGCTGGTCCAGCAGAACCTGGCGGCATCGTCCGCACGGGGGCATGACGCCGCGATCCTCATCGCCTGCCGCGACGATGAGCGCGATCGGGCCGGCCCCTGCGGCCGCCGCCACCCCGAGCGCGACGAGCTCCGCACACGGGCCTCCCGTGAAGTGGCCGACATTCACGCCGGTGTAGATGCCGCCGTGGATGTCCATCACCGCAGAGGCGACGGTGTTCAGGTAGGTACCGTCCGCCGGAAGGCGAGAGGCGGTGTCGAGCGCCGCGTCGAGGAGGCGCTGCTCGGGAGCGATCAGCATGCGCCGACCCTGGCATGCGGGGTCGGGGCACATCGAGGTCTTTTCCTCAGTGCGCCCATTCCTCCGAACCACCGTCACGCGAGCGCCGGATCACCGGAACTCCGCCACGACCTCGATCCGGCCAACGATGTTCTCGTTGAGCTCGTCGAGGTCCTCCGCGGGGATCCAGTACTCGAGGATCGTCTGCCCACCGGCCTGCTGGACCTCGTACCGGTCGAGAAACTCCTTGGCGACGTCGAACCGCGTCACGTACCCGACACCGCTCGCCCTGACGTTCCAGTCACGTGCGATCTGGGTCGCGTAGTCCTCGTTCAGCACCGGGTAGAAGATCGGCTGGTCCGGCAGACGCGCCGGCCAGGCGCGCCAGTTCGCCTCCTCGACCAAGGCCAGCTCGGTGGGCCCGGTCGGCCGCCACAGTGTCACCGTCTCCATGGGACGGATCCTGGCACGGTCGCGCTGCTCAGATCGAGGGCAATAACGACGGCGCGGCGGCGTCCGCGCCGATCCGTGCCGCGACCGACGCCGGTAGCGGGTACGACGTCTCGTCCGGCAACGCAGGCGCCCCGCCGTCGGACAGCTCGACCCGCCAGGCCCGGACCTGACCGGTGATGTCCTCCAGCCCGACCACCCACTCGTCCACGTACGCGGCCACCGCTACGCCGCCGATCCCGACCTGCAGCGACCGGTGCTCCAGCGCGACGCCGGTCGCAGTGCGCTCCGGATCCCACTGGACCCGCACGGGGCTGGTCGCCTTCTGCGCGGCCCACGCCGCGGCGTCGTCGTGCAGCGTGCGGTCGAAATGGCTCAGGGACGCCATGCCGAGCGCCTGCTCGAAGCCGGTGCGCGACATCCGGACGGCCAGCACGCGTTCCTGGCCGGGCTTGGTCGCCCAGCCGCAGCGGTACATCATCCAGCAGAACGACGGCTTGACCCAGGTCATCCGCTCGCGCTTGAACGGCGGGACGAACCGGCCGGCACGCACGGCGGCGTCGGCGATCGCGGGCGGGTAGGCCTGGTAGACGGTGATCGTGTCGGCGTCGTGCACGGCACGGACCTGTCGTTTCGGAGGGTTCATCGGCGCTGACCGTACGCGCCGGGCCCGACAGCGGCCGAAGGAATTACCTTCGGACCCGTCGCCGCCGTTCGACCGCAGCTAACGTCGAACGGTGCCAATTCTTAACACCCGCTCCCCCGGCGAGCCCTACCTCATCGAACGCAACCCCGGCTACTTCGAGTACCAGCTGCCGGTCTCGCTCAAGGCAGTCATCAGCTGGAAGGGCAGGCTGCCGCTCCTGCGCAACGAGCGCGACGAGTGGGAGCTGCCGGGCGGCAAGCTCGACCTGGGCGAGGAACCGGCGGAGTGCCTCGCGCGCGAGATCCAGGAGGAGCTCGCCTGGGACGCGACGGTTGGCGAGCCGTTCCACAGCTGGGTGTACCGAGTCTTCCCGGACCGCCACGTGTTCGTCCTGACGTTCCTTGCCACGTACGACGGCGACGCCGCGCCTGTCTTCAGCCACGAACACAAAGAGCTCGTCCTGGTGACGCCGGACGAAGCCGTCGCACTGAACATGCCCGAGAACTACGCGGTAGCGATCCGCCAGGCACTTGAGCGGGGTCATTTCCGATAGCTCACGACGGCCGGCGCGCGCAGCAGAACGGGCCCTCTCGCTGAGGGCCCGTTCGCTGGTGCGCGGCGCGGCGGGTGCGCCGGTCGGCCGACTAGCTCAAGGCCCAGTTCTGGCTCGTCGAGCCGTTGCAGGTCGACAGGACCGCCCCGGTCCCGTTGGCCGTCCCGTTGTTGGTCGTGCCAAGGCACAGACCCGACTGGACGCTGGTGATCGTGCCGTTGGCGTTCACGTTCCACTGCTGGTTCGCGCCGCCGTGGCAGTCCCAGATGATGGCCCTGGTGCCCGGCGAGGTCCCGGCGCCTTCAGCGTCGAGGCACTTGCCGCCGTAGACGGAGAGCTGCTTCGAAGCGGTGACGGACCACTGCTGGTTCGCCCCGTCATGGCAGTCCCACAGCTGCACGACCGCACCGTTCGACTGCGACTGCGCCGAGACGTCCAGGCAGCGACCGGCGCCGGCGTTGCGCACCTGGCCGCTGTCGGCGGGCGGGGTGGAGGAGAACTGGCTGATGAAGCGCCACATCTCGCCCTTCACCCAGCTGCGGGCGCCGCTCTCGCAACCGCGGCAACCGTCGACCGGTCCCTGCTGGTGGCCGCCGTCGAACGGCGCCCACACGACCGGGAAGCCGGCGCGGCAGGAGTAGGTGGTGAGGGTGTGCGTCAGACTGCCCGCCGCCGGCTCGGGCGCGTTCTGCGCCGCGCAGCCGTTGTTGGCCAGGAACCGGTCGCGCATGCCGCGCCCGGCGCCGATGTTGTCCGAGACACCGTGGATACCCATGTAGGCAACGGCCCCCGTGCCCCCGCTGCAGCCGCTGATCCCGCCGGGCGCGGCGATCGCGATGACCCCGCGGAACACGTTCGGGCGGGCACACGCCAGCGCGTAGCTCATCGCGCCGCCATAGCTGAAGCCCAGGGAGAACCGCTGCGACTCGTCGACGCAGAGGGCGGCTTCGACGGTCCGGATCATGTCGTCGAAGAACACGACGTCCCGGCCGTTCGAGTTGGCCCAGCCACCGCTCAGGCCCTGCGGCGCGACGAAGATCGCCGAGCCGTTGGACAGGGCGTCGAGCCCGTAGTGCGCGTAGACGGCGCCGTCGGAGCCGCCGCCGGCGACCTGCTCGGCGGTGCCGCCCAACCAGTGGTTGCCGAAGATCAGCTTGTGCGGCTTGTTGCGGTCGTAGTTCGCGGGGACCTTGATGATGTAGCTGCGGCTCTGACCGCTGCTCTGGATGTTGTACTTGCCGCTGGTGAGGGTCGGGGCCTTCCCGCAGCCGGAGCTGGCGGCCGCGGTGACGTCGGAGGCGCTCGCCTGGGACGTCTCGGCGGCCTGGGCAGTCACACCCCCGGACGTCGCCACGACGATCGCGGTTGCGAGGCATACAAGAGCGGATCTGAATCTCGACATAGGACGAAACTCCTTGTGGTCAGCATCGTTGGAGACCTTGTGGGGCGGCATCGCATGAGAGGTCCGTTGCCGCGGAGGGCACGACTGGGCGTCGCTGGAAGCGCTTCCAGCCACTGGGGAATCCTGTCGTGCGATGCCTTGGAAATCAAGGACAGTCTCGATGCCCCGGAGGGGGCTAAACGATTAAGGTGTCCTTGCAGTAACACGTCAGACATCAGACCTCTCCTGACCACGCGCGACGGCGGTGCCGCACCCGTCTACAGCCACGAACGCAACACCGGCGCAATCGGCGTCATATACCTTGAGCCACGTGCCCGCCCTCATGATCGCCCCGCGCCACGCCGCCCACCTCGACCGGGTGGCGGACGCATTGCGGCTGGTCCATGAGAGCGACCGCTACCCGATGGTCTGGCCGGACGACCCGATCGCCTGGCTCACGCCCGACGGCACGCTCGGCGCGTGGGTCGCCCTGGCCGACGGCGAGATCGTCGGCCACGTGATGATCGTCGAGGGCGGCAAGGTGGAGCACGCCGCCGAGCTCGCGGAGGCCGCCAACGTCCCGGTCACGGGCCTCGCCGGCGTCAGCCGCCTGTTCGTGACCCCTGCGGCCCGCGGCACGGGCGTGGCCACCACCCTCCTGGAGCGGGTCGAGGACCTGCCACCCCGCCGCGGACGCCGGCTCGTGCTCGACGTCGTGGACGACGGCGGCCCAGCCGTCCGCCTCTACGAACGCCTCGGCTGGACCCGCGTGACCTCCGGCCCGGCAAGCTGGACCGACCCGTCCGGCGCCCGTCCGCAGTCCGCCGCCTACCTCTCCCCCCGCTGACGCCCCGCTGAGCGTTAGACGGACCGCGCGCCCAGCCAGGGGGCGAGGTGGTCGTCGCGCCACAACCACTCGACACCGGCGGCCAGCTCCTCGGGCGTGCACAGCGCGGCGTGGAAGGCATCACGCAGCCGCTGCCGCTCGCCGTCCAGGCCGAGGCCGCGGTCGTCCGCCACGCCGACCACCACGATCCGCGTGTGCGGCGTCGTCCCCGCGCACACCTCCGACCACGGCCCCAGGTCCGCGAAGGCCAGCTGCCCGCCGGCGCCGTCCCACAGGCACGCGAGCCCCGGTCGGTCGGCGACGTGGAACACGCCGCGCGCCCGGAGGCCGCCCGCGCTCAGCTCCTCGATGTGGTCGAGCACCCGCTCCGGGTGGAAGGGCAGCGCCGAGCGCAGCTCGAGCGTCCAGCTCCGGTCGCCGGGCAGACCGCCGGGACCGGTGAACACCACCGCGCCCAGGGGGTGGGCCCGCCGTTCGGCGCGGGCCGCTGAGTGCGTGGCGGCGGCGAGGGTCGACGCCGAGAGCGCGTGCAGGCCGTCGACGCGCCGCGTCCCGGCGCCGCGGAGGCGGTCGAGGAGGCCGGACGACGTCGCCGACCAGGTCCCGGCAGACTCCGTCTCAGCGATCGGGGTCTCATCGGCGGGCGAGGTGGGCGCGATCGACGATGAGCTCGCCACGACCAGGTCCGCCTGTTCGATCTGGGCCGCGAGCGCCTCCCCGACCGAGCGTTCGTCGTCGGCGGTGAGCTCGAGGCCGCGTTCGACGAGGGTGTCGTCGCCGAAGAGGTCCTGCTGGAGCGCGTCGAGGTCGACGACGGCGAAAGACGTCGCGACGTGCGTGTGGTCCAGCGCTCCCCCGGGTTCCGCGGCGATCGCGAGGGCGCGGGCGGCGGGAAGTGGTTCGGCGCTGACGGGCAGGGCGAGCAGCACCTGGGCCCGGCGGCCGTCACGGGCGAGGCGCGCGATGGTGGGGACGGCGTCCTCGCGGACGGCGCACGAGAGGCAGGCGTGCTCGAGCGGCACGATCACGTCCTCGATCACGCCGGTGGCGTCCAGGACGACGCGGCGCAGGTGGTCGGCGTGGATGTCGTGCCGTACGGCGACGACCCCCGGCGCGTCCATGAGGAGGCCGAACAGCGCGGAGTCACGCAGCACCGGATCCGTGGTGGCCAGGACGCTCACCGGGATGGTTCCGCGGTTCTTGCCGGTTCGGTACATGCTGCCTCCTCGCCCCGGTCGAGCCGGGAATTATTGATAACCGTTCTCAGTTCTGGTTCACTGTAGCGCGTTATGAGAACCGTTCTCACACGCGGCGGCCAAATCGCCGTCGCAACAGCAGGAGGTCATGTGTCAGCCAGATGCCAGGTGCTGGGCACCGTGCCAGGTTTCGGCCACTCGGTCTCGCACTCCCACGTGCGTACCAAGCGCCGGTTCAACCCGAACATCCAGAAGAAGCGCTACTGGGTTCCGTCGCTCGGCCGCAACGTCACGCTCCGCGTGAGTGCCAAGGGCATCAAGACCATCGATCGTTTGGGCATCGACGTGGTCGTGGCCCAGATCCTTGCCCGAGGGGAGAAGGTCTGATGGCCAAGAAGTCGAAGATCGCCGCCGACGCCCGACGTCGCGAGGTGGTCGCCCGGTACGCCGAGCGACGCACCGAGCTGCGCGGCATCATCCGGGACCTGAAGCTCGACGCCGTGGTGCGCGCCGCCGCCGTCAGCGAGCTGGCCAAGCAGCCGCGCGACGCCAGCCCGACGAGGCTGCGCAACCGCGACATCGTCGACGGCCGGCCGCGTGCGTACTCGCGAAAGTTCGGCCTGTCCCGCATCCGGCTGCGCGACATGGCGCACCGGGGCGAGCTGCCCGGCGTGACGAAGTCCAGCTGGTGACAACCGGCCGGCGACCGCACCGGAGTGCCGGCCCAGGTCTCAGGCCCCCTCATCGAAGGAGTGACACATGAAGGTTCGCGCGTCCCTGCGGTCCCTGAAGAACAAGCCCGGCGCGAAGGTAGTGCGCCGGCACGGCAAGACGTTCGTGATCAACAAGCTCAACCCGCGCTGGAAGGCGCGCCAGGGCTGAGCAGAAGGAGCCAGTCATGAAGAACATCCACCCCACCTACGGCCCTGTGGTGTTCCGGGACACGAGCGCGGGCTTCACGTTCCTTACCCGCTCGACGCTCGCCGGTGACACCGCCGGCGGGCCGGGCCGCCCGACGGCCACCATCGAGTGGACCGACGGGAACACGTACCCCGTGGTCGACATCGAGATCAGCAGCGAGAGCCACCCGTTCTGGACCGGCTCGGCCCGCGTGGTCGACACCGCCGGCCGCATCGAGAAGTTCCGCCAGCGCTACGCCAAGCACGGCAACGGCACCACCGACAGCAGCACCGACGACAGCAAGGGCGGTCACTGATGGCCTCACGCGTTGACCTCCGACCGGTCATCAAGCTGCGCTCGACGGCGGGCACCGGCTTCACCTACGTGACCCGCAAGAACCGGCGCAACACCCCCGACCGGCTCATCCTGCGCAAGTTCGACCCCGTGGTCCGCAAGCACGTGGACTTCCGCGAGGAGCGCTGACAGAAAGGAGGCCGCCATGGCGGTCCCCAAGAGAAAGATGTCCCGGTCGAACACGCGATCCCGTCGGTCGCAGTGGAAGGCCCAGGTGCCAGAGCTCGTCCCGGTGACCACCGTGGACGGACGCCAGGTGAAGGTGCCGGCCCGGCTGGTCCCCGCCGTCCGGCGCGGCCTGGTCGTCCCGGACTGACATCACGCACGACGCCCCGGCGCTCAGCGCCGGGGCGTTTGTTGTGGGCGTGACCAGGCGCTCGGTCAGGAGGTGGTGACCATCGTGTCGATCCGGACGTCAAGGCTTGCCGCCAGCTCGTCCGCCCAGGTCTTCGCGTCCTGGCCCCGCGGGTCCGCGACCAGCACGTGCCCGATCCGCTCGTTGTTGTCGCCGGGCCGCACCTCACGGCCCGCCGTCGGCGTCTCGTAGCCCACCACGCGGTCGTCCGCGGCCAGGCGCTCCGCGCCCAGCACCTCGCGCACGACGCCGTCCGACGGCGGCAGCAGGAACGTCACCGCCGCGCTGGCCGCGGTCGAGGGTCCGGGCACCGGCTCCCGGCCGAGCGCCAGGTCCACCAGCACCTGCAACGGGTTGAACCCCGTCACCAGGCGCACGAGCTCGAAGATGTAGCCGCCGCCCTGCCGCGGGTTCAGCTCGATCAGGCGCGGACCAGCGGCGGTGACCCGCACCTCCGTGTGGCTGATCCCGTGCGTGAGCCCGACGGCGTCGAGCACCGCCACGACGTGCCGCTCGATGGCGGCGCGCTCGTCGGGCGGGAGCGGCGCCGGGAACAGGTGCCCCGACTCGACGAACCCGGACCCGGCCTCGACGCCCGGCTCCGCGACGGACTTCGCGGTGATGCCCAGCACCCGGGTGACGCCGTCCCTGGTCACGGACTCGACGCTGTACTCAGGACCCTCCAGCACGCGCTCGAGCAGCGCGAGCCGCTCCAGCGGCTGGTCGCGGGTGTTGCGCTCGGGCGCCGTCGCCTCGGCGAAGGCGACGGCCAGCCCAGCCTCGTCGTGCACCTTGCGCACGCCGGTCCCGGAGTTCATGTCGACGGGTTTGACCACCAGCGGGTAGCCGAGATCGGCGGCCGCCTTGTGCGCCTGAGCCCAGGTGGACGCCACCGCGTACGGCACGTCCGGCACACCCTTGGCCGCCAGCACCTGGCGCACCAAATGCTTGCGCGTGGCGGT
Source organism: Promicromonospora sp. NPDC050249 (assembly GCF_040656015.1). Lineage (NCBI taxonomy): Bacteria > Bacillati > Actinomycetota > Actinomycetes > Micrococcales > Promicromonosporaceae > Promicromonospora > Promicromonospora sp. NPDC050249. Next base: position 38,398 of record NZ_JBFAKY010000027.1, on the reverse strand, counting down.
GTGCAGGACGTCGGCCGGCGCGCCGGGCAGGCCCAGCTCCTCGGCGACGAGCGCGACGGCGGGCAGGTAGTAGTCGCAGGTGGTCAGCACGCCGTCGATCCCCCGCCGAGCCGCCACCGCCCGGGCCGCGGCGACGAGCGCGGCGTCGTCGTTCGTCTCCGCGACGACCACCTCGGAGGCGAGCGCCAGGACGGGATGGGGTTCGCCGTCGGGCAGGCGATAGAGCTCGGGGTCGCGGGTCACCAGGACGTAGCGGTGGCCGCCGTCGCGCAGCAGGGGCGGGAGCATGAGGCCGGTGGACTGCAGCCAGCTCTCGATCATGAGCAGGTTCGCCACGTCAGCACCCTCCGTCGAGACGGGCGCGAACGAGAGTCGTTCTCAACATGCCGCACAGCCTGCCACGGATCCGCGGGTCGTTCTCGTCCATCCGGAGATGCCTGTGGAAAAGCACGACCCCCGGTTCAGGCCGGGAGTCGTTCAGGCGTCGAGCCGGGCCGCCAGCCCGTCCAGGATCCGGTCGAGCCCGTACGCGAAGTCGTCGTCGCGGATCTTCTCAGGGTCCACGTCCTGCTGGGCAGAGCCACCCTCGCGCAGCCGCGGGTGCTCCTCGGACGCCGCGTCGAAGCGAGGGCGCTGGTCCGCCACCCACTCGCGTTCCGTCCTGCCGCTGCGGGCGATCAGGGAGAGGTACGCCGCCTCCGAGGTCGCGATGCCGATGACGTAGGCCATCAGGGTCCCCATCGCCCGGTCCTTCTCCTGCGCCGGGAAGCCGGCCGCCTCGAACAGCGCGAGCAGCTCCGAGGAGACCCGCATGGTGTTGGGGCCGACGTGGGTCAGGCCGGCCTGCCCGAGCTCGGGGGCGATCCAGGGATGGCGCAGGGCCATCGCGCGCAGGTCGGTCGCGGCGCGCGTTGCGGCCGCACGCCAGTCCGCAGGGCCGTCGGCCACCGGGATCTCGAGCTCGCCGTAGATGTCGTCCACGACGAGCTCCATCAGCTCGTCCTTGTTCGCCACGTGCCGGTAGAGCGACGTCGCGGCAGCATCCAGGCGCGTGCCGAGCTTGCGCATGCTGAGCGCCTCGACGCCCTCGGCGTCCAGCAGCTCGATCGCGGCGGCCACTATCTGCTCGCGCGTCAGCTGTTCGCGCTGCGGGCGGCCCGGACGGGTCCATACCGATCCGGGCACCTTCGGGTCGACCGGCATGCGCCCACTTCCTCTCGTCGCGCCTCGTCGACCTCAGGTTAGCGCACACCGTACGCGCCTTGCGTACAGTGTTCCGTTGTGCGTACAGTGTTCGCACCAAGAGAACGCCGTACGCAGCCAAGGAGAAACGACATGACCGTGAACCTCGCCCACTGGCAGGCCCGCCTCGACGCACTGCGCGCCGAGCACCACGTCCCCGGCGCATCCCTGGCACTGCTCGTGGACGGGACGGTCCACGAGCTGGCCAGCGGCGTGCTGCACCGCGGGACCGGCGTCGAGGCCACGACCGACTCCGTCTTCCAGATGGGCTCGATCGCCAAGGTCTACACGGCCACCGCGATCATGCGGCTCGCCGAGTCCGGCGAGCTGGACCTGGACGCCCCCGTCGTCGAGGTGCTCCCGGAGTTCTCGGTGGCCGACGCCGAGGCGACCAAGGCGATCACCACGCGCCAGCTGCTCAGCCACACGAGCGGCCTCACCTGCGACTTCAACCACGACAGCGGACGCGGCGACGACTGCCTGGCCAAGTACGTCGAGGCAGCGAAGGACATAGCGCTGGACTGCCCGCCGGGCACGGCGATCTCGTACAGCAGCGTCGGCTACAACGTGCTCGGCCGCATCATCGAGGTGGTGACCGGCAAGGTCTGGGACGAGGCGCTCAAGGATCTGCTCCTGACACCGCTCGGCCTCACGCACACCATGACGCTGCCCGAGGAGGCGCTCCGGTTCCGTGCGGCGATGGGCCACCTGGGCGAGGCCGGCCAGGACCCGGACCCGGCGCCGTCCTGGGACCTGATGCCGCGTTCGGCAGGCCCGTACGGCCGGGTCATCGCGAGCGCCGGGGACCTCGCCCGGCTCGCGCGCCTGCACCTCGACGGCGGTGTGGCGCAGGACGGCACACGGGTGCTCTCCGCGGAGACGGTCGCGCTGATGCAGCGCAGGGTCGTGGACTCCCCCGACAAGTGGACGGTCAGCGCGGACGGCTGGGGCCTGGGCTGGACCCTGTACGACTGGAACGGCGTCCAGGGCTACGGGCATGACGGCGCCTCCATCGGGCAGTACGCCTATCTGCGCGTCGTGCCGTCGGCGGGGGTGGCGGCAGCACTACTGACCAACGGCGGCGGTGCGCGCGAGCTGTACGCGGCGCTCTACCGGGAGCTCCTCGCCGAGCTGGCCGGGGTGACCATGCCCGAACCCTTCGGGCCACCGGCCGAGCCGCCGGCCGTGGACTACGCGCCCCTCGTCGGCACCTACCAGCGCGAGGGCGTGGTCATCACCGTGACCGAGCGGGACGGCGCGGGGCACCTGGTGTACGAGTTCGTCGACGGCATGAAGGACTTGTCGGAGCCCCTGGAGTGCGATCTCGTGCCAGTGACGGAGACCGTGTTCGCCGGCACGGGGGTCGGCGCGGCGTTCAGCGAGGACTACATCCCCGTCGTCTTCGCCACCCTGCCGGACGGCACGGCCTGCGTCTACATCGGCATGCGCTGCGGCCCCAAGGTCGCGTGACCGCTCGCCGGTCCCGCAGCGCAGTCGAGGCGTTCCATATATGCACAGTCCCATATGTGTGATGTAGAGTATGCGGCATGGCACTCGACGCCCTGATCCTCGGTCTCCTCGACCTGCGCCCGATGACCGGCTACGACCTCAAGAAGGCCTTCGACGGCACCGTCGCCCACTTCTGGTCCGCCGACCAGTCGCAGATCTATCGCACGCTCGCCCGGCTCGAGCAGGACGGCCTCGTCGACGTCCTCGTCGTGCCGCAGGCCGGCAAGCCCGACCGCCGCGAGCACCGGCTCACCGACGGCGGCCGGGCCAGACTCACCGAGTGGCTGCGGTCCCCCCTGCCCGACGAGAAGCCCCGCGAGCCGTTCCTCGGCAGGCTCTTCTTCGTCGGGCGGGAGGACGATCCAGAGCTGGTCCGGGCGCTCCTCGCGGAGCGCCGGGACGCGGCGCGTCGTCTGCTCGCCACGCTGGAGAACCTCCCGGTGGTGGACGGCGACCTGTCCGCCCGGCTCCGGTCGGCGACGCTGCGCAAGGGGATCCTCGAGGTCCAGGCCGAGCTCACATGGCTCGACGAGCTGGAGGCCGCCCTGTGAGCCTCCACGTCGCCGAGCACCACCCCGACGCCGACGAGTCGGTGCTGTTCCTGCACGGCGGCAGCGTCGCCGGCTGGTCCTGGACCGAGCAGGCCAAGGCGCTCCCCGACCACCATTCCCTCCTGCCGGACCTGCCCGGGTTCGGCGCTTCGGCACGACATCCCTGGACCGACCTCTCGACGACGGCCGACGAGCTCGCCGACCTGGTTCGCGAGCGCGGCCACGGGGGTCGGGCCCACGTGGTCGGGCTGTCGCTCGGCGGCGTCGTCGGGACCGCCCTCGCGGCCCGCCACCCGGACGTGATCCAAAGCGTCTTCGTGACCGGAGCGATCCTGCAGGGTGTGCGCGGGTTCGCCCGCCAGGCCGGGCTGGCGCAGATGCGCCTCTTCGGGCTCCCCGGGTACTGGAAGACGATGGCCAGGGTGTACCGCCTCCCACCGGACTCGATCGACCAGTTCGTCACGACAGGAGTCGGGATCGACCGCGACTCGATCCGCCGGATGGTCCCGGAGATCTACGACGGTGTCCCTGCCGTCGACCTCGACGGCCTCCGCCGGTTCACCGGCCCGGTCCTCGCGATCGTCGGCGAGAAGGAGCCTCGCGTCATCCGGGACGCGCTGGACGAGGTGACCTCCCGCGTGCCCCACGCGGTCGCGCGGCTCGCGCCGGGGATGCATCACGTCTGGGACGTCGAGGACCCCGACCTGTTCCACGACACCCTCGCCCACTGGCTGACGACGAGCGAACCCTCCCCCGCGCTGCTCCCCGTCGGACCACCCCGACCCGTCCGGGGGTGACACCACGAATTCGGGGTCGGTTGCTCTCGGTAGACAATGTCGACTCTCAGCAACCGACCCCGAATTCGTGCTGTCTACCTGGCCCTCACCCCCGCACCCGCGCCGTCGAGGCCCGCACCATGAGCTCCTGCCCCGCGGCCCGACGCCGGGGGCGCGCGGCCCGCGGCAGGAGGGCGAGCTCGAGCGCCTGCCGTCCCATGTCCTTCATCGGCAGGCGCACCGTCGTCAGGGCGGGCGACAGGTGCCCGGCCACGGTGACGTCGTCGAACCCCGTCACGGACACGTCGCCGGGGACCGCCACGCCGCGCTCCCCCAGCACCGACAGCACGCCGACCGCCATGTCGTCGTTGAGCGCGAGGATCGCGGTGACGTCCGGGTGCTCGTCGAGGATGCGACGGGCGGCCTCCTTGCCGCCGTCCAGCGTGAACTCCGCCTCGACCACCGGCAGGTCGTCGAGCGTCAGCCCGTGCTCGCCCAGCGCACGCGAGACGCCGTCGAGGCGGTCGGCCATGGTGGCGAGCCTGCGTGAGCCGGCCGCGATGCCGATGCGCCGGTGCCCGAGCCCGAGCAGGTGCTCGGCGATCGCCCGGCCGCCCTCGACGTTGGCCGGCGCCACGGCGTCGACGCCCAGGTGGGGATGCCTGCCGATCACGGCGACCCGGCCGCCGGCCGACTCGAAGGCCTGCACCTCGGCCTTCATCCGCGACTGCACGTCACGGTCGAGATGCCCGGATCCCGCGACGACGATAATCCCGACGCGGGCGTTCACGAGCGCCCGCAGCTGCGCCACCTCGGTGAACGGGTTGCGGCCCGTGTGGCAGATCTGCACCATGCGGCCGTGCGTGCCCGCGACCTCCAGCACGCCGCTGGCGATCTCGGCGAAGTACGGGTCGCCGATCTCGTGCACCACGAGCCCGACCCCGGGGCTCGCACCGCTCGCGAGCGACCGGGCGTGCACGTTCGCAACGTAGCCCAGGTCGCGCGCCACGGCCCGCACCCGTTCGGCCAGCGCCTCGGACACGCCCGCCGCGCCGGACAGCGCGCGCGACGCGGTGGCGATGGACACGCCGGCCTGCTCGGCGACGTCGACCAGGCGCAGCCCGGCGGTGTGCTTCCGCATCAGATCTCCTCGCCAGACATGAGCACGGATACGTAATGGACGGTGCCAAACCCCTTGTCACCCAGCGTCCCAGTTCCTAGAGTGCCGTAAGCGGTTACGGAAGCGCTTGCCACAAGGGAGTGGACCATGAGAGCAACCCGACGCCTGACGGTAGCGGCTATCGCCGCGACCACGACCATGACCCTGTCCGCCTGTCTGGCGAGCCCCAGCGGGGGCGGCGGTCAGGGCGGAGAGTCCGCCGGCCCCGACGACCCGATAGTCATCGGTGTCTCGCTGCCGCTGACCGGAGACTTCGCGGAACCCGGCAAGGGCGTGCAGCGCGGCTACGAGGCCTGGGCGGCGCACGTGAACGAGAACGGCGGGCTGCTGGGCCGCCAGGTGGAGCTGATCATCGTCGACGACCAGTCCAACGCGGACCGGGTCGCCTCGGACTACGAGCGGCTGATCAACCAGGACGGCGTCGACCTCGTCTTCGGGCCGTTCTCGACCCGGCTCGTGATTCCCGCCGCGCAGGTGGCACAGGACTACGGGTTCCTCTTCGTGGAGCCCGCCGGAGCCGCCGCCGAGGTGTTCGAGCAGGGGTTCGACAACCTCTTCTATGCGGCGCCCGCCATCGCCGACGACCACTACGACCACCTCGCCGACCACATCCTGGCCCTGCCCGAGGACGAGCGGCCCAGGACGATAGCCGTCGCCTCCATGGACGACCCGTTCGCCCAGGGCACCGCGTACGGCCTGCGGGACAAGCTCGCCGCCGAGGGCATCGAGGTGGTCGAGGACGAGGTCTACCCGCCGAACACCACGGACTTCAGCGGCATCGCGGCAAAGATCGCGGACTCCGAGGCGGACCTGCTCATCGTCGGGTCGCAGTACCAGGACGGCGTCAACCTCGTCGTCGCGCTGCAGCAGCAGGGCTATCAGCCCGACATGGCGGCGATCTCCGGTGCGCCGACGAACGCCGAGTTCCCCGCCGCGATCGGCGACAAGACCGAGGGCATCCTCGCGCCCACCGGTTACACGACGACGGCGCCCTACCCCTCGAACGAGGAGTTCGTCGAGGCCTACACGGCCGAGCACGACGCCCCGCCCGCCGAGGACGAGGCGAACGCCTGGACCACCGGGCAGGTCGTCGCCGCGGCGGTCGAGGCCGTGGGCTGCGCCGACCCGTCGCCCGAGTGCCAGCAGCAGCTCATCGACTGGCTGCACGGGAACGAGGTGGAGACCGTCGTCGGCCCGCTGAGCTGGGACGCCCAGGGCCGCCCGCAGAGCGCCCACCTCATCCAGCAGTACGTCGACGGCGAGATCAAGATCGTGCTGCCCGACGACGTCAAGGAAGCCGACCTCGTCCACCCGAAGCCCGAGTGGTGATCGCATGACCGGTGCCCTGTTCGCGCAGAGCCTGGTGCTGGGCATCCTGCTGGGCGGGCTGTACGCCCTCCTGGCGGCGGGCCTGACGCTGTACTTCGGCGTCATGCGGGTGGTCATGATCGCCCACTCGGCGTTCCTGATCCTTAGCGCCTACCTCGCCTGGTTCTTCCACGAGACCTCTGGCCTCGACCCGCTGCTGTCGCTGGTCATCACGGTGCCGCTCTTCTTCGTCGTCGGGTACGGCATGCAGCGGTTCCTCGTGTCCCGGCTGCGGCCCATCAGCCTCACCACGATGTCGGTGCTGCTGACGTTCGCCGTGGCCCTGACCATCGAGGGCCTCCTCGGGTTCGTCTGGACCGGCACGCAGCGGCGCGTCCAGCTCGCGTACTCGGGCACGAGCATCGAGGTGTTCGGCGTGAGCATCGCCGTCGTGAAGCTGATCGCGTTCGCCCTGGCGGCACTCTCGCTCGGCGCGCTGTTCGTGATCCTGCGCAAGACCTCCTTCGGGCGCGCGCTGCGCGCGACCACCCAGCACCCCGAGGCCGCGCGGCTGGTCGGCATCGACACCGACCGCGTGGCCGGGCTCGGCTTCGGGCTGGGGCTCGCGACGGCGGCGATCGGCGGGACGGCGCTCGCGCTCGACTACACGATCTACCCGTCGCTGCACTGGCACTGGATCGGTCCGCTGATGGCGATCATCGTCGTCGGCGGGCTGGGCAGCATCCCCGGGGCGGCGATAGCGGCCCTCCTGCTGGGCGTCGCGGCGAGCCTGCTGCAGGTGCCGCTCGGCACCACCTGGGCGCAGACCGTCTTCTACCTGGCCCTGTTCGTGACCCTCATGATCCGTCCGCAGGGATTCTTCGGAGGTCGCCTTGCCCAACGCTTCTGATCTCAAGGCAGGGCCGCGCGGCCTCGCCCGGTGGGCCCGCATCGCCGCCCTGCTCGCCCTCGTGGCGGTGGTGCTCCTGTTCCCCTCCCTCGCTCCCGACCCGTTCATCCTGTCCGTCGGCGTGGTGATCCTCAGCTACGCGGTGCTCGCGACGTCCTGGAACCTCGTGGGCGGGTTCACCGGGTACATCTCGCTGGGCCACGCCGCCTACTCGGGCCTCGGCGGTTACGCGACGGCGCTGCTCATCCTCCGTACCGGGATGGACCCGTGGCTCGCGCTGCTCGCGGGCGGTCTGATCGTCGCCGTCATCGCGATCCCCGTGGGCATCGCGTCGCTGCGCGTGCGCGGCGCGTCGTTCGTCATCGCCTCGATCGCGCTGGTGCTGATCCTGCAGCTCACCTTCCAGAGCTGGCACACGTTCACCGGCGGCTCGAACGGGCTGCGGGTGCCACGTCCGTTCGGCACAGAGGTGCTGCGGCCGGAGCAGCACGAGCGCTTCTTCTACCTGCACGCCGTGCTGCTCGCGCTCGCGCTCCTGACCTGGTGGGCGATCGAGCGGTCCCGGCTCGGCGCCGGGCTCAAGGCCATCCGCGAGGACGAGGACAAGGCCCAGGCGCTGGGCGTGCCCACGTTCGCGTACAAGCTGACGGCGCTCGTGGTGAGCGCCTTCTTCACCGCGCTGGGCGGCGGCCTGTACGCGCTGTGGTTCGGCTACCTCGACCCGATCTTCCAGTTCTCGATCCTGGTGGGCACGTACATGGTGCTCATGTCGCTGCTCGGCGGGGTGCGCAGCCTCTTCGGCCCGCTGCTGGGCGCCGTCGTCGTGGGGTACGCGGTCGAGGTGTTCAAGTCCCAGTACGGCGACACGCAGTTCCACCTGGTCGCCACCGGCGTCCTGCTCGGCCTGGTCGTCCTGTTCATGCCCGACGGCGTCATCCCGGCCCTGACCTCGGCCCTGAACCGGCGGCGCGGGGCGGCGTCGATCCGCGAGGAGAGCGCCGAGGAGCTGGCGAAACAGCGCGAGGAGGCGGCCCGATGAGCACGACCGTGGGTTCCGTGAGCACGCAGGACCTGACCAAGTCGTTCGGCGGGGTCCGGGCGGTCGACGGCGCGTCCGTCACCTTCCACGAGGGCCGGATCAACGCCCTGATCGGCCCCAACGGCTCGGGCAAGACGACGTTCTTCAACTGCGTGACCGGCATGATCAAACCCGACTCCGGCACCGTCACCTATCAGGGCCGGGACGTGACGGGGCTGCCTCCGCACCGGATCGCGCGGTCCGGGATCGGCCGGAGCTTCCAGCTCTGCCGGATCTTCCCCCGGCTCACCGTGCTGGAGAACATGCTGGTCGCGGTGCAGCCGCACGGGCTGCTGCAGCGGCTGCGCGGGTCGCGCAACCCCGCCGACGTCGGGCGGGCGCGCGAGCTGCTGGCGCGTGTCGGCATCGACCACCTGGAGCACGCCGAGGCGCGCGACATCTCCTACGGCCAGCAGAAGCTGCTCGAGCTCGCCGGGGTGCTCATGGGCGACCCGCGCACGATCATGCTCGACGAGCCCGCCGGCGGGGTGAACCCCGCGCTCGTTGACCGGATCGCCGACCTGGTGCGGGAGCTCAACGCCGAGGGCCGCACCTTCATCATCGTGGAGCACAACATGGAGCTCGTCATGGGCCTGAGCGACCATGTGGTCGTGTTCGACAGGGGGCGGCCGATCGCGCAGGGTCCCCCCGCCGTCGTGCAGGACGACCCCCTGGTCCTGGAGGCATACCTTGGCGTCTGAACCAGCACCCGGCCCCGGGTCCGCCGTCGAACCGACCGGCCCGACCGCCGGAGAACACCTCCTGCGCCTGACCGATGTGCAGGCCGGCTACGGCCGCGCCGCGCTGGTGCTGCGCGGGCTGTCCGTGACGGTCGCGCCGGGCAGCGTGGTCTGCCTCGTGGGGCCGAACGGCGCCGGCAAGTCCACGGTGCTCAAGGTCGCCAGCGGCATGCTCAGGCCGCGGTCCGGGTCCGTGGTGGTCGACGGCGTCGACGTCACCGGCCGTACCCCGCAGCAGCTGTTGGCCGCCGGGCTGTCCCACGTGCCGCAGGGGCACAGCGTGTTCCCCGAGATGACGGTCGCGGAGAACGTGCTGCTGGGCGCCTACACGGTGCGCGACAAGGCGCTGGTCGCCGAGCGCACGGAGTTCGTCACTGAGCTGTTCCCGCTGGTCGGCGAGCGGTGGTCGGCACTGGCGGGTGCGCTCTCTGGCGGGCAGCAGAAGCAGGTCGAGTTCGCCCGCTCGCTCATGGTGCGGCCCAAGGTCGTGCTGCTCGACGAGCCGTCGATGGGGCTCGACCCCAAGGCGACGGCCATCGTGTTCGAGCAGGTCCAGCGCATGCGCGACGCCGGCACGGCGGTGCTCCTGGTCGAGCAGAACGCGCGGCGGGCGCTGGAGGCGGCCGACGTCGGCTGCGTGCTCGACCTGGGCCGCGTCCACATCACCGGCCCGGCCCCGGACCTCCTGGCCGACCCGCGCCTGGCCCAGCTCTACCTGGGCGGCCGCCCGAAGGAGGTGCCGTAGCCCCACCCCCGCCCGCCCGTCCCGGATGACCGTTCAAAGGAGAACCGTCATGTCGCTCAGAAACACGCTCGGAAAGTCACTCGGCGGCGCGGGGCAGGTGGTGCTCGGCCTCGCCATCCTCGCGGCGCTGCTGGCCGGCCTGCACCTCGCGGCGCCCGTACCGACAGCGCTGACACCGGCGGGCACACCGCCGCAGCAGAACACCTACCAGGACAAGCTCGCCGACTACGGCGTCTGCCGGGGCATCAACCCGGACTGCTACAACGACTGGGACCTGCCGCGCGACGACGACGGCGTCGTGCGCGTGCTCGTCCTCACCGCGACCGGCAGCTCCCGGCACGCCCATCTCGGGCCGCTGCTGCCGCCCGGCATGAACCCGCCGCTCACGTCGGCGCACGTCGCGCAGAACGCCGTCGTCCGCTGGGGGCAGGAGCACGGGTTCGAGGTCAACTGGACCGAGGACGTGCGCCAGCTCGACGCCCCCGCCAAGCTCGCGCCCTACGACGCCGTCGTGTTCCTCAGCAACTCCCGCACCATGCTCGACGACGCGTCCCAGACCGCGCTGCTGCAGTACGTCCGGTCGGGCGGCGGCTTCGTCGCGATCCACAACACGCTCGGCGCGATGTACCACTGGCCGTGGTTCCAGGGGCTGCTCGGCGGGGCCAACTTCTACGACCACGGGCCGCACCGCGACGGGCAGGTGGTGACCGTCGACCGGCGCGACGCCTCGACGCGCGACCTGCCGCGCCGGTGGGACTTCCGCGACGAGTGGTACCACCTCGAACCGTTCCCCACGGGCGTACGGTTCCTCGCCGAGGTGGACACCGCGACCATCGGTGACCACACCGGGTTCAACGGGCACCCCGGCCACGCGGGCGACCACCCCGTCTCGTGGTGCCAGTACTACGACGGCGGTCGCGCGTGGGTCACCACGCTCGGCCACGACCCCGCCGCCTGGACGGAGGACTCGGCGCTCGCGGGCGCCGAGTCGTTCGAGACGCACGTGGTGGGCGGGATCCTCAGCGCGGCCGGGGCACGGCCGTTCTGCCGGTAGGTCTCGACACGCTCGACCGGCGAGACGCACTCCGCAATGACGACGACGACATTCAGGAGGCACCATGAGCAGTGGCACCTTGAGCAGGAGACGATGGCGGTCGGCGGTGGCCGCGATGGCGATCACCGCTACCGCACTGACCGGGCTGACCACGGCGTCCATGACGACGGCGACCGCGGCCGCCGAGCCCGGCCCGATCACCGACCCGGCGCCCGAGGAGATCCAGTCCACGCTGGGCCTGGTCCTTCAGGAGTACGCCCAGTTCCCCAAGACCGAGCCGATCCCGGCACCGATCGACCGCCGGCTGATGCGGCACGCCCGGATCAACGGCCTGGGCGAGCTGCCCGACGGTTCGGGCCGCACCTACGTCCCTGACCTCAACGGCCCGCTGTACTTCGTGGAGGACGGCGAGCCGCAGGTCTACCTGGACGTGGCGGCCGCGTTCGCGCCGGAGTTCTTCTCGGGACGCGGCATGGGCAGCGGTTTCGGGTTCGCGACGTTCCACCCGGACTTCGAGGACAACGGCACCTTCTACACGGTGCACACCGAGCGCCCGGGCAACGCGGGGCCGCCGTCCGACCCCACCACCTACCCGCCGCAGCTTCCTACGTTCCTGCACTCGGTGGTCACCGAGTGGGTGGCAGACGACCCGGCGTCCGACACGTTCTCGGGGACGAGCCGCGAGGTGCTGCGCCTCGGCTTCGCGGGGCAGGTCCACGCGATCCAGCAGATCGACTTCAACCCGACCGCGCGACCCGGTAGCGAGGACTACGGCCTGCTCTACCTCGCCGTGGGCGACGGCGGCCGGGGCGTGGGCACGGGCATCCCGCAGGACATGGGGACCCCCGCGGGCAAGATCCTCCGCATCGACCCGGCGGGCACCGACGGGCCGGGCGGGACGTACGGCATCCCGCCGTCGAACCCGTTCGTCGGGACGGCCGGCGCTCTGGGCGAGATCTACGCCGTCGGCATGCGCGACCCGCACCGGTTCAGCTGGGACCAGCAGGGCCGACGCGGCGACGTCCGCATGTTCCTCGGCCACATCGGCGAGCACGCGATCGAGGCGGTCTACGACGTCCGGGCCGGCGACAACTTCGGCTGGGGTGACCGGGAGGGCAGATACGTCTTCGACCCGGCCGACCGCTGCAACCTCTACCCGCTGCCGGAGAACGACGCCGACCTCGGCTTCACGTATCCCGTGGTGGCGTACGACCACGACCCGCCGCCCGGCTGGCCGTGCACGTCGGACAGCGGCTACGCGATCAGCGGCGGGTTCGTCTATCGCGGGCGCGACCTGCCCGCGCTGAGCGGCAAGTACCTGTTCACGGACCTGGTCGAGGGGCGGGTGTTCTACGCCGAGGAGTCGCGCATGCGGCGCGGCGGTCCGGAGGCGCAGATGTACGAGCTCGCGCTCTACGACACCGACGGCACCCGCAAGCGAATGCCCGACTTCACGGGCGACGAGCGGGCCGACCTGCGGATGGGCCGCGACCGGGCGGGCGACCTGTACCTGATCGCCAAGGCGAACGGGAAGATCTGGAAGGTCATCGACACGGTGCGCACGCCGGTGCCGCAGGAGGTCCCCCGCTCGATGCGGCAGAACGTGGTGAGCTTCTACGACTTCGAGCACCCGTTCCAGCAGGACGGCGCGGTAGAGATCGACCGGGGCGCGTCCCGCACCTACCTGAACCTGATCAACGGCGGCGAGGACATGCGCGTCGCCGACGGCGCCTACCCCGGCAGCAACAACTCGATACAGCTCGGGCAGGTGGACCCGCTGGCGGCGGGCAACGACGACTGGAAGGCGGGCGTGTACGACCCCGACGGGGTGGACACCCTGTCCGCCCTGAGCGGCGTGGACGGGATGACGGTCATGGGCTGGGTCCGGATGACCGGCCAGAACCCGAGCCTCGACACGACGACGGCCGACCCTGACGACCGCTACGGCGCGGTCGGCCTGGCGGGCGTGCTCAGCGGGGACTCCGACGGGCACGCCGTGCGCGCCCTCCTGGAGATCATCGAGGTGGACGGCGAGCTGCGGCTCGTCGCGCTCGGCCGGCGGATCGACGGCGGCGAGTCGCAGATCTTCGCCGCGCACGAGGACTGGCGCACCCTGCTGCCGCAGGACGAGTGGGTGCACCTGGCCGCGACGTTCGACTACACGACCGGGCGGATGGCCCTGTACCGCGACGGCGAGCGCGTCCCGGGCTTCTACGTGGTCGACGGCGACCCGTGGCAGGTGGACGGTTCCGGCGCCTCGGCGACGACGCCCCGCGGGATCAAGATCGGCGGCAGCTTCCCGCAGGACACGCAGGAGCGAAACCCCTGCAACTGCAGCATGGACACGATCCAGCTGCTGGACCGCGCGATCACCCCTCGCGAGGTGGCGGCCCAGTACAACCTGATGACCCGCTGACCGCAGTGAAGGTCCGCCTCGACCAAGCGGTTGCCCATGGTTTCCGCCCCGGAGCATGCGCAACCGCTTGGTCGAGGCGGACTTCTCGCTGCTCCCACCTACGGCCGGGTGCCGGGGAGCCATAGCATGTGGTGCATGGCAGCCGAGAAAGCGCTTACCTCTCCGATCCGCATCGACAGCTCACGGCCCGCCCGGTCGGTCCTCCGGCTGCTCGCCCGGCGTCCGGGGCGCATGTCGGTGGCCATCGGGGCGTTCACGCTCAAAGAGGTCCCGATGTGGTTCCTGCCGGTCGTCACGGCGTCCGTCATCGACATCGTGGCCACGGGCGGACCGGTGCGCGACGTGCTCGTCTGGTTCACGATCGCCGCAGCGCTGCTCCTGCAGAACTTCCCGAACCACCTCGTCTACACCCGTAACTTCATGACGGTGGTCAGGGACACCGGCGCGGGCCTGCGCAACGCGCTCGCCGCCCGTTTGCAGAGCCTGTCGATCGGGTATCACACGCGCGCCAGCTCGTCGGTGGTGCAGTCCAAGGTGGTGCGCGACGTCGAGAACATCGAGGTGATGCTCCAGCAGGTCACGCACCCGCTCCTCTCGTCGCTCATGGTGCTCGCGGGCGCCCTGACCATGACCGCCGTCAAGGTCCCCGAGTTCCTGCCCGTCTACCTGCTGGCCGTGCCGCTCGCGCTCGGCATGCGCTGGGCGACGGCGCGCCGGTCCCGGGACCGCAACGAGCACTTCCGCCGCGAGGTCGAGGGCTTCGCCTCACGCGTGGGCGAGATGGCCTCGCTCATCCCGATCACCCGCGCCCACGGCCTGGAGCAGACGGCGGTCAACCGCCTGGCCGACGGCGCCGACGGCGTCCGCAGGGCCGGCCTGCACCTCGACATGCTCAACGGCCGCGTCGCGTCGCTCTCGTGGGTCACCATGCAGCTGCTCGGCGTGACGTGCCTCGCCCTGGCCGCGATCTTCTCGCTCACGGGCTTCCTGCCGGTCACGCCCGGCGAGGTGGTGCTGCTGTCGAGCTACTTCACGCTGCTGACGCAAGGGCTCACCCAGCTGCTCATGCTGATCCCGGTCACGGCGCGCGGCATGGAGTCCGTGCGCTCGATCGCCGAGGTGCTGGAGGAGCCCGACCTCGAGGAGAACGCCGGCCGCCGGACCGTCGACACCGTCGCCGGCGAGCTGGCGCTGGACCACGTGCACCACCGCTACCCCGGCTCCGACGACGACGCCCTGCACGACGTCACGCTCACGGTCCCGGCGGGCGAGACCGTCGCGTTCGTCGGCTCGTCCGGGTCGGGCAAGTCCACGCTGCTCAACCTGGTGCTGGGCTTCATCCGCCCGACATCGGGCCGGGTGCTGGTCGACGGCGCCGACGCGCAGGAGCTGGACCTGCGCACGGTGCGCCGCCACGTCTCGGTGGTGCCGCAGGAGTCGGTGCTGTTCGAGGGCACGATCCGCGAGAACGTCACCTACGGCCTCCCAGACGCGTCCGACGACGTCGTCCGCGCCGCGCTGCGGGACGCCAACGCGCTCGACTTCGTGCAGGCCCAGCCGCAGGGGTGGGACACCGTCGTCGGCGAGCGCGGCGCCCGGCTCTCGGGCGGGCAGCGGCAGCGCATAGCGATCGCCCGCGCGCTGGTGCGCGACCCGCGCATCCTCCTGCTCGACGAGGCGACCAGCGCCCTGGACACCGAGTCGGAGCTGCTGGTCAAGGAGGCGCTCGGCCGCCTCATGCGCGGTCGGACGACGCTGGTGGTCGCCCACCGCCTGTCGACCATCCGCCAGGCCGACCGGATAGTCGTGCTGGAGCACGGCCGGATCGTGGAGCAGGGCACGCACGACCAGCTCGTCGCATGTGGCGGCCGCTACGCGACCCTGCACGCCACCCAGGCGGGCTGACTGGGTTTCGACAAGCTCAACCAGCGAAGGCGGGCTCAACCAGCGGCGGCGGTGAGCGCCCCCGGGCCCTTCACCACGGTCACGTCCTCGGGTGCCAGCTCCCGCCCGTCGTCGGTCAGGAAGACGACGCGCACCGGCTCCTCCGTGTCGCGGTCGACGTAGACCGTCGAGGGCCCGAAACCCGAGGGCCGGTGCACGTCGCCCCACGCGACGAACGCCGCCAGGATCGTCTTGAGCTCCGCCCCCGCCTCGGTGAGCACGTACTCCTCGCGCTGCCGCTGCCCCTCGTCCCGGTACGGCCGGCGCGCCAGCACCCCGCCCTCGACGAGGGTCTCCAGCCGGGCGGTCAGCACGTCGGGGGCGATGCCCAGGCGCGCGCGGAAGTCCGCGAACCGCGTCACCCCGAAGAAGGCCTCCCGGACGACGAGCAGCGTCCACTTCTCCCCCAGCACGTCCAGACTCCTGGCGATAGAGCAGCGGGCATTTCGTTCGCGGGGCGTTGTGCTCATGCCCACATCCTACCAATCTGAGTTGTCAATTCAAACTTAGGGTTGCTAGGTTGGCATTTCCAACTCAGATCGGAGTTCTGATGGCCTTCACCTGGGCGCCGCGGGGCAGCCGCTGGGCCGCGGCCTCTGCCGTGGCACTCGCACTCTGGGCCTCGGCCGCGCCGACGCTCGTCTACCCGGCGTACGCGGCCGAGTGGCACCTGACGACCGCCGTCACGACCACCGTGTTCGCCGCCTACCCCGTCGCGCTGATCGGCACGCTGCTCCTGCTCGGTGGGTTCGCGGAGACGGTGGGCAGCCGGAACGCGATCCTCGCCGGCCTCGGGTTCCTGGGGCTGGGCGCCGTCACCTTCCTGCTCGCGCCCAACCTGGCGCTCCTGCTCACCGGCCGCGCGCTCATGGGCGTCGGGGTGGGGCTCAGCCTGGGCCCGGCGACGAGCGTCATCGCGTCCGCGGGGCGCGACGGCGTCCGCGACCGCACCGGCGCCGTCACCGCCGGGGCGAGCTCGGTAGGCATCATCACGGCCCTGCTCGTCGGCGGTGCGACGGTGCAGTTCGGGCCCAGCCCGCTGCACTCCGCCTACGGCGTCCTGCTCGCGGGCGTCGTCGTCGCGGTGCTCGCCGTCTGGTTCCTGCCCCGCGCCGCCCTGCTTCGCTCCCCCGGCCCCGCACGTACCGCCGCGGGCCGGTGGCGCCCGCGCCGGCTGGCCGTGCCCCAGCGCCGGATGCCGTTCCTGGCGGGAACGTTCGGTGTCTCTGCCGCCTATGCGCTCGGCGCGATCTTCCTCGGCGTCGGCGCCCAGTTCGCGCGCGACACCGTGCGCTCCGACGACGCCTTCGTCAACGGCGTGGTGCTGGCGATCTCCGCCGCGGCGATCGGCGTCGTCGCACTCCTCGCGGGGCGGCTCAGGGCCGCGACGGCCCTCCGCCTCGGCGCGCTCGCCGCGGTCGTCGGGCAGGCGCTGATGATCGCCGCGGGAGCCACCCACTCGATGCCGTTCCTCGTCCTGTACTCACTGGTCGGCGGCGCCGGCTACAGCCTCCTCTTCTCCGGCGGCGTCACGCTCGTCACCCAGAGCGCGCTGCCCGAGCACCGGGCCGCGACGACGTCGTCGGCCTACCTGGTCGCCTACCTCGTCCAGGCCGTGGTCGCGCTCGGGGTGGGGGCCCTTGGCACCGCCGTCGACCTGCAGACCGCGCTGGTCGCGGGCAGCGCGACCGTCGTCGCGCTCACGCTCGCCGCCCTCCTCGCTGTCCGCTCCCGGGCGTCCGCGCCCGGTGCGGTCCCTGCCCTGCCCATCCCCTCGCAAGCCATCACCTCGCACGACAACCTCATGAAAGCGAGCTCGTCACGATGACTACCCTCAAGAACGCAGTGGTCCTGGTCACCGGTGCGAACGGCGGCCTCGGCCGCGCGTTCGTCGCCGAGGCTCTTCAGCGCGGTGCCACCAAGGTCTACGCCACCGCCCGCACGCCGCAGGAGTGGACCGACCCCCGCGTGGTAGCGCTGGCCCTCGACATCAACTCCCCCGAGTCGGTGGCCGCCGTGGCCGAGCAGGCCGCCGACACGACCGTCCTGATCAACAACGCGGGGATCTCCGACTCCGGGCAGCCGGTCCTGAGCACGCCGCTGGACGCCGTCCGCTCGGTGTTCGAGACCAACGTGTTCGCGCAGCTCGCGGTCACCCAGGCGTTCGCGCCGGTCCTGGCCCGGAACGACGGCGGCGGCGTCATCAACGTGCACTCCGCGCTCAGCTGGCTCGGCGTCGGCACCTACTCGGCGACGAAGGCCGCCTTCTGGTCCTTCAGCAACGCGCTGCGCGTGGAGCTGCTGGACCAGAAGACCCACCTGCTGGGCGCCCACCTCGGCTACACGGACACGCCGATGATCGCCGCCCTCGACGTGCCGAAGGAGGACCCGCGCGACATCGTCGCGGCGATCTACGACGGGCTGGAGGCCGGTGAGCCCGAGGTCCTGGCGGACGACACGAGCCGCCAGGTCAAGCAGGCGCTGTCCGGCCCGCTGTCGGCGCTGTACCCGCAGCTGCAGGCCGCCGGCTGACGCGCACGGCGGGGAGGCTCTCGCCCGACGCCGTCGCCGCGCCCTCGGTGCGACGGCGTCGGGCGTCCGGCCGCGTCCGGCGCCCACGGCCTAAGGTGCCGGTATGCGCGTGCTGATCGTGGAGGACGAGCCCTACCTCGCCGAGGCCGTCCGGGACGGACTGCGGCTGGAGGCCATCGCCGCCGACATCGCCGGAGACGGGGACTCCGCACTGGAGCTGCTCGGCGTCAACTCCTACGACCTCGCGGTCCTCGACCGCGACATCCCCGGCCCGTCCGGTGACGAGGTCGCCAGGCACATCGTCGCCTCCGGCAGCGGCATCCCGATCCTGATGCTGACCGCCGCCGACCGGATCGACGACAAGGCCTCGGGGTTCGAGCTCGGCGCCGACGACTACCTCACCAAGCCGTTCGAGCTCCGCGAGCTCGTGCTGCGGCTGCGGGCGCTCGACCGCAGGCGCGGGCACACCAGGCCCCCGGTCAGCGAGCTCGCGGGGCTCCGGCTGGACCCGTTCCGCCGGGAGGTCTACCGGGACGGCCGCTACGTCGCACTGACCAGGAAGCAGTTCGCCGTCCTCGAGGTGCTCGTCGCCGCGGAGGGCGGCGTCGTCAGCGCCGAGGAGCTGTTGGAGCGGGCCTGGGACGAGAACGCCGACCCGTTCACCAACGCGGTGCGCATCACCGTCTCGGCGCTGCGCAAGCGGCTCGGCGAACCCTGGATCATCGCCACGGTGCCCGGGGTCGGCTACCGCATCGACACCGGACCTGGCGCTGACCATGGATGAGCGGCCCGTGGATGCGCAGCCCATGAACAGGGCGCCCGGGATGAGCGTCCGCCTCAAGCTCACCCTCAGCTACGCCGGGTTCCTCATGGTCACCGGCGTCCTGCTGCTCGCGGTCGTGTGGGTGTTCCTGCTGCGCTACGTGCCCGAGCAGACCTACGCCCCCGGGAGCTCGGCACCTGGCGGACTCGGATCGGTGTTCATCCCCAACCAGGGCGACCTGGCGCGCGCCTTCTTCCCCCGGGCGATCGTGGCGCTCGCGTTGCTGCTGGTGCTCGGGCTCCTGGGCGGGTGGGTCCTCGCCGGCCGCATGCTCAGCCCGCTGCGGCGCATCACCCACGCCGCCCGCCGCACGACCGGTTCGCTGCCCCACCCGATCCGGCTCGAGGGCCGCCGGGACGAGTTCCGCGAGCTGGCCGACACGTTCGACGCCATGCTGGCGCGGCTCGAGGCGCACATCGCCGAACAGCAGAGATTCGCCGCCAACGCCTCCCACGAGCTGCGCACCCCGCTCGCGATCACCCAGACCCTCCTCGAGGTCGCCCGCAACGATCCGGCGCACGACGCCGACGAGCTGATCGACCGCCTCCGGTACGTCAACACGCGGGCGATCGACCTCACGGAGGCGCTGCTCGTGCTCAGCCGCGCCGACCAGGGGTCCTTCACCCGCGAGCCCGTGGACCTGTCCCTCGTCGCGGAGGAAGCCACGGAGACCCTTCTGCCCCTGGCGGAGAAGCACGGCCTCACCATCGAGACCTCCGGCGACGTCGCCCCCACCCTCGGCTCGTACGCGCTCCTGCTGCAGCTGACCACCAACCTCGTGCACAACGCGATAGTCCACAACCTTCCCGAGCACGGCAGCATATGGGTCACCACGAGCGTCCGTGCCGGAACGGTGGCGCTCACCGTCGAGAACACCGGGGAGCAGCTCCCACCGCAGCTGGTCTCGACCCTCACCGAACCGTTCCAGCGCGGCACCGGACGAGTGCGCGGCGACCATGCCGGGGTCGGCCTGGGGCTGGCGATCGTCCGGAGCATCGCCACCGCGCACGGCGGCACGCTAGCCCTCGCCGCCCGGGCGGACGGCGGGCTCCGGGTCACGGTCCAGCTGCCCGTCATGCAGACACCCGGAGCCGCCCTTCGGGTGTGACGGCGCCCGTTTCTGTGCCCGCTCCTGTGCCCGGTCCCGGGCCCTTTCCTGTGCGTGTCCTCGCCCGGTGTATCGCGCGCATATCGAAAAACGGAGACACCCTGGCAACGCCGTCCGCGATGGGCTGGGGACATGACTCGACAGGACCTCACCCAGCTCCCTCCGGCGCACGCGGGCGCCCCCGCCCGCAGCCGCTCCGGCGTCCGCCGGACGCCGGCAGTGCTCATGGTCGCGGCAGTGCTGCTGGCCGCCCTCTTCGGCGTCTATCCCCTGCTCGACCGCGTCGACTCGCCGGTCATCCAGGCGGTCGACGACGCGCTGGACCAGGGCACGTCGGCGTCCGGCCCCACCGGCGTGGACGGGGGCGAGATCCCCGACGGCGCGGCGACGCTCGACGATGACCTTCCCGCGATCACGGGCCTCGACCCGGCGCTCGCCGACGCCGTCCGCCAGGCCGCTGCCGACGCGGCGGCCGACGACATCGACTTCTGGATCACGAGCGGCTGGCGCAGCCCCGCCTACCAGCAGGAGCTGCTGGACGCGGCGGTCCGGAAGCACGGCAGCCTGGAGGCCGCCCGCCGCGAGGTCGCCACGCCCGAGGAGTCCAGGCACATCGGCGGCAAGGCCGTCGACATCGGGCCGACCGAGGCCGACTACTGGATGATCCAGCACAGCACCGACTACGGGCTGTGCCAGGTGTACGAGAACGAGATCTGGCACTACGAGCTGCTGACCGAACCGGGCGGCACCTGCCCGCCGATGCTGAAGGATGCGGCAGGCTGACCGCTGCCCCCTGCTGAACCCGGTCAGTCGGCGCCGGCGGTCATCACCTGACCAGCCGGCTCGGCCACGCCCGCCACCGCCTTCGTCCTGGACCGGCCCGAGGCGTCCTTGAGGACCACATACTTCATGTCGACGTGCGGTTCCAGTGCGCTGTACTTGTCGTTGGGCGCACCGATGATGAGCTGGAAGCCGAGCCCGCGCCAGGCGCCGACGGCCCGCCCCGTGAACCGTGCGTCGGCCTTGATGAGCGCCTCGTCGAGGAAGACCGGCGCGTACCGCGGCCGCTCCGCCCCGGCGTCGCCGAGCTGGTAGCGCAGGGCCGCGCCGACGATGAACGCGACGAGCTCCTGGGACTCACCGCCCGACTTCTCACCGATGCCGTCGTAGTGCGCCACGTGGTTGCCGTCCAGGTCGACCTTCTCGGCGCTGAGCCGCACGTGCCGCCGGACGTCGACAAGGTCGGCGAAGTCGGGCGCGTTCCGCCGGATCCGGTCGATCACCTTGGCCATCCGCAGGTACCGCCGCTCACGTTCGGCGTCCGTCGCCTCGCGGGTCAGCGACTCGCGCAGGTTGCGCAGCTCCTTGCGGAACGCGCCGACGACCGTGGACTGGTTGTCGCGCGCGTCGATCCGCAGGCGGTGCTCGTCGTCGGCGAACGGGAGGTTCGCGAGGATGTCGTTGACCGGGCCGATCCGCTCCTTGATCTCGCGGACCGAGCCGGCCAGCGCCCGGTACAGGTCGGTGAGGTCGTTCCCGGACAGGCGCAGGAGGCTGTTGCGCCAGTCCGTCTCGAGCTCGTGGAGCCCGCTGGTCTCCAGGTCCGTCAGGATCCGGTCGTAGTCGCCGAAGGACTCCTCAGGGTCGGTCCCCAGGTTCGGGTCGTGCCAGCGCTCGTGGAAGTTCTCGAAGGTCCGGCGCAGCGCGTCCCGGGCGGTGCCGAGCGCGGTCTGCGCGGCCTCCCGGTCCGCCTTGAGCCGTTCGGTGGCCTGCCGCAGCGCGCCGTCGAACGCCTCGAGCGCCGCGGCGGCGGCCGCACCACCGCTCGTGGCGTCGAGGTCGGCGGCCCGGAACAGCGCGTCGAGGTACTCACCCTGCTCCGGGCCGACGGCGACCTCGGCCGCCTCGGCGTCGTCGAGCGCCTGCTGGGCGGCGTCGACGTCGTCGGTGACGGCCGTCCAGCGCGCCTCCAACGCGTCGGCGCGGGCCGTCGTCCTGCCGAGGTCCTGGTTGAGGACATCGATCTGCTTCTCGAGCGTGCCTGACTGGTCCCGCAGGCGCGTGATCTCGGGGTTCCCCGCGGTGACCTCGTGGATGACCTGCGTCCAGCGGGACCGTTCGTCCTGGACCGCGGCGACGTCCACCTGGTCCCAGGTCAGGCCGCTGACCGTCCGGTACGCGGCGAGCTCGTCGTCGTGCCGGTTGAGACGCGCGTCGGCGTCCGCCACGCGGCGTTCGGCCTCGGCGAGCCGTTCGCGGGCCTTGCCGATGCGTTCGTCGAGGTCGGCCAGCGCGCGGCCGTTGGTGAAGCCCAGCACGTTGGACCTGAGGTTGCCGCCGTGCGCACCGCGGTGGCCCTCGGACTGCTGGCCCGACCGGGTGAGCGCCATCTTGTGCTGCCCCAGCTGCCCGGGGGTGTCCACGCAGACGTAGGCGAAGCGCTGCGCCAGCTCGTGCTTGAGCCAGCCGGCGAAAGGTCCGCCACGGACGTCGAGCCGGCCGGGGAGGGTCCGCTTGTCGAGGCCCAGCTCGTCGCGCATGCCGGTCGGCACGCCCTCGAACCGGATCCGGGTGGACGTCGGGACGGCGTCGATCGCCTTGCGGAAGGCCTGGATGCGCGCCGAGTCGATGAGCATCTTGGTCGCGAAGCCGCCCAGCGCGAGGTTGAACGCCCCGCGCCAGGGCTCGAACTCGGTGCGGACCTCCAGCAGCTCGCCCACGAAGGGCAGGTCCTCGGGGGTGAGCCCAGCGGCCTCGGCCAGCGTGGCGCGCGCCCGGTGCAGGTGGTCGGGGATGTTGCCGCGCCGTTCGGCGGTCGCCGACCGTTCGGCCTCGAGCTCCGCCAGCTCGGCCCGCGCGGCGTTCCGCGCCGACATCGCCTCACCGAACGTGTCGCGCGCGGCCTTCTTCGTGCCGACGTCGGCCAGGGCCGCACCGGCGCGCGCCGCCACCGCCGAGAACTCGGCCTCCGAACCCGCCTCCGCTTCCAGCACGCCCAGGGCGTCGTCCAGCCGTCCGCGGGCGCGCTCGACCTCGGCCAGCCGTGAGTCGACGCCCTTCAGCTCGCGCTGCGCGGTGGCCAGCCGGTCGCCGCCCGACGCGCGGAGGGTCTCCAGCACGCCGTCCAGCTCGGACTTCGCCGCGGTGATCCGGACCTTGGTCTCCTCGGCGCGCCCCAGCGCCGCGCGGTGCTCGGCCTGCAGGTCGTGCTCGACGGCGCGCAGCAGCCCGAGCCGCCGTCCGTTGCGCCACAGCGCCGCGGGTGACGCGGCGTCGGCGAAGGAACCGATCTCGTCGATGACCCGCAGCCGCTCGACCGCACCCTCGATGGCCGCGTGGTAGCCGCGGATCGGAGAGAGCGCGTTGACCTGCTGGCGGGCCGTGATCATCTGCTCACGGGTGCCGGCGAGCTTGTCGAAGTGCTCGACCACCTCGTCCGCCTTGGCCAGGGTCTCGGGCTCCTCGAGGACCATCGCCTTGTAGAGGGCGTCAACGGTGGTGATCTGCTGGCCTGCCTGGATGCGGCCGAGCAGCGCCACCGCCTTGTTGCCGTCGCCGGACGCACCGATGCCGAGCGTCGAGTGCAGGCGAGCCGTGAACTCCCGGTCGGTGTCGAAGCAGGTCAGCCCCGCCTCGGTGACCTCCGTACGGGCGAGCCGCTGGGCGGCCGCCCGCTCCAGGCCGCGCAGGTCGAAGGCGCCGTCGCACGTGGCGCGCAGCGGGACCACCTCTTCGAGGGTGCGCGCGGCGGACGGGACGTACCAGGCGCGGACGGCGGTGAAGCTCGTGCCGGACTGGTCCACCCACGTCATCGCGATCGCTGACCAGGTGTCCCGGCCGTCGCCCCGCAGCACCCGCTGACGGGTGCCGTCGTCGGTCCGGGACTCGTCGATCTTGCCGCGCGCGTAGGACAGGATGTTGCGCTGGTCCTTGCCGCGCGGCCGCCCGACGACGCTGCCGTTGGACGCGCCGTTGAACGGCGTGGTGTGCGGCATGAGGAGCGCGATGTAGGCGTCCATCAGCGTCGACTTGCCGGAGCCGGAGCCGCCGGAGAGCAGGGTCGCCGTCGTGGCCAGGCGCACCTGGTGGTAACCGTCGTAGCCACCCCAGTTGACCAGCTGGAGATCACGTGCGACCCACTGCTGCCCGGTCGACGCCGCGGGGATCATCCCGAACAGGGTGTCGATCATCGTCATCGCTGGTTCTCCTGGTTCTGCTGCTGGTTCTGCTGGTTCTGCGTACGCAGCCACTCCCGGAGCTCGCCGAGCCGCTCGTTGCTGAGCACGATCTCGACCAGCGGCGTGACGCGGAACCGACCCTCTGACTCCTCCTCGATGAGCCCTTCCTTCTCCAGCCGCCGGACGGCGGTGCGGATCTCCGTCTGCCGCGCGGCCAGGTTCTTGTCGTCGGGGTCGAAGAACGTCAGCACCGTCTGCTCGACCTCCTCGACGTCCACCCGGGCCGAGGACTCCCCCGCACCCTGCTCTCGCTGGAAGACCGTGCGCAGGTGGACCAGGACCAGCGTCTCGGCGCGCGTGTACGGGTCGTCCTTCAGCAGGATCGGGACGTCCAGCTCGGCGGGGCGGACCTGCTTCTTGTACGCGATCCCCCGGTCGTGGTCCACGACGAGGTGGATGAACAGGTCGTGCAGCCGGGACTCGATCAGCTGCTGGTTCTCCAGGAGGACCTTCCACTGGGCCCGGTTCCGGTCCGCGACGAGGAACCTGCCCCGCAGCAGCCGCACCAGCACCCGGCGCACCGCGGCGTCCAGCGTGCCGGAGTCGCCGGCGAACAGCCCTTCCGGGTCCTCCTCCATCGGCACCGGCTCGATGAACCCGCCGTCGGTCTCTGCAACGTGCTCCTCGACGGCGGTCTCACTCATCTTCATATTCCTTCGTGCGTCGTTCGGTGTCCTGCTGGATGTCTGACTTCGCGTCCGGCCCCGTCCGCACCGTGACGCCGCCGAAGGCGAACCGCCGCCGTGTGCCGTCGGGCCGGATCGCCTCGACGACCGCCACCTGGTCGGTCTCGGTCATGCCCTGGTGGTCCGCGAGCTCCAGCAGCCCCAGCAGGTCCACCGGCCGCCGGATCGCCGCGGGTGCGGCGCTGAACACCTCGGCGAGGTCGGCGCGGTGTTCGGTGTCGCCGTCGGCACCGGCCCCGCCCGCGAACGAGGCGAGGTGCTCGCGCAGCTCGGCGTAGTGGGGCCCGCCCCACTCGCGGGCGCCGTCCTCCAGGTCGGTGTCCGCGCCGTCGTCCGGTGCCTGCAGCGGGACCGGGGGTTGCGGCGGGCTCAGGTCGCTCGTCGACTGGCGCAGGTGCGCGACGTCCGCCACCGGCAGCCTGCGCAACGGGTCGACCTCCTGGCCGCGACGCGTCGTCGGCATCCACGCCTGGAAGCTGATCATGACCTCGCGCAGCAGCTCGTCGACCTGCCGGTCGCGCAGCGGGTCGTGGTTGCGCACCTGCGTGGTGATGACGTGGGAGGCCTGACGCTGGGCCTTGATCACCTCGGCGACGCCCTGCTCGATCCGCCGCCCGACGTCGCGCAGCTCGGTGCGCTGCTGTCCCGGCAGCCGCCCCGTGAAGCGGTGGCGCAGCACCGTGTCGAGCTGCAGCGACAGCTCGTCGATCCGCTGCGGGTCGCCGATCAGCCGCAGCGCCCCGGCGAAGGCCCTGCCCTCCGGCGTGGTCGTCATCACCTGCTCGCCGCGCTCCAGGTACTCGCGCAGCACGTCGCCGGAGGGCCGCTCGTCCTGGCGCAGCGCGGTCACCACGTCCCGCTGCATCGCCTTGATCGACTCCGCCACGCGCGCGAAGTCCGCCGGCAGCTCGCGCACCAGGTGCAGGACGTTCTCCGCCTCCTCCAGCAGCTCCTCGTCACCGACCTCGTCGACCTCCCCGCCCCGGTCGAGCCGCAGCAGCTCCGCCTGCAGCCGGTCTATCTGCGTCTGGAGGCGGGCCATCCGGACCGCCACGTCGGGGTCGGCGTCCTGCGCCAGCCGCTCCACGGCGTCCAGGAGGGTCCGGACCCGCGACTCCGAGACCCGCGCCCGGGCGCCACCGGCCCGGCCGGCCACCTCGAGCGCGCCGACCGCATGTGCCGAGAGCTGGTAGACCTCGACGTCCCCGTCGACGATCTGGCGCTTCAGCCAGCCGACGTCGGACCACTGCCTGCACAGCTCCCGCGCGCTGCCGAGCGGGATGGCGCGCGTGCCGTCGGCATTGAGCTCATAGCCCTGCGCCCGCAGCTGATCGAGCGCGTCGCCGATCTCGGTGTGCGCCTCCGCGACCGGGACCGTCGGACGCTCGGGCGTGAACACCAGGGACAGCAGCGACACGACGAGCGGCGCGTACCTGCGGTGGAGCAGGTCGAGCATCGGCTCCTGGAAGGCCCGGAGCGCGCCAAGGTACGCACTCTCTGCACGAGTAATCATCGCCGGTCAGAGTACGTCGGACCGGTGACATTTACCGTCCCGCCATCCACAGGCCGTCGTCCGCGGTCGGCTGCTCAGGACGAGGCGAGCCGCCGCCGCGCGCCGGGGTCGGTGAGCGTCCCGACGTCGTCCACCCACTGCTCGACTCCCCCGCGCTGCGCCAGCGCCCGCACCTCCGGGTCCGTGACCGCCGCGCGCAGCACCCCCGCGACGTCCCGCAGGCCGGTGAAGGGCCTGTCGTAGAAAGGCTCGCAGGCCGCCCCGTCCAGCGCGGGCAGGCCGACGGCGCGCTGCCGCTCGTGCAGCACCTCGCACGCCGCGTGCAGGGCCGCTTCCCGCTCCTGCCAGGTCGCCGCCGCGAGCGCCCCCGCCAGGGGTCCGCCCGCGGACGGCGCGACGGGCAGCCGCGCGAACAGCGTCCCCGCCCACTTGGGGTAGGGCGGCCAGCGCCGCTCCAGCAGGAAGCCGAGCCGGACGAGCGCCGTGACCAGCCGCGCCGCGATCAACCGTGAGCCGAGGTCGTCCCCGCGCTGCCCGGTGCGGCCCACGAACGGCAGCTCCTGCGCGATCCGCGTCCAGTCCGCCGCGAGGACGTGCAGCCACACGTCGTGGGGGTACCAGGTGAGCCGCTCGCGCAGCGCGGTGATCTCGCCGGACGTGTCCTCGAACACCGGCCCGGCAGTGACCTCCAGCACCGACTGGCCGGTGAGCGACAGCCAGTCGGCGATGCGCAGCGCGCTGATCTCGCCGCTGCCTTCGTCTCTGTTCTCGCCGCCGACAAGGTCGAGGCCGGTACGCGACCGCACGAACTGCGCCGGCGCAGCGGTCTCGACCCGGTGCCGGACGGTCATGTCCCAGGTGAGCGGGAAGGCCGTCGGCAATCCCCGAAAGGATGCCGGGAGCGACGCGGTCAGCACCTGGTCGACCTCGTCGATCCGGTCCGCCGGGACCAGCAGGGTCAGCCGCAACCCCCAGTCGTGGTCGCGGGACGTCTCGTCGTCGAGCCCCAGCACGTCCGAGCCGGTGCCGAGCCGCCCGGCCGCGCGCGGCACGTCGGGCAGCTTGCGGTCGAGGATCGGGCGGACGACGTCGGCCCAGTAGGCGCGGGCGAGCTCGGTTCCGGACATGCCGCCAACCTAGGAGCGGTGCCAGGAGCGGTCCAGGTGAATCCGCCGACGAAGGGCCGGATCTACCGTCAGCGTTCCGGCTCAGTGCACGTTCGCCGTGACCATCCGCGCCGTCAGGCAGGTCCAGCCGCCGACGTAGATGCGGTCGCCGTCGGACAGCCAGCGCCGCTCCCCCGACCGCAGCGGTTCCGCCGGGACGGGTTCGCCGCGCGGAGCGACGTAGGTTCCGTTGGCCGAGCCGAGGTCGATCACGCTCCAGCCGCCGTCGACCCAGCTGATCTCGCAGTGCCTGCGGGACACGCCGGTGTCCTCGCACACGATGTCCGGCACGACGCCGCGGCTGCGCGACGCCCGGCCGACCACGAGGCGCGCTCCGGTCAGCGGCACGACGGCGGCGGTGGGTGTCGCCGGTCCCACGACGTCTTCCAGCAGCTGGTCGGCGGACCATTCGAAGTCGGACCGGATCTCGACGGCCCAGGCGGCGGGCTCGCTCTCCGCGCGCGGCGGCCGGACGACCGGGAGCGCCACGCGCGGCATGGTGATGGAGTCTTCCAGCCAGTCCGAGGCACCGATCCGGACCGCCAGCAGGGGCACGTGCTCCCGGACGACGGCTGGGTGGGCGGCCAGCATCCTTGCCAGGCTCAGCGCGCCGTCGAGCGGCAGCCCGGCGCTCGGCTGCACGCGGACGTCGTCGCGCTTCTCCAGGAGCTGCTGGAGCACCATCGACCGGAACGACGGCGCATGCATCAGGAGCTTCCCCGTGGTGACCGCGACCGGCTCGACGCCGGGGTGGCTCAGCACCGCGCACAGCCCGTCCGCCAGGGACCGGGCCGCCTCGTCGAGGATCTCGCGGCACGCCACGTCGCCGCGGCTGGCCGCCTGGATGACCTGCGGCGCGAACCCGGCGAACAGGGAGACGTCAGTGACCGTCGTCCACTGCTCGCGCCGGCCGAAGTGCCGCTCGGCGGACTGGACCAGGCCGGGCGACGCGCCCATCTTGCGACCGTCCATCGACCGCGCCGCGGCGTCGAGCCCGCGCCGGCCGATCCAGGCGCCGCCGCCGTTGTCGCCCACGTGCGGCCCCATGCCGTCCGCGAGGTGCCACCTGCCGACGTCGTCGCAGGCCACGGCCACGGCGCCGGTCCCGACGGCGAGCGTGGCACCCGGTCCGGGACCGAGGGCGCCCAGGTGGGCCGTCACCGCATCGCTCGACACCGCTGTCGAGTCGGTGCGCAGCTCCTCGGCCAGGATGTCGTGCACGCGGTTCGGGTCAAGGCTCCCCGACTGCGTCTGCGACCGGAACCCCCGCATCCCGACGGCGGCGGCAGCGACCCGGGGCCGCCCGCCGAACTCGGCCGCGAAGTCGCGGCAGAGGCCTCGCACCACGTCAGGCACCGTCGAGCGCCCGTTCACGATGGTCGCGGGCGGGCCCGTGAGCTCGTAGACCCCGCCGGGCCGTCCGTTGTCGACCCGCAGGCGCGACCCCGTCCCGCCGATGTCCACACCAGCTACCCCGGCGTCTGCTCCGGGGATCTCAGCTCTATGTTGTTGTCCAGTGACCATCGGCACCGGGTCATAGTGCCTCGATATCACCCGGTCCGCTATGCGTGGAGTGTCATACGCAGAGCGAGCGGACCAGGGTAAGGACATGCCTGACGGTCCCCTCGCCCGGGCCGCTCAGGCCACCGGGTCGAGCACCACCTTCACGCAGCCGTCGTCCTTGCGCTGGAACATGGCGTAGGCCTCGGCGGCGCGTTCGAGCGGCCAGCGGTGGGTCCGCAGGTCGAGCGCACCGAGGGGGTCGGCGGGGTCGGCCACGAGCCGCAGCAGCTCGTCGGTCCAGCGCCGGACGTTCGCCTGTCCCTGCCGGATCGTCACCTGCTTGTCGAACAGCCGCAGCATCGGCAGCGGGTCCCGCACGCCGCCGTACACGCCGGAGAGGGAGATGACGCCGCCCCTGCGCACCAGGTCGATCGCCGCGTACAGCGCGGCGAGCCGGTCCGTGCCCGCGCGCTCCATCAGCGGCTTGCCGACGGCGTCCGGCAGGAAGCTCGCGGCCTTCTGCATCGTCTCGGCGACCGGCGAGCCGTGCGCCTCCATACCGACGGCGTCGATCACCGCGTCCGGCCCGCGTCCCTCGGTGAGGTCGCGGACGGCGGCCAGGACGTCGTCGCGCTCGGAGTCGAGGACCCTGACGCCGTGCCTGGCCGCCATCGCCAGCCGCTCCGGTACCAGGTCAACACCGACGACGAGCCCGGCACCGCGGTGGGCGGCCACGCGGGCCGCCATCTGGCCGATCGGCCCGAGGCCAAGCACGACCACCGACCCGCCGTCGGGCACCTGTGCGTACTCGACCGCCTGCCACGCGGTGGGCAGCACGTCCGAGAGGTACAGGTACCGCTCGTCGGGCGCGCCGTCGTCCGGCACGACGACGGGACCGTACTGCGCCTGCGGCACCCGCAGGTACTCCGCCTGGCCGCCCGGTACCTGCCCGTAGAGCTTGGTGTAGCCGAACAGCGCTGCCCCGCTGTCCTCGGTGGTGACCTGCGTGGTCTCGCACTGCGACTGCAGACCGTGCGCGCACATCCAGCACTGCCCGCAGGCGATCCCGAACGGGACCACCACGCGGTCGCCGACACGGAGGTTCCCCGCCAGCGGGCCGACCTCCTCGACGACGCCCATGGCCTCGTGCCCGAGCACGTCACCGGAGTCGAGGAAGACGCCCAGCACGCTGTACAGGTGCAGGTCGGAGCCGCAGATGGCGGTCGACGTCACGCGGACGATCGCATCGTTCGGCTCCTCGATCCGCGGGTCCGGGACCGTCTCGACGCTGACGTGCTCCCGGCCTTGCCACGTGAGTGCTCTCATCGTCCGCTCCTCAGGTCTGTGTCGTGGGTCCGTGTCGTCAGTCCGTCCACGCTGGCACCGCCCGGCCCCACCCGCATCCCTGCCCGTGCCGGCGGGCGGGCCTGCGGCAACCGCCACACCGGATGCTGCGCCGGTGCACGTCGGTCTGAAGCTGTTGCGGCCATACCCGAGGCACATCACCCGGAACGGATGATGTGCCAGATCCCCACTGCGGCAACCAGCACCGAATCATCGTGATCGGGTGACATGGGCAGCGGAGGCTTCGGGGAATGCCGGCGCTTCTCGCGCGATCGCCGCGTTCCTCTTCGGCCGAGCACCCCGACGGTGCGCAGCGTGGTGAGCCGGGCCGGTCAGGCCAGCGCCTTCGTCTTGAGCCGCTCGAACTCCGCCGGCGTGATGGTGCCGGCGTCGAGGAGGGTCTTGGCGCTCGCGATCTGGTCGGCGGGCGCGGCGGAGGCCACATCGCGGATGTAGTTCTCGGTGTCGCGACGTGCCTCGGTGACCGCTTCGCCCTGTCGGCGGGCCATGCCGCGGCCACGCGCGATCAGGTAGACGAGGGCGGTCAGCACGGGCAGGAAGATGAGGAAGAGCATCCACAGTGCCTTCCACCACCCGGAGAGCTCCCGGTCGCGGAACAGGTCCCCGACGATCTGGAAGAGCACCATGAGGTATGCCAGGAAGAAGAAGCTGTAGATCATCAACCAGAAGAAATCCCAGAAGTCCATGATCCGCCCTACTCTCGATGTTCCTCGAAGAGGCCCGGTCCTTGACTGTGCTCATGAGCACGGACCGAGATCCCGAAAGTAAGCAGTTGTCCAATGCACCCGCCTCGCACAAATCGGGTGACCCGGCCCCATTCCCGCCGCCAAGTGCCGGCTGTCTGTCGATCCGAGGAGCTGGGATCGACAAACAGCCGGCACACAGCGTGAGCGGCTACTCGTAGCGGAGGGACGAGATCGGGTCCTGGCGTGCCGCGCGCAGGGCCGGCAGGGTGCCCGCCAGGAACGCGATGGCCATGACCCCCAGCACCACCGTCGCGATGCTCACCGGATCGAAGGCGATGAGGGTCAGCCCCGGCAGGTCCGCCAGGAGGTCTCCCGCCACACCGTTCACGAGTTGCCCGGCGCCGACCGCGCCGAGGACCCCCAGCGCGCTGCCCACCAGCCCGATCACGACCGCCTCGATGCTGAAGAGGGAGAAGACGCGGCCGCTGGAGAGCCCCATGGCCTTCATGAGCCCGACCTCGCGGGTCCGCTCCTGCACCGCCATGAACAGCGTGTTGATGATGCCGATACCGGCTGCGACCAGCGCGATCACCGCGAACCCGTTGAGCACGAGCACGATGCCGTCGATGACGGCGGTGATCGTGCCGAGCTGGTCCTCCAGCGTGCTGCCCGTGAAGCCGGCGTCGGCCAGGCGGTCCTGGAGGGCCTCCGTCTCCGTCGCGCCCCCGGAGGTGTCGAACGAGACCGAGGCCTGCGCGTAGCGGGTGGTCTCCGCCTCGGGCGCCCCGGTCGTCTGCAGGTCGTAGAGCTCCTGCGTGAGGACGTCGTTCGGGATCGCGCCGCCCATGGTGATCACGCCCGGCTCGGCGATGCCGACGACCGTCGTCTCGGTGGTCACCTGTGCGCCCGTGGCATCCGTGACGGCAAGGACGACGGTCTGCCCGACGGCGTCGGCCGCGGAGCCCAGGTCCAGCGGCTCCAGATAGCTCTCGGGCAGCACGAGCTCGGGTTCGGCGGCGTCGAGGTCGACCTGGTCGCCGGCCGCGAGCTCGAGGCGCATGCCCGGCACGAACTCGGCGACGGACAGCTGGTACTTCGTCCCGTCGTCGTGCTGGACGTAGTCCACGAACACACTCTTGCTCGGCTCGACGCTCTCCACCCCGTCGATGCCGGCGATCGTGTCGATGTCGGCGTCGGTCAGGGCGCTGGCCGTCTGGCCTGGCGGGCCGTTCTCCACCTCGATCTGGTTCGGGTCGTACTCGGCGGGGCCCTCTGCGGGCTCCTCGTCGCTTGCCTTGGTCACCGTCATGACGTCGTCGACGCCGACCGAGGCGACCGTGTCGTCGATGTACTGGTTGATGCCGGTGCCCAGGCCGTTGGTCAGGGACAGCGTGAACGCCCCGATGAAGATCGCCAGGACGGTGAGGCTGGTGCGCAGCCTGGATCGGAAAGCGTTCCGGAACGCGGTGGAGACTATGTCGACGCCCCTCATGCCGCCACCGCCTCGCGCGCGGCGATCAGGCCGTCACGGATGAAGATGCTGCGGTCGCAGCGGGAGGCCAGGTCCTCGTCGTGCGTGACGACCACCAGGTTGATGCCCCGCCTGCGGTTGAGGTCGAAGAGGATGTCCTCGACGACGGCGCCCGTCGCGGTGTCCAGGTTCCCGGTCGGCTCGTCGGCGAAGATCACGCGCGGCTCGTTGATCAGCGCCCGCGCGATGACCACGCGCTGCTTCTGACCGCCGGACAGGTCGTTCGCCTTGTTGTCGGCCTTGTCGTCGAGCTCGAGCTGCGCCAGTGCCGCCATCCCGCGGGCGAGGCGCTCGCGGCGGGCCACGCCGGCGATCTTCAGCGGCAGGGTCACGTTGTCGAGCACGCTCGCCTGGGCGTTGAGGAAGAACTGCTGGAACACGAACCCGAAGGCGCTGTTGCGGGTCTGGTTGAGCTGCTTGGCGGAGAGCTTCGACGTGTCCGTCCCGTCGAGCGTGATGCTGCCCGACGTCGGCCGGTCGAGCAGCGCCAGCAGATGCATGAGCGTCGACTTACCCGAGCCGCTCTTGCCGATGATCGCCAGGGACTCACCCTCGGCGATGTCCAGGTCCAGGCCCCTGAGCGCCTCGAAGGCGCTGGGGCCGGAGCCGTAGGTCTTGTGCAGGTTGCTGACGGAGAGCAGTGGGGAGACCACGTCGGCCGCCTCTCTCGTGGTGCCGGAGTTGTTGACGGGACCAACTCTCGGCGACGGCGCCCCCGTGCGAATCGCCCTGACGATGACTCTTGAGTACCGCGCTGGTAGTACTCCCCCGTACCCCCTGGGCGGGACGCGCGCACCCGCCGGGTACGGGATGCTTGGCGGAGCGCCGCCGGCGAGCGGCGGACGGCGGACAGGGGGACGGGATGCTGCGAGACGACGACGTGCAGCTCGGCCACACCCACCGGATCCCCGCGTGGGCCGGTCACGTCGCGGCGTCCTTCGCGGTACTGCTGGCGAGCCCGCTCCCGGTCGAGGAGGACCGGATGCCGGAGTGGCAGGCCGGCCTGTTCGCCATCGCACTGGTGGCGGCCGTGCTGCTCCTGCTGCGCCGACGGCGGCCGGTCCTGACCGTCGCGACGACGGTGGCCCTCGTGTGGCTCAGCGTGCCGAGCGGTCTGTTCAACCCCGGCGTCGTCCTCGCCGCCGCGATCGCGACGTTCACCGCGAGCCGCGCGCTGACCCGGCGGCAGGCCCTGTGGCTGACCCTTCCCACCGCCGTCGTCGTCGCGATCGCGGGCGCCGTGGCCGTCGGCCGCGGCGGCATGCAGTACCTGCTGTTCATCCTGCTGTTCGGCGCGCTGGGCGACCTGGTCCGCGTGCAGCACGAGCAGTTCATGGCGATCACGGAACGCGCGGAGCGCGCGGAGGCGACACGGGAGGCCCTCGCTAACCAGCGCGTCGCCGAGGACCGGCTCGCGATCGCCCGCGACCTGCACGACGCCGTCGCGCACCAGATCGCGGTCATCAACCTGCACGCGGGCGTCGCGGGCTCCGCCCTGCGCGAGCGGCCCGACGACGCCGAGCACTCGCTCGCCGTCATCCGCCAGGCCTCGCGGACCGTGCTCACCCAGATCGGCGACCTGCTCGCCACGCTGCGTGACCCCGGCTCGCCGGGCGCTGGGCCAGGCGCTGTACCGGTCGGCCTGGCCCAGCTCGACGACATCCTGCGGCAGTTCCGCGGGCACGGTCTCGACGTCACGGTGCGCAGGCTCGGCGAGGCGCGCGAGCTGCCCGCCGCGGTCGACGTCGTCGCGCTGCGGGTCATCCAGGAGGCGCTCACCAACGCCCACAAGCACGGCGTCGAGCACCGCGCGCACGTCGTGCTCGAGTACCTGCCGGACCGGCTGCACGTCACGGTGGTCAACCCCGTCCCCGCGCGGGTCACGGGCGCCGCCGCAGGGCACGGCCTCGTCGGTGCGCGCGAGCGCGTCGAGGCCGTCCGCGGCACGCTCACGCACGGCAGGGCCGGCGTCGGCTCGTGGGCGCTGGACGCGGACCTGCCCACCCCCGTACCAGGGAGCCACCCGTGATCTCCATGCCTGAGATCTCCGTGCTCATCGCCGACGACCAGGCGTTGATCCGCTCGGCGATCGCCGACCTGATCACGCACAGCGACGGCCTGACCACCGCCGGGGAGGCAGCAGACGGGTACGAGGCGATCGCGCTGGCCCGTGAGCGCCGTCCGGACCTCGTGCTGATGGACATCCGGATGCCCGGCCTGGACGGTATCGCCGCGACGCGCGAGATCTGCGCGGACCCGGACCTCGTGGCGGTCCGGGTGCTCGTGCTGACCACGTTCGAGGAGGACGAGTACATCGTCGGCGCACTGCGCGCCGGTGCGAGCGGCTTCATCGGCAAGGGAGCGGAGCGGGACGACATCGCTGCCGCGATCCGGGCGGTCCACCGGGGTGATGCCCTGCTGTCCCCCGTCGCCACCCGGACGCTGATCGACAGGTACGTGCGGTCCGAACGGCTGCACACCAGCGAGCCGTCGCGAGCGTTGCACGACCTGACCGAACGCGAGTCGGAGGTCCTGGCGCTCGTCGGCACCGGCCGCTCCAACGCCGACATCGCGGAGCTGCTGGCGATCTCGCCGCACACCGCCAAGACCCACGTGAACCGGGTCATGACGAAGCTGAATGCGCACGACCGCGCGCAGCTCGTCATCGCAGCGTATGAGAACGGGCTGGTCCAGCCGGGCGGTCGCTGAGGCGTCACACCGTCCTGGCCTGCGGCTTTACCCCCGTGACACCATGTGACACCGCTTTGGTGTCGCGGATGACGCCATAGCTCTTGCACTGACACCACCAGTGGTGTCATAGTGGGGTCATGGACCTCACGAGATATGTCGACGAGCTGCAGCGCCAGCTCTCCACCGCGGCCGCCGCGGGCGGGGAAGAGGTGCGCGAGATCGCCGGCCGGCTGACCGCCCCGCTCGACGCCGCCGCACGGCTCGTCCTGCTCGAGGCCCTGTCCGCCGCGGCCGGCGAGATCTCCGCGGAGCTTGCACCCGGCTCGGTCGACGTCCGGTTGCGCGGCGGCGAGCCCGAGTTCGTCGTGGCAGCACCCGCGGCGACCGTGCCCTCCTCCGTGCCCACCTCCGTCACCCCGGCCGTCGCCGAGCACGCTGCGACGTCACCCGCCTCCGCCAGTCTGGCGGGCACTGCTGCTGCCGACGCCGACGCGGGCGCCACCACGCGCACCACCCTGCGCCTGCCCGACCACCTCAAGACGCAGGCCGAGGCGGCCGCCGCCCGTGACGGCGTCTCGGTCAACACCTGGCTGGTGCGCGCGGTCGCCGCCGCGCTCGACCAGCCCACCGGGCGCCCTGCCCCGCAGCCCGGCCCCGGGCTGCCGAGCGGGAACCGCCTCACCGGCTGGGTGCGCTGACCCACCCTCGCGACACCACTCCGACACCACTTCTCTCGCAGCCCGCCCGCTGCCCCCTCACCTTGCCGCCCTTGTCCTCACCTGGAGCCGTCATGCCCACTTTCCCCGCCCCCAGCCCCGTCCCGGTCGTCGTGGACGTGCCCTTCGGCAACCTGCACGTGGTCGCCTCCGAGCGCGACGACGTCGTCGTGACCGTCCTGCCCGCCGACCCCGCCAAGTCGGGCTCGGTGCGCGCCGCCGAGGAGACCCGCGTCCAGCGTGACGGCGACGCCGTCACGATCATCTACCCGTCTTCCTGGAAGCAGTACGTCCTTCCGTTCGCAGCCGGCGGCGCGCAGGTCAACATCGAGCTGCCGATCGGCTCGCACCTCAGCGGCAAGGCCGGCTCGCTCTACTCCGAGGGCCGGCTCGGCCACGTCGACCTCAGCCTGAACGGCGGCGACGTCCGGATCGACGAGGCAGCCCGCATCGACCTCAAGGTCTCCGCCGGGTCCGTCGTCGTCGGCCGCGCCACGGGACCCACCTCCATGAAGGTGGGCGCCGGGGGCGTCCGCATCACGGAGTTCTCCGGCGAGGGCACCGTCCGCGCCAGCAACGGGACGACGACCGTCGGCTCCGTGACGGGAACGCTGGACGTCGTCGGGGCGCACGCCGAGATCACGGTGGGCCGCGTCCACGGCACTCTCTGCGTGAAGTCGGCACATGCCGGCATCCGCGTCGACCGGGTCGAGTCGGGCAGCGTCACGCTCACCACGTCCTACGGCTCGATCGAGGTCGACGTGCCAGAGGGCACCGCCGCCTGGCTCGACATCGCCTCGGAGCACGGCACCGTCCGCAACCAGCTCACCCCCACGGACGGCCCCGTCGAGAACGAGGCCACGGCGGAGATCCACGCCAGCACGGGCTGGGGCGACGTCATCGTCCGGAGGCCCTGAGGCTCCCCGAACTTCTCTGCGAACCGGCCAGGCGTGAGCCCCGCCTGACCTGAAGCCCGGACCAGCGTCGTCGGCCCGAGAAAGAACCCGAACCACCTTCCTGGCTACCCCCTACCCAAGAACCGTTCCCCAGAAAGGGAAGAACATGAGCACGCACACCGAGCGGAGCCGCGAGCCCGCGATCCGAGTGCAGAACGTCGAGAAGTCGTACAAGGAACTGCATGTCCTGAAGGGCGTGGACCTCCAGGTCGAGCGCGGCAGCATCTTCGCCCTGCTCGGCTCCAACGGCGCCGGCAAGACCACGGTCGTCAAGATCCTGTCGACCCTGCTCAAGGCCGACTCCGGCACCGCGAGCGTGAACGGGTTCGACGTCGCCACGCAGGCCGCCGACGTGCGCGAGTCGATCAGCCTGACCGGTCAGTTCGCCGCCGTCGACGAGGTCCTCACCGGGCGGGAGAACCTGGTCCTGGTCGCCAAGCTGCGGCACCTGGCCAACCCCGGCAAGATCGCCGACGACCTCCTGGCCCGGTTCTCGCTCACGGAGGCCGGTGGGCGCAAGGCCGCCACCTACTCGGGCGGGATGCGGCGCCGGCTGGACATCTCGATGAGCCTGATCGGCAACCCGCCGATCATCTTCCTCGACGAGCCCACCACCGGGCTCGACCCGCAGGCCCGCATCGAGGTGTGGGAAGCCGTCAAGGAGCTCGCCCGGAACGGTACGACGGTGCTGCTGACCACGCAGTACCTCGACGAGGCGGAGCAGCTCGCCGACCGGATCGCGATCCTGCACCAGGGCCGCATCATCGTCGACGGAACGCTCGCCGAGCTCAAGGCGCTGCTGCCGCCGGCCAAGGTCGAGTACGTCGAGAAGCAGCCGACCCTCGAGGACGTGTTCTTCGCCGTCGTCGGCGACAGCACTCGCGACACCAGCGCCGGCGACCCGGCCAGCAGCCCCGTCAGCAGCCCCGTCAGCACGGACAAGTGAGGAACGAGACCATGAGCAAGCACTTCTTCGGCGACACCGCCGTCCTGACCGGCCGGTCCCTGAGTCACATCCTCCGCAGCCCCAACACCATCATCACCACCGCGGTCACCCCGATCGCCATGATGCTGCTGTTCGTCTTCGTCTTCGGGGGCGCGATCGAGACCGGTACCGACAACTACGTCAACTACCTGCTGCCCGGCATCCTGCTCATCACCATCGCCTCGGGCATCGCGTACACCGCCTACCGGCTGTTCCTGGACCTCCAGGGCGGCATCTTCGAACGCTTCCAGTCCATGCCCATCGCCCGGTCCTCGGTCCTGTGGGCGCACGTGCTGACCTCGCTGGTCGCCAACATCGTCTCGGTGCTGGTCGTCGTCCTGGTCGGCCTCCTGATGGGCTTCCGCTCCGGCGCGGGTGTGCTGGCCTGGCTGGGGGTCGCGGGCATCCTGGTCCTGTTCACCCTGGCCCTGACCTGGCTCGCGGTC
>NZ_JBFAKY010000026.1:0-86406 GCF_040656015.1 Promicromonospora sp. NPDC050249 | reverse complement strand
CGAGCACTGCGTCGAGGTCACGCGCCTCGACCGCGCGGACGGCGCATGGACGATCACGACCACCGGCGAGGGCGCCGCCGAAGACCGGCGCACGGTAGACAATGTCTACGCACAGCAACACACCCGGCATTCGTACTGTCGCTCCGCGACGCGGGCCGCTCGCACAGGGCCCCGCTACCTTGCGTCGCAGGCGGCCCTCAGCGGCGCAGCGACTCGCGCAGCGTCCTGCCCTCGCTGCCCGACGGCGGCGCGTAGCCCAGCAGTGCCGAGATCGTCGGCGCGATGTCGATGTGGCGCGGACGCCAGGGGTGCACGCCCGGTCGGACGCCTGCGCCCGCCAGCACCAGCGGGACGCGCAGCTCCGTGGTGGCGCCGTGCCGACCGGCGGGCCCGGCCGGGGTAGCCCCGAACGACCAGCCCGGCTCCGGCTCGACGATGAGGTCGCCGTAGTTCGGGCTCATGTGCATACGGCGCTGGTCAGGCTTGTCGAAGACGTTCCGCACCTGTGGCAGCGCCTCCAGCGCCGCCTGCAGCTGTCGGACGGAGGCAGGATCACCCGCGCGCTCGCCGATGATCCGGACGTCCGCGACGCCGCCGACGACAATCGCGACGTCGGTGCCCGGGGCCGGCGACTGGCCGCTGGTCAGGATCTGCGGAGCGAAGCCCGCCGCCTCGATCGCGGCCAGCGCCTGGGCGCCGAAGCCCTTGTCGAACGTGGTCATGCCGTGGTCGCCGGTGATGACGAACGCGGTGCGGCCGTACGTCCCTGCGTCCTTCGTGGCCTGCACGATGCGTCCGAGCTGCCGGTCGATCTCGGTGAGAGCGCCGGGGATGCGTGGGTCGGCGTCGCCACCCTCGTGCCCTATCGCGTCGAGGGTGTCGCAGTAGACGGCCATCAGTTCGGGGATGCCATTGGTGGTCACCATCTGCCCACCCGAGCTGACGGGCTCGCCGCGGAGCACGGCGACGGCGTCGTCGGTACGGCGGGCGCAGTCGCCGCCCGGCTGGGTGTAGAGACCGTCCGGGTCGCCGTAGGTGACGCCGTAGTTCTGCAGGATGAACCACTGCGCGGAGAACACGGTGCCGCCCTGCTCGCGGATCGACTGGGCGACGGTCGGCACAGCGAGGTCGCGCTGCTGGCCCCTGGCCGTGCCGGTGGCCGGGTCGAACCAGTAGGCGGTGTTGCGGTGGGTCTCCGGCCAGGCGCCGGTCGCCACCGACGACCACGACGGGTTGGTGATCGAGGTCATCACGCCGGTCGAGGTGGTGACGCTGCCCCGGCGCAGGAGCTGTCGGAGGTTCGGCATCTCCGCGGCTGACGAGTGAGCTTGCGAGCCCCGCAGAGCAGCGGCATCAGGCCCAGCGGAACCGTCACGGACCAGGTCGAGGTATTCGACGTCGAACCCGTCGAGGGCGAGGAGGACGACATGGTCGGCCGGGCGGTTCCCGGCCGAGCCGGTGGCGGAGGCGAGCGCGGAGTCGGCGTCGTCCGCGGGCAACGGCACGGCGGCGGCGGTCGAGGCCGTCCACACGACGGTGGCGGCGATGCTGGTGGCGAGGATCTTTCGCAACGAGGGCATCATGCGGGCAATTCGAGCACTCGACGAGGGAACTTCGGGGGAGGTGCGAGCGAATGTCGGATGAACCTTCACCCTGTGGACGAGCGAGGGCCGGGGACCCTGTCGGTCGGTAGACTCGGGCGGGTGACCATGCCCGACGCACCCGAGCGCACCACGTCTTCGGACGAGCCCCGTTTCCGCTACACCCCGACCCTCGCGCAGCAGATCGAGCTGCGCTGGCAGGACGTCTGGGAGGAGCGCGGAACCTTCCACGCGGCGAACCCGCAGGGGCGACTTACGGGGCCGGGCGGGAGCCCGGCCGAGGGTGACCCGTACTTCATCATGGACATGTTCCCGTACCCCTCGGGTGCTGGGCTGCACGTCGGCCACCCGCTGGGCTACATCGCAACGGACGTGACCGGGCGCTTCCGCCGCATGTGCGGCGACAACGTGCTGCACGCGCTCGGCTACGACGCGTTCGGCCTGCCCGCCGAGCAGTACGCGGTCCAGACCGGACAGCACCCGCGCGTGACCACCGAGGCCAACATCATCAACATGCGGCGCCAGCTGCGCCGCCTCGGGCTGGGCCACGACTCGCGCCGCACCTTCGCGACGATCGACCCCGAGTACGTCCGCTGGACGCAGTGGATCTTCCTGCAGATCTTCGACTCCTGGTACGACGCCGAGGCCGAGCGTCCCGGCCCCTCGACGGGTTCCGGCACCGGCCGCGGGCGGGCCCGACGCATCTCCGAGCTGCGCGACGAGCTGGCCGCCGGCACGCGTCCCGTCCCCGGGCACGACGGCGACAACACCGGCGGGGCCGTCTGGTCGACGCTCAGCGCGGAGGAGCAGCGCGACGTCATCGACACGCAGCGCCTCGCCTACGTCGACTCCTCCCCGGTGAACTGGTGCCCGGGCCTCGGCACGGTGCTGGCCAACGAGGAGGTCACCGCGGACGGCAGGTCCGAGCGCGGCAACTTCCCCGTCTTCCAGCGCAACCTGCGCCAGTGGAAGATGCGCATCACCGCGTACGCGGACCGCCTGGCGGACGACCTGGAGCTGATCGACTGGCCGGACAAGGTCAAGTCGATGCAGCGCAACTGGATCGGCCGGTCCATCGGCGCCAACGTGCGGTTCGACGTCGTCGGGACCGCCGAGGGCGACCCGGCCGGCGCCGCCGGGACGCTCGAGGTCTTCACCACCCGCCCCGACACCCTGTTCGGCGCCACCTTCATGGTGGTCGCCCCGGAGCACCCGCTGCTCGACGAGGTGCCCTCGGCCTGGCCCGACGGCACGCGCAGCAGCTGGACCGGTGGGTACGACACCCCGGTCGCGGCCGTCGCCGCCTACCGCCGCGAGGCGTCCGCGAAGACCGCCGTCGAGCGGCAGGCCGACGCGGGCAAGAAGACGGGCGTGTTCACCGGACACCTGGCCGTCAACCCGACCAGCGGCCTGCAGGTCCCGGTGTTCACCGCGGACTACGTGCTCATGGGCTACGGCACGGGCGCCATCATGGCCGTGCCTGGCGGCGACGAGCGCGACTACGCCTTCGCCGAGGCCTATGACCTGCCGGTCATCCACACGGTCGAGCCCGAGGGCGGGCTGCCCGCGGACCATGTCGGCGCGTACGCGGGTGACGGAGTCGCCGTCCGCTCCTCGAACGACGAGATCTCGCTGGACGGGCTCGGTGTCGCCGAGGCCAAGGCGAAGATCATCGCCTGGCTGGAGAGCAAGAACATCGGCGAGGGCACCACGACCTACCGCCTCAACGACTGGCTGTTCAGCCGCCAGCGCTACTGGGGCGAGCCGTTCCCCGTGGTCTGGGACGAGAACGACCGTCCGGTGGCGATCCCCGACGAGCTGCTCCCGGTGAACCTGCCCGACGTACCGGACTACGCGCCGCGCACCTTCGACCCGGAGGACGCCAACTCCGAGCCGGAGGCGCCCCTGGGCCGCAACGACGACTGGGTGTACGTCACGCTCGACCTGGGCGACGGGCCCAAGAAGTACCGCCGCGACACCAACACCATGCCCAACTGGGCCGGGTCGTGCTGGTACTACCTGCGCTACCTCGACCCCACCGAGACCACGGCCGCCGCGCTCCCCGAGCTCGAGAAGTACTGGCTCGGGCCGCAGCACAACCCGACGTCCGGGCCCGCGGGCGGCGTCGACCTGTACGTGGGCGGCGTCGAGCACGCGGTGCTGCACCTGCTGTACGCGCGGTTCTGGCACAAGGTCCTGTTCGACCTGGGCCACGTGACGAGCATCGAGCCGTTCGGCAAGCTGTTCAACCAGGGCTACATCCAGGCGTACGCCTACACTGACTCGCGCGGCCAGTACGTGCCCGCCGAGGAGGTCGAGGGTGACGAGCAGGCCGGCTTCACCTGGCAGGGCCAGCCCGTCAACCGCGAGTACGGCAAGATGGGCAAGTCGCTCAAGAACGTCGTGACGCCCGACGACATGTACGAGCAGTACGGCGCCGACACGTTCCGCGTCTACGAGATGTCGATGGGCCCGCTCGACCTGTCGCGCCCGTGGGACACCCGCGCCGTCGTCGGTTCGCAGCGGTTCCTGCAGCGGCTCTGGCGCAACGTCGTCTCCGAGGAGACCGGCGAGCTCACGGTGACCGACGACGAGCCCGACACCGCGACCCTGCGTGCCGTGCACCGTGCCATCGCCGACGTCCGTGTCGAGATGGAGCACATGCGGCCCAACACGGCGATCGCCAAGCTCATCACGCTGAACAACCACCTGACGGGGCTGTCGGCGGTGCCGCGCGCCGCGGTGGAGCCGCTGGTCCTGATGACGGCGCCCATCGCGCCGCACATCGCGGAGGAGCTGTGGTCGCGGCTCGGGCACGAGGAGTCGCTGGCGCACACGCCGTTCCCGACGGCCGAGGCGCAGTACCTTGTCCAGGACACCGTGACCTGCGTGGTCCAGGTGCAGGGCAAGGTGCGCGCGCGGTTCGAGGTAGCGCCGGACATCTCCGCGGAGGACCTGGAGGCGGCGGCGCTCAGCGAGCCGAACGTGGTGAAGTTCCTGGACGGCCGCGGCGTCCGCAAGGTGATCGTCCGCGCCCCGAAGCTGGTCAACATAGTCCCGGCCTGACCCACGGATCAGGCCCGACAAGCGCCGGGCGCCGTCCCTCGTGGACAGTGCCCGGCGCCCGGCCACAGCAGAAGAGCGCACGAGGGCGAGATCCTGAGCGCTCCGCCTTCAGCCCCCGCACCGTCGGGGGCTGTCGTGCGTCAAGGGTTCAGCGGCGGCGGGTGCCGAAGAGGGAGCGGGTGAGCTCTCGGACGATGACCGTGCCCGCCGTCCTCGCGAGCGATCCGACCACCCGGTTCCGCTCGCGTGCAGCCGTCTCCTTGTGCCGCGCCTCCGCCCTCTCGCGGGTGGCGACTTCCTTCTCGATCCGCGCCCGTTCCTTGGCGATCTCGCGCTCGTCCTCGGCAGCCGAGGCCTCGCCGTCGGCGGCGGCGCGCCCCGCCGCCTGCTCCTGGGCCTTCGCCTGGAGCAGCTCGAACGCCGACTCGGCGTCGACCGCCGTCCCGTACTTCGCCTGGCCGGGTGAAGCGGCCACCACCCGGTCGATCACCGCGTCGCCCGCCGGATCCATCGAGGCCTGCGGTGCCCGCACCCGGGTCCACGCGACCGGCGAGGGTGCACCCTTCTCGGTCAGCACGGTGACCACAGCCTCGCCGGTGCCGAGCTCCTGCAGCAGACGCTCCAGGTCGTACGGCGACGTGGGAAAGGTGCGCGCGGCGGCCCGGAGCGCGGTGGCGTCGTCGGGCGTGAAGGCACGCAGCGCGTGCTGCACCCGGTTGCCGAGCTGGGCGAGGACGTCGGCCGGCACGTCCTTCGGCGACTGCGTCACGAAGAAGACGCCGACGCCCTTGGACCGGATCAGCCGGACCGTCTGGACGACCTGCTGCAGGAAGTCCTTCGAGGCGTCCGCGAACAGCAGGTGCGCCTCGTCGAAGAAGAACACCAGCTTCGGCTTGTCGACGTCGCCGACCTCGGGCAGCTCCTGGAAGAGGTCCGCGAGCAACCACATCAGGAAGGTCGAGAACAGCTGCGGACGGTCCTGCACAGCAGGCAGCTCCAGCACGCTCAGCACGCCGAGGTCGCCCCTGGTGGCGATCAGGTCCGACGTCGAGAAGGCGGGCTCCCCGAAGAAGACGTCGGCGCCCTGGCCCTCCAGGCCCACGATCTCGCGCAGGATGACACCCGCCGTGGCCGCCGAGACGCCGCCGATTCCCTGGAGCTCGCCCTTGCCCTCGTCCGAGGTCAGGTGGGCGATCACCGACTGCAGGTCCTTGAGGTCCAGCAGCGCGAGACCCTTTTTGTCCGCCCAGTGGAAGATCAGCGTGAGACTCGACTCCTGCGTCTCGTTGAGGCCCAGCACCTTCGACATCAGCAGCGGCCCGAAGTCCGTGACCGTCGTGCGGATCGGGACTCCCTTGCCGATCCCGCCCAGCGAGTAGAACTCGACCGGGTACTGGGTGGGCGTCCAGTCCTGCCCGATGCTCGCGGCGCGCTCCGCGACCTTCGGGTTGTCGGGGCCGGGGAGGGCGAGCCCGGACAGGTCGCCCTTGACGTCCGCGAGGAAGACGGGCACGCCGGCCAGGGAGAGCCCCTCGGCCATGC
This sequence comes from Promicromonospora sp. NPDC050249, assembly GCF_040656015.1. Classification (NCBI taxonomy): domain Bacteria; kingdom Bacillati; phylum Actinomycetota; class Actinomycetes; order Micrococcales; family Promicromonosporaceae; genus Promicromonospora; species Promicromonospora sp. NPDC050249. The sequence continues at coordinate 80,197 of NZ_JBFAKY010000026.1, read as the reverse complement.
CCTGCAGGGTCTTGGTCTTGCCGGTGCCCGTCGCGCCGGCGACGAGGCCGTGCCGGTTCAGCATCGAGAGCGCGAAACCGACCTGGACCTGCGGGTTCGGGGTGGCCTCCCCACCTGGCTCACCCTCGAGCAGGGCGCCCAGCGGCAGCGTGGCCTCCGCCGCGTAGCCCGCGGCTACCTCGGCCGCGTAGCCCTCGACGGCGGGACCGGCGGACCGGGCAACGGTCGGCTCAGCGGCGGTGGGCCGGGCCGGGGCCGGCTCGGCGGCGCGTTCCGCATCTTCGAGGGCCTTCTGGGCTGCTGCGGCAGCCTCCCGCAGTGCGGCGAGGTCGGGCTTCGATGCATCGGACATGTCTCGGATGCTAGGTCGGGCCGGCGCGCCGCGCGCGGGGAGAACAGGCGGTTTCGTCGTCCGGATCCTCGCGCGGATAGAGTGGCGCGGTCATGCGCACCCGACGTCGTACATCCCGCCCCGCACCTCAGGAGGTGCGGGTCGTCACCGACTCGACCGCCTGCCTGCCCACCGGTCTGTCGGGCGGCCCGGTCGTGGTGCCCCTGCGCGTCCTCGTGGGCGACGACGTCTACGCGGAGGGTGAGGACGTCACGCCGGAGCGGCTGGCGGAGCTGGTCGCCGGCGGCGCTCTGATGACCACGTCCCAGCCGCCTCCGGAGGCCTTCGCGGCCGTCTACCGCAGCCTCGGTGACGAGGGCGCGCGGTCCATCGTGTCGGTGCACCTGTCCGGGGCGCTGTCCGGCACGGTCGGCTCCGCGGGTACGGCCGCTGCGCGGTCGCCCCTGCAGGTGCGCGCCGTCGACTCCCGCACCGGCGCGGCAGGCCTCGGCTTCGCCGCCCGGGCCGCCGCGGAGTGCGCCGCCGCCGGGGCCGACGCCGCCCACGTGGCCGCCCGGGCCATCGAGGTCGCAGGGACCGCGCACGCCCTGTTCGTCGTCGACACCTTGGAGCACCTGCGTCGTGGCGGCCGGCTGTCCGGCCCGGCGGCGGCGCTCGGCACGGTCCTCGGGGTCAAACCGATCCTGAAGCTGTCGGACGGCGCCGTGGAGCTCTCCCAGCGGGTGCGGACCCGAGCGGTCGGTGCCGAGCGCCTCCTGGAGCAGGCCGCGGGCTTTGTCGCCGAGGCAACGCGACCGGTCGTCGCCGTGCACCACTTCGGCGCGCACGACCGGGCGCTCGCCCTCGCGGGCCGCCTGCACACGCGCACCCGGGTAGACGTCGAGGTCACACCGCTGAGCGCGGTGCTGGGGGTCCACGTCGGCCCGGGCACGCTCGCGGTGGTCGTCGCCGACCTGGGCAACCACGCGCACTGACGGTCGGGAAGTCGGCGTGGCCGGTGCTCAGCCGGCCAGCACCTCGCGCAGCTTCGCCGCGAACTCCACGGGCTTGTCGGCCGGCTGGCCGTACTCGCCGCCGCTGAACCCGCCGTGCCCGCCCGGGAAGACGACCGGTTCGGAGCCGAGCAGCTCGGCCGCCCCGCGGGCGGCTCGGCCGGTCATCTGCTCGCCGGTGTCCGCGCCGACGGCGATCAGGACGCGGGGCGTGCCGGACCTGAGCGCCTCGTACCGTGGCTCGTAGGGCGGCAGCATCCGCATGTTCACGCCGAACATCAGGTCGTCGCGGGAGCCGTCGTCCTCGGTCGGCAGGCCGAACGCGGCGGGGTCGGGGTCTGGCTGCTTCGCGTAGTCCGCGGTGAGCTCGCCCTCTGCCATGAGCACGGTGATGAACTTCGCCATGGCGGCGCCGGAGCCCTTCGCGTGGTAGGTGTCGTGGATGTCCGTCATGGCGGCGGTCATCGCCTCCCGGTCGGGGAGCGCGGTGGCCAGGGGCGGCTCGTGCGCGACGACCGTGCGCACGTCCTCCGGATGAGCCGCCGCGAGCTCGAGCGCCACCACCGCGCCGCCGCTGGACGCGAACAGGTCGACCGGTCCGCCGCCGACCGCCTCGATGACGCGGTGGACGTCCTCGGCATGGGTCGCGACGCCGGGCAGCTCGGTCTCGGTCTCGAGGTCCCGGGTGCTGCGCTCGACGCCACGGGGGTCGTACGTGACGACGGTCCGGTCCGTGAAGTGGCCCGCGAGCGTGACAAACCCTTCCGCTCCCATCGGGAGACCGATCAGCACCAGCGGCGGCTCGTCGGACGGCGTCGCGGCCTCGCGCACGTCGTAGGTGAGGACGCCGCTCGGCACCTCGAGAGTGAAGGTCTTCTTGTCCGTCATCGTGTTCGCTCCTCGCTCGGTGGCGCTTCTCGCGCTCTCTAGCAGGTCAGACGACGGTGCCTGGAAGAACTCATCGGGCGGAGCTCGTGAATCTTGTCGGTCACGCGCGCAGACCCTCGCGACGGCCCGGTGCGGCTGCGAGCCCGACCACAGGTCGCGTCCTTCCGTGTCTGTGCACAGGTGGGCCACGGAGCTCATCGGAGGGCGGCGACGCGCGCCTAGCGTCTTGATCCATGCAGCCAGAGACCGCGCAACAGCGACTTCCCGACCCGTGGCCGTTCAGCCCGGTGCGCGGGCCCGGCAGCCGTCCGGTCCCCGGGCAAGGCAGTCCGTACGAGGCTCGGACGGACGAGGCGCGAACCGAGGCTCGAACGGATGAGGCTCGAACGGACGATGCTCGAACGGATGCGGCGCGAAACGACGCCGACGAGCTGGTGGCCCGGCTGCGTTCCAGGCGGTCAGCCTCCGGGGTGGCCGCGGCCTACGCGGCCGCGCACGGCCACCCGACAGACCCTCGGCCCGAGCAGGGCGCCCGCAGGTGGGCACTGAAGGGCACGACGGCGGTGGTCGCCCTGGTGGCCGTGCTCCTGCTCGCCGTGGGTGTGGGGGCGCTGTCTCTCCGCGGCGACGGCGTCGAGCCGCTGACACAGCTGGCGGATGCCGGGGAGCCGGCAGGCTCGTCCGGTTCCCCCGTGCCGCCCGAACCGAGCGGTCCGTTGCCGGCCGCCCCGGCACCGGGCTCCGCCGACGCGCCGGAAGGCGGCCTGCTCGTGCATGTCGTCGGAGAGGTGGCCGATCCAGGCCTCGTGACGGTGCCTGACGGTGCTCGTGTGGCCGATGCGCTGGAGGCGGCCGGTGGCACCACCCGCAAGGCCGACCTGACCGCCGTGAACCTGGCACGCACGGTCGTCGACGGCGAGCAGCTGTACGTGCCCCAGCCGGGGGAGCAGGTGCCCGGGGCCCCGGAGCCCGGAGCCGGTGGGCCGGCACCGGGCACCGGCGGACCGGGCGCGAGCGGCGGATCCACGGACGCCACCGTCGACATCAACACCGCGGACGCGGCAGCCCTGGAGACGCTCCCCGGTATCGGTCCGTCCATCGCCCAGGCGATCGTCGAGTGGCGTGCGGCCAACGGGCAGTTCGCAAGCGTGGACGAGCTGGAGGACGTGCCTGGCATCGGCCCGGCAACGCTGGCCGAGATCCGCGACAGCGCACGGGTAGGGCCATGACCGACCTGCGGATGGCGCCGGCGGGCCTGGCGGTATGGGTCGCGGCCTGGCTGCTGACCGGGCCAGGGGCGGGCTGGACCGGCCCGGCGGTGTGGGTGGCCGCTGCGCTCGTCGCGGCCACCTGCCTCCACCTGCTGCTCACGGCGGCCCGGACCCGAAAGGCCGGCCGGCCCGCTGTCGCGCACGCTGCCCTCGCCGCAGCCTGCGCCCTGGCGGTCACGGTCTCCGCGCACGTCCAGCTCGCGGGTCGCGCACCGCTCGCCGACCTCGCGGGACAGCGGGTGACCGCGACGCTCACCGGCCGGGTCGTCTCCCAGCCGGAGCCGTTCTCGTTCGCCCCGGGGTCGTTCGCGCCCGGGGCGGGGCAGTACCGCTGGGTTCTGGCGGCCCGCGGGATGGAAGCGCGCGGCGTCGGCTCGGCGGCCCGGGCGCACGTCCAGGTGCTGTCGAGCTCCGCGCCCCGGTACGGGGCGACCGTGACACTCTCGGGCGCGCTGCGGCCCGCCGACCCCGGCGCTGCGGAGGCCGCCCGCCTGACCGCCGACAGCGCGAGCGAGATCCGAGCCCCACCCGCGGGGCTGCGAGTGCTCGACACCCACCGCACGGCACTCCTCGACGTGACGGACCCGCTGTCCGCACAAGGCCGCGGGCTGGTCCCTGGCGCTGCCATCGGCGACACCACCCGCCTCCCGGACGACCTCGCCGAGGAGATGCGGAGCACCGGCCTGGCTCACATCACCGCCGTTTCCGGCGGCCACTTCGCGGTCGTCGTCGCCGTCCTGACCCTGCTCTGCTCGCTGGCCCGGCTGCCGAGGCCGGCCAGGGTGGCCCTCGTCGCGCTCGCCTCCCTCGCCTTCGTGGCGCTCGTCCGACCCGAGCCCGCCGTGCTCCGCGCGGCGGTCATGGCGGCCTTCGCCCTGGCCGGAGTCGCCATCGGGCGGCCGTCACAGTCGGTACCGGCGCTCGCGGCGTCGGTCGTGGGGCTGCTGGTGGTGGACCCGTGGCTGGCCCGCTCGTTCGGGTTCGCGCTGTCCGCGGCGGCGACCGGCGGCCTGGTGCTGCTCGCGGCGCCGCTGGCCGCCCGGCTCGCGCCCTGGACGGGGGACGCGGCCGCCTTTGCCCTGGCGGTCCCGCTCGCCGCACAGGCGGCATGCGGCCCGGTGCTGGTGCTGCTCGACCCGTCGGTGTCTACCGTGTCGGTCCTCGCGAACCTGCTGGCGGCCCCGGCGCTGGTGCCCGCGACGGTGCTCGGGCTCGTCGCGACGGTCTTCGCGCCGGGCCTGCCGACGCTCGCAGGCCTCGTGGCCTGGGCCGCGAGCGGCGCCACGTGGTGGATCGCGGCGGTCGCGCACTGGTGCGCCGCGCTCCCCGGCGCCGTCGTCCCATGGTGGGGCGGGCCACCGGGAGCCCTCCTGCTGGCGACGCTCACCGGCGTCGTGCTGTGGGTGGTGCTGCGGCGTGCCCCGCGCCCGGGCTGGCCCGAGTCCTGGCGTACGGCGGCCCGGTCGAGCCTGCGCGAGGCGCTCACCATGCGGCGACGGCGGGCCACGCGGGCGCGCGTCGTGACGCTCCTCGCGGTCGGCTCGGTGGCGGCGCTCGTCGTCGTGGTGGCGGTGCCGCGCCTCGCCGTCCGATCAGGCATCCCGCGGGACTGGCTGGTGGCGGCGTGCGACGTCGGGCAGGGGGACGCGCTGGCGCTGCGCACGGGGCCGACGTCGGCGGTGGTGGTCGACGTGGGGCCTGAGGGGCCAGCGGCGGGCCGCTGCCTCGACGAGCTCGGCGTGGCCAGGGTGGACCTGCTCGTGCTGAGCCACTTCCACGCGGACCACGTGGGCGGCCTCGGGCCGGTGCTGGCGGGGCGGGAGGTGGCGGCGGCGCTCGTGTCCCCGGTGCCGGAGCCCGCCGCGAACGCAGCGGCGACCGGGGCGGCGCTGGCGGCCGCGGGTGTGCCGGTCGGCGTCGCGCGGACGGGGGACCGGGGGACGGCGGGATACCTGACCTGGCAGGTGCTGCAGGCGGGTGCGGGCGAGGGCGCGAACGACTCGAGCATCGTGCTCGCGGCCCGGACCGGCGGGCTCGACGTGCTCGCGCTCGGTGACCTGGAGGACGCGGGTCAGGCGGAGCTGGTGCCGCTGGCCGGGCAGACCGACGTCGTCAAGGTGGCCCATCACGGCTCGGCGGTGCAGTCCCGGGCCCTGGCGGAACGCCTGCGCCCGGCGGTGGCGCTGGTCTCGTCAGGCCGGGACAACGACTACGGCCATCCGACCGACGAGGCGCTCGATCTGTACGCGGGCGTCGGCGCCGTCGTCGTCCGGACCGACGAGTGCGGCACCGTGGCCCTCGTGGTCCGCGGTCAGGAGGTGTCGCTGGCGGGCTGCTGAGCCACGCTCTCCGGGGCGGTCGCCGTCCGACGTGTCGCACCTCTTGTACCAGGTCACGCTGATGTACTGCCGCAGGCTCGCCACACTTGGCGAAACGTTGCGGATCCTGTGGGCCGCTCTAACGTGGGTGAGGACGGAGAGTTTCGTCAGCACCTACGAAGGGGGGCTTCGTGGCTGATCTCAAGCTGACCGTCCGGCGGTATCGCCGGACCATCGCGGTCGCCGTGACGGCGGCTCTGCTCGTACCGGCGATGGCGTTCAGCGCCGCGGGGCGGGACCAGGCCGCCGCGCAGCTCGAGCTGCGTGAGGAGCTCCTGGCGGAGTCCGTGGTCACCGACGTCTCGGAAGCCGACCAGACGGTCCGGGTGGACGTCGCCGCCGATCCCGCGGCTGCGGACGCCTGGCTCGAGCAGTCGGCGGAGGTGCTGGACGGCTGGACGGTCGTCGTGGCCGGGATGGACACCAGGTCCGGCGCGGACCGCGCGAAGCTGGACGCCGAGGCGGTTGCGGGCGACCCGTCGTCACCGGGCGAACCGTGCCCGGAGACTCCCGAGGGCCCCCGCTCCGCCGACGGCGCCACCACTCCCTACCTGGGCTGCGAGCCGGACGGAGACGTCCAGGCCACCGCTCGGTCGGTCGGGAAGGGGTCGGCGAAAGCCACTCTCGCACAGGCTGTCGACGAGGTCCTCGCGTCCTACCTGCCCGACGCAGGCCTGGCACCCACCACGGTCCGGGTCGACAAGGGCGAGGCGACGGTGGACGTGGCGGCCGGTTTCGAGCAGGCGCTGTCCGACGCCGGGGTGTACCCGGGTGACGTCTGGCAGGCGCTCCTGTTCACCGCGCACAGCAACGGCACCATCGACTCGGTGAAGTTCACGCTCGCCGGGGACTGCCTCGCCTTCGCGTACGCGACGGGCGGCGACATGTGCGCCTCGACCGACCTGCCGATCGACCTGGGCTGAGGGGGCGACCATGCGTGCGACACCTCGCAGGTTCGCGTCCTGCCTCACTGCCCTGGTGCTCGTGGCCGGCTGGCTGCTCGCGGTCGCCCCGACGGCGTCGGCAGACGTCACCTACGTCCCGGAGACCTGGAACGGCAAGGTGGTCTACCTGTCCCAGGCGTGTCATGACCGGGGCGACACCATCTGCCGCACCAACACGGGCTGTCACGGGTTCAGCGAGAACGGCAACTCGTACAAGGTGGCCGTGTCCGCGGCGACCCAGTACGACCCGGAGCACATGAACCTGCTGGAGCGTGGTTACAAGGTGGTGCGCGGCAACGGTCTGACCAGGACGAACATCGCCAACTCCAACCGGGTGGGCGCCGACCTGCACCTGCCCATCCACTCCAACGCGGTCAGCAGCGCGTGCGAGAGAGGGCATTCGCCCGAGCGGTACGGCACCCACGTGATGTACGTGTCCAAGGCCGGCAAGGAGTGCGCGGGGATCATGCGGTGGCGCGTGGGCGCGAGCAGCCCTGGCACGAACGACGCCCGCCAGTACCGCACCGACCTGGGCGAGCTGAACCAGACCAACGCCGTCGCCTGCTACCTCGAGCAGGAGTACCACGTGTGGGACGAGGGAGTGAGCTGGATGCTGGACCGCGATGCCTGGACCTGGCGGATCGCCCTCAGTGTCGACGTCTTCCTGGGTTACCCGTGATGCGCGCCCGGCTGCTGGCCCCGGTCACTGCCCTCGTGCTCGCGCTGGCCGCCTGCACAGCGGCTCCGCCGAGCTCCGGCCCGTCCGTGCCGGCGGAGGACCCCGGTGCGACGAGCACCCCGGGAACGGACCCGACGGGGTCGGGCGGCCCGGAGGCTCCTGGCGACGATCCGGCCATCACCGTCCGCGCCGCCGACGGCGCCTGGGTGGTGCGCGGCACGGGTTTCACGGGCGGCAACCAGTACCTGGTCCAGTGCACCGGCGGCACGACGGCGGGTGCGAAGGCGCTCGACGAGTGCGACATGTCGACCAGCGAGCAGGTGGTGGCAGACGCCGAGGGCCGGTTCTCGGCGACGCGGCCTGCCCGGGCGTTCGTCAACGTCGGCTCGGTGTCCGAGGTGGACTGCACGGGGGACCCGTGCGCCCTGGCCGTCGCCGACCTGTCCGACGTGGTGCTCGCGGCCGCTCCTGCCCCGCTGCCCGACGGCTCGGAGCCGCCCGACGCGCCGACGCTCGTCCTCTCGGAGCAGGAGCTCGGCGCCGACAAGGGCCGGGTCACGGTGACGGGCGAGGGCTACGCGCAGGGCGCCGCGGTCCGGCTGGTGCAGTGCGCCACCACGCCGGACGGCGGTGTCGACGGCGACAACTGCCTGTACGACGACGGCAAGCGGGTGGTCGCCGACCGCACGGGCTCGGTGCTCGCCCGGCTGGCGGTCAGGCGCGAGATCGAGCTGGTCGGCGGCGGCCTCGCCGACTGCGCGGTGGCGGGCGCGTGCGTGGTCGCCAACGCCTGGACCGACGGCGGACGCATGGCGGTGGCCGACCTCCTCTGGGAGTGATTGTCGGTGGTGCGTGGCAGGCTGTGTCAGTGCCTCCAGCGACCAAGCGCCGTACCGCCACACCTGTCACCGGCCGTAGCTGGGACGAGCCGACGCTCGCCCCGGTAGTGCTCGTGCGTGGGGCCGAGCCGCTCCTGGCCGAACGCGCGGTGGACGGCGTCGTCGGGCTGGCGCGTGCGCGTGACCCCGAGATCGAGAAGGTCGAGCTGGAGGGCACCACGTACGGCCCGGGCCAGCTGGTGGTCGCCGCGAGCCCTTCCCTGTTCGGCGAGGCCAAGATCGTCGTGGTCCGGTCGGCCGAGTCCGGCACCGAGGACCTGATGGCCGACCTCATCTCGTACGTCGGCTCGCCGGACGAGGAGACCGTCCTCGTGGTCGTGCACGGTGGAGGGCAGCGCGGCAAGAAGATGCTCGACACCATCACGAAGTCGGGTGCGCCGGTCATGGTGTGCGAGCCGGTGACCAAGGACGGCGAGAAGGCGTCGTTCGTGGCGGGGGAGTTCAAGGCCGCTCGCCGCCGGGCCGACGCCGAGGCGGTGCGTGCCCTGGTGGATGCTCTCGGCAGCGACCTGCGCGAGCTGGCGTCGGCCTGCTCGCAGCTGATCGCCGACACGACCGGCACCATCACGGCGGCCACCGTGGACAAGTACTACGGCGGGCGCGTCGAGGCGACGGGCTTCCGCGTCGCCGACGCCGCGGTGGCCGGTGACGCCGGAGGTGCCGTCGCACTGTTGCGGCACGCGCTCGACACGGGGCTGGACCCCGTGCCCATCGTCGCTGCCCTGGCGCTGCGGCTGCGCAACCTCGCGAAGGTCGCTTCGATGCGCGGCGGCGGGTTCTCCGCCCGCGACATCGGCATGGCGCCCTGGCAGGTGGACCGTGCCCGCAAGGACCTGCGGAGCTGGACGCCGGAGGGTCTGGCGGCGGCGATCTCCGCCGTCGCGCAGGCGGACGCGGACGTCAAGGGCGAGTCCAGGGACCCGGTGTACGCCGTGGAGCGTGCGGTCCTGACCATCGCTCGCTCCCGCCGCTGACCTGACCGGCGCGCGCACTCAACGAGTGCGCGGGCACGCGAAAGACGCCGTCCTCCCATGGGTGGACGGCGTCTTTCGAAGCTTGCTCAGAGAGCGGCGACCGACTTCGCGAGGGCCGACTTGCGGTTCGCGGCCTGGTTCGCGTGGATGACGCCCTTGGCAGCTGCCTTGTCGAGCTTGCGCGACGCGGTGGCAAGGGTGACCGTCGCGGTCTCCTTGTCGCCGGCTGCGACGGCCTCGCGCACCTTGCGCACGTGGGTCTTCAGCTCCGACTTGACGGACTTGTTGCGCAGACGAGCCTTCTCGTTCGTCTTGATGCGCTTTATCTGGGACTTGATGTTTGCCACGATGGGACTTCCTGGTGTGTTCGCCTGACGGCGAGCGGATAGGTCGTAGAGGGCGGTCGCAGCTCCGGGACTGGGGTGGGGACCCGTGGAGAGGAGCTGGGACTGTGCCCGCCGACCTGGGCGGACACGCGACCTCCGAGTTTACCAGAGGCTCGGGCGCCCCGGGCGAGGAGTCCGTGTGACACCGGCTACGGCCGCCGTCGGCCAAAAAGGGCCCTGACGAGCCACCTTAGAATCCGAACCATGACTACCGCGACTCTGAGAGGCCGATTCCAGTGGACCGTGGTGGTTCCAGTCCTTGCCGCGGTGCTCCTCGTGGTGACGTGGAGCAGTCATGACCACCCGGTGATCCTGGCCGCGATCGGCGCCGCTCTGGTCGGGTCGGTGCTCGCGGCGGTGCACCACGCAGAGGTCGTGGCGCACAAGGTCGGCGAGCCGTTCGGCTCCCTCATCCTCGCGGTGGCGGTGACCGTGATCGAGGTCGGCCTGATCATCATGCTGATGAGCAGCGGCGGCGACGCTGCCAGCACCTACGCCCGCGACACCGTGTTCGCCGCGGTCATGATCACCTTCAACGGGATCGTCGGGCTGTCCCTGCTCGTCGGCGCGAGCAAGCATCACCTGGTCAGCTTCAACGCGTCGGGTACCGGGTCGGCGCTCGCCACGGTGATCGCGCTGGCCGGGGTCACGCTGGTCCTGCCCCGCTTCACGACGTCGGCGGACGGCGGCGCCTACACGCCCTTCCAGCTCGCCTTCGCGGCGGTGGCGTCGCTGATGCTCTACGGGGCGTTCGTCTTCACGCAGACCGTGCGGCACCGCGACTTCTTCCTGCCCGTCACGAGCGACAAGTACGGCCGCGTCACGGGCGTCATCCGGGACGAGGACGGCGACGACCACGCCGACCCGCCGGCCGCGAAGGAGGCGTGGATCAGCGTCGCGCTGCTGGTCCTCGCGCTCGTCTCGGTGGTGTTCCTGGCCAAGATGCTCTCGCCCACCATCGAGTACGGGGTGGCCGCGGCGGGACTGCCGTACGGGGTGGTCGGTGTCGTGATCGCGCTCCTCGTCCTCGCACCCGAGTCGATAGCCGCGGTCCGCAACGCGCTCCGCAACCGCGTCCAGACCAGCCTCAACCTCGCCTACGGCTCGGCCATGGCATCGATCGGCCTGACCATCCCCACCATCGCCGTCGCGATGATCTGGATGGAGGGGCCGCTCACCCTCGGCCTCGAGCCGGTGCAGATGGTGCTGCTCGCGGTCTCCGTGGTCGTGGCGATGCTGAGCATCGCGCCGGGCCGGGCCAAGACGCTGCAGGGCGTGGTGCACCTCGTGCTCCTTGCCGCGTTCCTCGTGGTGTCGATCCAGCCGTAGCCCCGGCCGCCGGACCGGTTACAGCGCGGCTGCCACCTGGTCGAAGACTGCCCGGTCCAGGATCGCGCCCTCCCGGCGGACGGCGTCCGGGTGGATGCGGATCACGCGGTTGAGGCGCACCTCGGAGGCGCGGCCGGTGCTGTCCCAGGCGCCGGTGCCGATGTCCATCCAGCGGCGGCCGGCGCGGGCCTCCTGCCCGGCGTCGCGGTCGTGGTCCTGGCTGGTCAGCTGGAGCGCGAGGAGCCAGGGGCCGTCGTTGCCCACGATCAGCACCGGGCGGTCCTTGCCCTGGCTGTGATCTTCTTCATAAGGCACCCACGACCAGACGATCTCGCCCGGGTCGGGCTCGCCGTCGAGCTCGGGGCGGTAGACGGGCTTGACCTTGCCCTCGAAGTCGCCGGGGTACCCATCGGTCTCGGGCAGGTTCCGGCCTGATGCCGGACGGCGGTCCCGGGGCGTCGGCCCCGACGTCGGCCGGTCGTCGTCGGTGCGGCGGTCGCTCTGGTCGAAGAAGGTGCTTGCCACGGCCTCGACGACGTCGCCGAGCAGCTTGATCCACGGGTTCTGGTTCACGGAGGGCAGGGTAGCCCGGCGTCGGCCCGCGAGCAGGGCGTGCCGACGCCGGAGGCCGCGCCCAGCGGCCGAAGGCCCCGGTCAGGTGAGGTCGAGCGCCCGGTCCATGTACTTCACGACGTCGTTGAAGACGTCCTCCGCGAGGATGTCGCCCTCGCGGCGCACGTCGTCCGGGTCGACGCGGATGACGCGGTTGATCCGGACCTCCGAGTCGCGGCCCGTGCCGTCCCACGCACCCGTGCCGACGTCCATCCAGATCCGGCCGGCGCGCACCTCCTGCAGCATGTCGCGGTCGTGGTCCTGGCTGGTGAGCTGCAGCCCGAGCAGCCAGGGACCGTCCTTGCCCACGAGCAGCACCGGACGGTCCTTGCCCCGGCTGTGGTCCTCCTCGTACGGCACCCAGGTCCAGACGACCTCGCCGGGGTCCGGGTCACCGTCGAGCTCGGGGTTGTAGATGGGGTGGACCTCACCCTCGAAGTCACCGGGATAGCTGTTGTCTGATGCGAAGGTCACGCCCGAAACCGTACCGGAACGGGTTAACCGCGCATCAGGGACCTAAAGGTAGGAATCAGCCGGCGCACGCCCGGGCGAACGCGGCCAGCTCCGCCGCCATCGGCTCCGGCTCCCAGCTGTGCATCGCACCCGGCAGCTCCTTCTCCGTGCCCTTCGGCACCGCCGCCACGATGCTCGCCGCCGCCACCGGCATCTCAGGGAAGGTCTCGACCCCGTACATGGCGAGCACGGGGACCGCGACGTCGAGCGTGCCGTCCTCCAGCGCGCGCTGCGCCCAGGCGAGCGACTGCGCGTCGGCGCGGTAGGCGGCGACCGTGCGGGCGATCGCGGACCAGGCAGGGGAGGCCTCCATCTCGGCGAGCCACTCGGGCGGCATGTCCTTCATGTAGTGCCGCATCGCGTTCTCGTGGTCGCCGGCGTCGAGCAGGCGCTCGATCTCGTCGGCCCACGTCTGCGTCGTCTCAGCGGGGTCGCCCAGCGGTGCCTCCCAGAGGGCGAGCCCGGTGACCGGCAGCCCTGTCGCGGCGGCCCGGAGGCTGAGCGCGCAGCCCGACGAGTGCCCGACCAGCACCGCGGGGCCACCCGCCACCTCGATCATCGCGGCGACGGCCGCCAGCTCGCGGTCGAGGTCGAGGCGCCCCTCTGCGGTGCTCTCCCCGCGGCCGAGCCGGTCGAACGTGATGGTGGTGAGCCCGGCGTCGGCGACGCGCTGGGCGGTCTCGGCGGTGATCGGGTCGTCGGCGCGGTCCGGTCCGGCGCCCGTCACGAAGACGACGGCCGGTCCGGTGCCGCCGCGCAGGTCGTAGGCGACGCGGTCGCCCTGGCTGGTGGTCGCGTAGTCGGTCATGGTTGGTCCGACGACGTCGCCCCACCGAACTCATCGGTGAGCGCGCCTGCAGCCGCCGAACGTAGGCCAGGTCGCGGCGATGTCGGAGACGGGCGGCGAAAAGTGCTCGCCTGGGCAGTCGCGACGGTGTCACGGTGTGCGCATGAGCCTGCACGACGACGAGGTCGTCTCCACCCCGGACCTCGTCCGTCGCCTGGTCGCGGAGCAGTTCCCGCAGTGGGCGGGCCTGCCGGTGACGCAGGGCCCGGCCGGCGGCACCGACCACCACCTGTTCCGCCTCGGGGACGAGCTGCTCGTCCGGATGCCGAAGATCGCCTGGGCGCAGGACCAGGCGGGTTCCGACGCCCGCTGGCTCCCGCGCCTGGCGCCGCACCTGCCGCTCCGGCTCCCCGTGCCCGAGGCGGTCGGCGAGCCGGGCGAGGGTTTCCCGTTCCGCTGGTCCGTCACGCCCTGGCTCGACGGCGCGTCACCCGCCGTGGGCGCGCTCGGCACGGCCGCCGCCCGGCAGCTCGGCGAGTTCGTCGCGGCCCTGCGCACGGTGAGCACCGAGGGCGCTCCGGTCAAGGACGGCACCTCCCGAGGCGTCCCGCTCGCGCGGCTCGACGACGACGTGCGCGCCGCCATCACCGAGTCCGGCACCCGCATCGACGGCCGAGCCGTGACGAAGGCGTGGGACCAGGCACTGGCCGCGCGCCCGGCGACTGACAAGTACTGGATCCATGGCGACCTGCTGCCCGGCAACCTCCTGGCCGACGGCGGGCGGATGACCACCGTCATCGACTGGGGCGGGGTGGGCGTCGGTGATCCCGCCGCCGACCTGATCCCCGCCTGGACCCAGTTCACGGGCGCCGAACGCGCGGCGTTCCGGGCATCCGCCACCGAGGGGCTGACCGACCCCGACGACGCCTGGGAGCGCGGGCGTGGCTGGACCCTGGTCCAGGCGGTGATCGCGCTGCCGTACTACTGGGACCGCTGGCCCGCGTTCGCGCGCGGGAGCCAGGAGCGCATCGCCGCGGTGGTCGCGGACTGACGGCCCTGCGCCGGCTACGGCACTATCGCCTCCGCCAGCGCGGTGTCCAGGACGGTGCGGTCGCCCTCGACGACGAGTCCTGCCTCGGCGGGGGTGAGTCGGCGCCACAACGTGAGCGCGAGCCCTTCGGCCGGCCCGGAGACGACGGCGTGGATCACCTCCTCCTCGGCGCGCTCGCCGGGAGCGCCGAGCACCCACGTGCGCGTGCCGTCGATGTCGGTCGCCACGAGGGCGATCGGGTGGCGCAGCGGCGTCATGCGGCCGAGGCCCACCTGGCGTGGCTGGAGCACGGTGACGACCTCGTCGACGGTGTCCGCCCAGACCTCTGGCTCGGCCCCGGCGAGGCCGACGGAACCCGCCCCGGCCCGCGCCGCGAGCAGGTCGTGCAGGTGCACGAGCGTCTCGTGGGTCTGCCGCCGGTGCCAGAACCGCACCGGGCCGGGACCCATCGGCTCGGGATGGGCGAGCACCCGGCCGACCGAGTCGGGGTCGATCTCGGCGAAGGCCTCGCGCAGGGTCGCGGCCTGGGCCGCGTAGTGCGGTGCCAGGTCGAACGGCCCGCCGCCGAGGCCCGGCCCCTTGACCCCGCGGGCGTTGCCGGCGGCCCAGTGGTGGACCTCCGCGAGATGCTCCACGAGCCCGCGGACGGTCCAGTCCCCGCAGGCGGGGACCCGCGCGTCCGCGTCGGCGTCCGGCACCGCGGCGAGGAAGCCGTCCTGGAACCGGGTCAGCAGGGCGAGGTGGTCGAGGCTCATGTGCCGAAAGGTACCGCCCGCCCCCGACATCCCGATGCTCAGGAGGGACGCTCAGGATGACTACCGCCGCGCGCCGTGGAACCGTAGGGGCACGTCCGTCGTTCTTCCACGCGATGCCCCAGCGGGCATCCGGCCGGAGACCCTCGGGCCGCCACCGGACCGCACCACAGCTCGCGAAGGATCATGGACGCCGACAGTCATAGTCCCTGCCCAGCCGTACGCCGTAACCCCGCAGGGCGGAGGTGGTGGCGTTGAGCTGGGTGATCTCGCTCCTGCTGGGCGTCGTGGTGATCCTCGCGATCACCGCCGTGACGGGCTACTTCGTCGCGCAGGAGTTCGCGTACATGGCGGTCGACCGGGCACGCCTGGCGGCTCGCGCGGAGGCCGGCGACGTCGGGGCGCGGCGCGCGCTCGGCGTGACCCGGCGCACCAGCTTCATGCTCTCCGGCGCGCAGCTCGGCATCACGGTCACCGGCCTGCTGGTCGGCTACGTCGCCGAGCCGCTGGTCGGTGAGTCGCTGGGCGTGGCGCTCGGCGGCGTCGGGGTGCCGACCGGCGTCGGCGTCGCGGTGGGCACCGTCCTGGCGCTCGTGCTCTCGACGCTCGTGCAGATGCTGTTCGGCGAGCTCGTCCCGAAGAACCTGGCGATCGCGCGGCCCGAGCCCGTGGCGCTGTGGCTCGCGCGCTCCACCACCGTCTACCTCGCGGTCTTCGGCTGGTTGATCAGGGTGTTCGACGCCGCGTCGAACGCCCTGCTGCGCCTGCTCCGCATCGAGCCGGTGCACGACGTCGAGCACTCGGCGACGGTCCGCGACCTCGAGCACATCGTCGCGGACTCGCGCGCCAGCGGTGACCTCCCCGGCGACCTGTCGGTGCTGCTGGACCGCATCCTCGACTTCCCCCGGCAGGACGTCGAGCACGCCATGATCCCGCGGGCGCGGGTCGGCGTCGTGCGCGCCGACGACACGCTCGCGGCGGTGCGCGAGCTGATGGCCCGCGGCCACTCCCGCTACCCGGTGCTCGACGACGACGGCGAGGTGGTCGGCGTCGTGCACCTGGCGGACCTGCTGTCCGCGGGGCCCGCGGCGGCGACCGTTGCGGACCTGCTGCGTCCGGCGCTCGTCCTGCCGACCGCCATGGCGCTCCCGGACGCCCTCCGGGAGCTGTCGGCCACGCGGAACCAGATGGCGTGCGTCGTCGACGAGTACGGCGGGTTCGCTGGCGTGCTCACCGTCGAGGACCTCGCGGAGGAGCTGGTCGGCGAGATCACCGACGAGCACGACGACGAGATCGACCCCGTGACCGCGGCGTCGGACGGGGTGTGGGTGATGGCGGGCGACGTCCACCTCGACGAGGTCGAGCGGTCCGTCGGGCGCGACCTGCCCGAGGGCGACCACGAGACGATCGCCGGTCTGGCGATCGCCGTCCAGGGCTCGCTGCCCGCGGCGGGCGACGTGGTCGACGTCGCGCTGCCCGCCGACCCGGCCGACCTGGTGGCGACCGAGCCGCACCCGGACGAGGTGCTCCGGATCGAGGTGCTCGAGGTGGAGCGGCACGTGCCGTCCCGCGTCCGGGTCACCGTCGTGGACGCGCCGGCGGACGCCGAGCACACCGAGACCAAGAACGCCGAGACGAAGCGGGAGGAGGCCCGATGAGCAACCCATGGGTGGTGGTAGCTGCCACCGTCGTCATCATCGCGCTGAGCGCGTTCTTCGTGGCGGTGGAGTTCGCGCTCCTCGCGGCCAAGCGGCACCGGCTGGAGGACGCCGCGCCCACCAGCCGATCCGCACGCGCCGCACTGCGCAGCGCGAGCGAGCTGACGCTGCTGCTCGCGGGCTCCCAGCTCGGGATCACCGTCTGCACCCTGGCCCTCGGCGCGATCACCAAGCCCGCCGTGCACCACTGGCTGACGCCGATGTTCGAGACCTGGGGCGCGCCGTTCTGGGCCGCGGACGTCGCAGGCTTCGTGCTGGCCCTGATCATCGTCACGTTCCTCCACCTGGTGGTGGGGGAGATGGCGCCCAAGTCGTGGGCCATCGCCCACCCCGAGGCCAGTGCCACGATGCTCGCACTCCCGATGCGGGCCTTCATGGTCGTGACCCGGCCGGTGCTCGTGGCGCTCAACGGCGCCGCGAACTGGTGCCTGCGACGCGTCGGCGTCGAGCCGGCGGACCAGGTGGCGTCCGGGCAGGGGCCGGAGGACCTGCGGCACCTCGTGGAGCACTCCGTCAGCGTCGGGGCGCTCTCCATGGCCTACTCCGACCAGCTCTCCGGGGCGCTCGACCTGCGCCGCCTGACGGTCGAGGACCTGCTCGCCGACCGCGCGGCGCCGTCCGCCGTAGGGCACGGTGCCACGGCCGCCGAGGTGCAGGAGGTGTCCCGCGTCTCCGGGCACCTGCGGATCCTCGTGCAGGGCGTGAGCGGCCGGCCGGACGGCGTGGTGCACGTGCGCGACACGCTCCTGATGCCCGACGCCGCGCCCGTCGCGGACGTCACCCGGCCCGTCTTCGAGCTGGCCGCGGACGTGCCGCTGCACACCGCCCTCACGACGATGCGGGAGACGGGAAATCACCTCGCGGTGGTGCCGAGGCCGGACGCCGACGGACCGGACGGTCCAGCGGCGGACTACGGCGTGGTCACCCTCGCCGACGTCCTGCGCAAGCTTCTCCCACGCACGACGTCACCCCGCCCCGCCTGACCGCCGAGTGCTGGGTATCCGTTCCCCACGACGGTGGAGAGGCGCAGATGCCCAGCACTCAGACGGCTTCGAGGATCGCGTCGATCTCGCGGAGGAAGTCCGGGAGGTCCTTCGGGTTGCGGGACGTGATCAGGGGGTAGCCCGCGCCCGTGTCCCGGACCACCGGCTCGTCCACCCAGGTACCGCCGGCGTTCCGGACGTCGGTGGCCAGCGACGGGTAGCTGGTCAGCCGCGCACCAGAGACCTTGCCCGCCTCCACGAGCGCCCACGGGCCGTGGCAGATCGCGGCCACCGGACGCCCGGAGGACGTGAACGCCTCGACCACCGAGACGGCAGGAGCCTGCAGGCGCAGGGTGTCGGCATTGATCGTCCCGCCGGGCACGAGCAGCAGGTCGAAGCCGGCCGGGTCCACCTCGTCGATGGTGGTGTCCGGAGCGACGGTCTCGCCGGGCTTCTCGTCGCCCACCAGGGTGCGGACGTCGTCCCCCGTCACGGCGGCCACCGTCACCACGGCGCCGCGATCACGCAGGTGGCGCACGGGTTCGAGGAGCTCGTCCTGCTCGACGCCGTAGTTGGTCACGATCGCGAGTACCTGCTTGCCGGTCAGGTGCGACATGGTTCTCCTCCTTCGTCGGGATCAGTGCCTCCCGACCGTAGGCACGACCGCGCCCCGCTCGCACGGGACGTGGGAGAATAACCGTTGGCCCTCCCACCCATGACGACGGAGCGAGAACGCTTTGCCCATCCCCGGTCCTGCGCTCACGGCGCGCCTCCAGCCGCACGCCACAGCGCCCGAGCTCATCCGCAACTTCTGCATCATCGCGCACATCGACCACGGCAAGTCGACGCTGGCCGACCGCATGCTGCAGCTGACCGGCGTGGTCCAGTCGCGCGACATGCGCGCCCAGTACCTCGACCGCATGGACATCGAGCGCGAGCGCGGCATCACCATCAAGTCGCAGGCCGTGCGGATGCCGTGGGCGGTCGCCGACGAGGCAGGCGTGCTCACCCCGCACGCGCTGAACATGATCGACACCCCGGGGCACGTCGACTTCACGTACGAGGTCTCCCGCTCGCTGGCCGCGTGCGAGGGCGCCGTGCTGCTGGTCGACGCCGCTCAGGGTATCGAGGCGCAGACCCTGGCCAACCTGTACCTGGCCATGGAGAACGAGCTCGAGATCATCCCGGTCCTGAACAAGATCGACCTCCCGGCGGCGCAGCCGGAGAAGTACGGCGAGGAGCTCGCGAAGCTGGTGGGCTGCGAGCCCGAGGACATCCTCCAGGTCAGCGGCAAGACCGGCGTCGGCGTCGAACCGCTGCTCGACCGCATCGTGCAGCGTGTCCCTGCCCCGACCGGCGACCCGGACGCCCCCGCCCGCGCCATGATCTTCGACTCGGTCTACGACACCTACCGCGGCGTCGTGACCTACGTGCGCGTGATCGACGGCGACCTGAACCCGCGCGAGAAGATCGCGATGATGTCGACGAGGGCCACGCACGAGCTCCTCGAGATCGGGGTCAGCTCGCCCGAGCCGCACGCGACCAAGGGCCTCGGCGTCGGCGAGGTGGGCTACCTGATCACGGGCGTGAAGGACGTGCGCCAGTCCAAGGTCGGCGACACCGTCACCAACGCGGCCAAGCCCGCCGCCACCGCGCTCGCCGGCTACAGCGACCCCAAGCCGATGGTCTTCTCGGGCCTGTACCCGATCGACGGCTCCGACTACCCGGTGCTGCGCGACGCCCTGGACAAGCTCAAGCTCAGCGACGCAGCGCTCAACTACGAGCCCGAGACGTCGGTGGCGCTCGGCTTCGGCTTCCGTGTGGGCTTCCTCGGCCTGCTGCACCTCGAGATCGTGCGCGAGCGCCTCGAGCGCGAGTTCAACCTCGAGCTGATCTCCACCGCCCCGAACGTCATCTACGAGGTGACGATGGAGGACAACACGAAGATCGTGGTGACCAACCCGTCGGAGTTCCCCGGGGGCAAGATCAAGGAGGTCCGCGAGCCCGTCGTCAAGGCAACGATCCTCACCCCCAGCGAGTTCGTGGGCGCGGTCATGGAGCTCTCGCAGTCCAAGCGCGGCGACCTGCAGGGCATGGACTACCTCTCCGAGGATCGCGTGGAACTGCGCTACCACCTGCCGCTCGGCGAGATCGTCTTCGACTTCTTCGACCAGCTCAAGTCCAAGACCCGCGGCTACGCGTCCCTCGACTACGACACGTCAGGTGACCAGGCCGCCGACCTCGTGAAGGTCGACATCCTGCTCCAGGGTGAGCACGTCGACGCGTTCAGCTCGATCGCGCACCGCGACAAGGCGTACTCGTACGGCGTCATGATGACCGCCAAGCTCAAGGAGCTCATCCCGCGCCAGCAGTTCGAGGTGCCGATCCAGGCCGCCATCGGCGCGCGCGTGATCGCCCGCGAGACCATCCGCGCCATGCGCAAGGACGTGCTCGCCAAGTGCTACGGCGGCGACATCAGCCGTAAGCGCAAGCTGCTGGAGAAGCAGAAGGAGGGCAAGAAGCGCATGAAGAACATCGGCTCGGTCGAGGTGCCGAAGGAGGCGTTCATCGCCGCGCTCTCCTCCGACTCGGACGCGCCGAAGGACAAGAAGAAGTAGGTGCCCGCACTTCCCTCCGGCATCCCGGTGCCCGACGACGGCGCGCTGCCCGCCTGGGCAGGCCCGTCGTCGGCCGACCGGCCGTTCGGCGTCTACGTTCACGTCCCGTTCTGCACGGTGCGCTGCGGCTACTGCGACTTCAACACCTACACCGCTTCCGAGCTGGGCGGCGGCGCCAACCAGGCGCAGTACGCCACGACGGCGCTGCTGGAGGTGGACCTCGCGGCGAAGGTCCTGTCCGACGCCGGCCGCGCGCCCGCCGCGGTCTCCACGGTGTTCTTCGGGGGCGGTACGCCCACGATGCTCCCGGCGGAGGATCTCGCCCGGGTGCTCGACGGCATCAGGGGCGCGTGGGGCCTGGCCGCTGCGGCCGAGGTGACCACCGAGGCCAACCCGGACTCCGTCACGCCCGAGTCGCTGCGGGTCCTGGCCGACGCCGGGTTCACGCGGGTCTCGTTCGGGATGCAGTCGGCGGTGCCGCACGTCCTGGCGACGCTCGAGCGCACCCATGACCCGCTGCGTATCCCCGACGTCGTCCGGTGGGCGCGCGACGCAGGGCTCGACGTGTCCCTCGACCTCATCTACGGCACGCCCGGAGAGTCCCTCGACGACTGGCGCACGAGTGTGGAGACGGCGCTGTCGACCGGCGTCGACCACGTGTCCGCGTATGCGCTGGTGGTGGAGCCCGGCACGAAGATGGCCGCCCAGGTGCGCCGCGGCGAGGTGAGGCTCCCCGATGAGGACGACCAGGCCGCCAAGTACGAGCTGGTCGACGACCTGCTCACGGAGGCGGGCCTGCGCTGGTACGAGGTGTCGAACTGGGCGCGAGCCGGGCACGAGTGCCGGCACAACATCGGGTACTGGCGCGGCGACGACTGGTGGGGCATCGGCCCGGGTGCGCACAGCTACGTGTCGGCACCAGCTTCGTTGGCCGAGCCTGTCGAGACGCCCGACGGCGCGGGCACCCCCGCCGGCGTCCGCTGGTGGAACGTGAAGCATCCCCGTGCCTACGCCACGCGGCTCGAGGCCGGACAGAGCCCCGGCGCGGGACGCGAGCTGCTCACGCATGCGGAGGCGCACCTGGAGCGGGTGATGCTCGGCGTGCGGCTGCGCGAGGGGCTCGACCTCGGCGTGCTGTCGGACGCCGGCCGTACCACGGTGGCCGGTCTGGTTGCGCGCGAGCTGCTCGACGGACGGGCGGCGGTCGGCGCCGGAGGAGGCCCGGCACGTGCGGTGCTGACCCGTCGCGGACGCCTGCTCGCCGACTCCGTGGTGCGCGACCTCACCGCCTGAGACCACTGCCGGCGCACGGCGTCGGAGCGCCACATGGTTTGTTTGCACAGCGGGCGAAATCGTCGATATCTTGTGCCGACTCATACCGGTACGAAGCGGCACCAGCACGCCTGACGAGGGGTACGCGCATGAGTAACACCTACGGCGGCTGGAACCCACAGGATCCGAACCGCGATCCCCGGCGAGCACAGGTCCCACAGCAGCAGGATCCGCAGCCGCAGCAGGCTCAGCCCCCGCAGGCTCAGCCCCCGCAGCCCCAGCCGTTCGACCCCTACGGCCCGCGTGATCCCTACGGCCGCCCCGCCAACCCGTACGGCAGGCCCGACTACCAGCCCCTGCAGCGGCCGGAACCGCAGGATCCGCAGCCGGGCGAACGGGGCGGCTACCAGGGCGGTCAGCGGACTCCGCAGTTCCAGCAGCCCGCACCTCAGCAGCGGTACCAGGAGCCGGAGGCCCAGCCCAGTCTCCCGCAGTACCCGGCAGTCTCCGGGACGGAACGCCGGCCGGACGTGGACGAGCCCCCGACGATCGGCAACGCGTGGCGCTGGGCCTGGAGCGCGTTCGGCGCGAGCTGGGGCGTCTGGGTGCTGATGAGCCTGTTGCTCGGCCTGGTGCAGGTCGCCGTCCTCCTCGTGTTCAGCCCGTCCACGATGGACGCTCTCGCGAGCTCGACCGACCCGGCAGCGGTCGACGCCGCGCTGGCCGCGGGCCGGACGCTCGAGGCCAGAGGGCTGGCGGCGGCAGGCACAGCGGTGGGCTTCCTGCTGCAGGCGCTCCTGTTTGCCGGCGCCCTCGCGGCGACGCGCACCCGCAAGGTCCGCATCCGCGACTTCTTCGTGCTCCGCGGTTTCGGCGGGCTCCTGGGGTTCGCGGTGGTCACCGGAGCGCTCGGGTTCGCCGGTACGGCGGTGCCGACGGTCGGCGTGCTGGTGCAGGTAGTGGTCACGCTCGTCCTGCTCCCGGTGCCCTTCCTGCTGCTGGACGGTGTGGGGTTCGGCAAGGCGCTCGCCCGCGGTGTCGGCCTGGTGTTCTCTCACCTCGGGACCGTCTTCGGCGTCCTGGGCATCTTCGCCGGGCTCGTGATCGCCTCGGCCTTCACGTGCGGGATCGGCCTCGTCGTCGTCATACCCGCGATGCTGCTGGTGGGGGCATATCTGGTCCAGCGCTGGACCGGGGAAGCCGTCCAGGGCTGACCACGCGGTCACAACTCGGCGCTTGCACATGCGTAAATGCGGAGAAGAGGTGAAGGTGGGGCTGGATCAATGACCAGCCAAGGGGAACACATGAGTGAGAACACGCCACAGAACCCGTACGAGCCGAACGCGGGTGGCGCCACCCCGCCGCCGAACCCGAGCGGCCCGACGCCGCCGCCGTCGGGCCCGACACAGCCGCCGGCCTACGGCGGCGCGAGCCAGCCCCCTGCCTACGGCGGACCGGCCGTGCCGTACGGGACGCAGCCGGCGAGCCCGTTCCAGGTCGGTGAGGCGCTGCGCTTCGCATGGGACCGGTTTAAGGGGAACTGGCTGTTCTGGGTGCTGTTCGTGCTGCTCCTGGTTGTTGTGTTCGGCATCTTCAACGGGAGCTCGATCGCCGAGTACAGCGACCGGGCGAACGATGCGGCGGAGGCCCAGCTGGCGACCGGCGTGGGGATGGGCATGGGGATCGGCACCGGCGTGAGCTTCGGCAGCACGTCGCTCGGGCTCATCGGCTCCCTGGTCCTGTCGGTGCTCAGCGCACTGGGCATCAACGCCGGGCTGCGTGAGGTCTCCGGCGAGAAGGCGACCTGGGGCAACCTCTTCAAGATCAGCAGCTACGGCATGGTCATCCTCACCGCGCTCCTGCTGCTGGTTGCCAACTTCATCGGCCTGCTCCTGTGCGGCCTCGGCGCCATCGCCCTGGCGATCTTCGCGCCGTTCACCTACCACCACGTGGTCGACAAGGGCCTGGGCGCCTGGACGGCCCTGACCTCGTCGTTCCGCCTCGTGGGGCAGAACTTCGGCGCGGTGTTCCTGCTCGAGCTCGCGCTCCTGGGTATCAACATCCTGGGCTCGATCCCGTGCGGGCTGGGCCTGTTCATCACGCTTCCGCTGTCGATCGTCGCGATGGCCTTCGCCTTCCGCCGGCTCACCGGCGGTCCGGTCGCGGCCGGGCCTGCCGCGGCCTGACAAGGATGACCATGCACCTGCTGCCAGGATCCGAGTGATTCTGGCAGCAGGTGCATGGTCATTTTTCAGCGACGGCCGACGGCGGCGGCCTGGCGGAGTGGGCTTACTTGATGAAGCGGATGTTGACCGGGTAGCGGTACGGCGCGCCCTTACCGTTCGCGACGGCCGCCAGGATCATGAATACGATCGCGGCGATGAACGCGAGGTAGACGAAAGCACCGAACCCGAGTGTGACAGCGGTGATGATCGCCGCGGCGATCAGCGCGAGGACGATGGTGATCTGGAAGTTCAGCGACTCCTTCGCCTCCTGGTCCACGAACCGGCTGCGGTCCTTGAACAACAGCCAGATGATCAGGGGCGCGATGAAGCCCAGTATGAACGGGCCGACCTGGGCGATGACCGACCACGTGCGCTCGTCGGACGGCGTGAGCGGCTGGGGCTGGTACGGCGCACCGGAGCCGTAGGGCGGGCCGTACCCGGTACCCGGCTGCGGCTGGACCGGCTGACCGGGCGCGGGCTGGTTCGGGTACGGCTGGGCCGGCTGGTCCTGGAGCGGGGGCTGGCCGGGCTGGGGCGAGCCGTAGGCGGGGGCCTGCTCGGGCTGCTGCGGCTGGTCAGGCGGCTGAGGCGACTGCGGCTGCTGCGGGTTCTCGGACATGGCCATAACCGTAGAGGCTGTGGGGTACGAGATGGCTTACGACGTGGTCACGAAATCGATAAGTTCTTCGACTCGTCCCAGCAGCGCCGGGTCGAGGTCCCGGAAGTCGCGCACCGTGCCGAGGATCCGCTGCCAGCCGCGGGCGACGTCGGCCTGCGTCTCGGCAGGCCAGCCCAGCGAACGCAGGATGCCGAGCTTCCACTCGGTACTCCGGTCGATGACGGGCCAGCGGTCCAGACCGAGCCGCTCGGCGCGCACCGCCTGCCACACGTCGACATAGGGGTGGCCGAGCACCAGCACGGTGCCCTGCGGGACGTGGCGCAGCGCTTCGTCCGTCAGACGCTGCTCCTTGGACCCGGGGACCAGGTGGTCGACCAGCACGCCGACGCGGCGGTCGGCGTCGGGCCCGAACTCGGCGAGGCGTTCGGCGAGGTGGTCCACGCCGTCGAGCATCTCGACCACCACACCCTCGACGCGCAGGTCGTCGCCCCAGACCTTCTCCACCAGCTCGGCGTCGTGCTTGCCCTCCACCCAGATGCGGCTGCCCCGAGCCACACGGGCCCTGGCGCCGTGCACCGCAACCGATCCGGAGGCGGTGCGCGTGGGCTGAGCCGGCGCACGGTTCAGGACGGGCGCGGTGAGCACCACCGGCTTGCCCTCCACCCAGAAGCCCGGGCCGAGCGGGAAGGTCCGGGTACGGCCGCGACGGTCCTCGAGGACCACCACGTGCATCCCGCCCGACTTCTCGACGCGTACGACGGCGCCCACCCAGCCGGTCTCGACCTCTTCGACCACGAGCCCGGTATCGGCGGGCATCGGCTGCGACGTCGGCCGGCTCCGCCCCCGCTGCGCGCCAGGAAACGCGGGGGACAGCACGTCGGGTCCATACCGGTCGTCAACCACGAGGTGACCCTAGTTCCGCCGCCCCGCTGAGTGCTGGATATCTGTGCTCTCGGAGTGTCTGAACGCGCAGACGGAACGCGCAGATGGTCAGCACTCAGCGAGGAACACGGAGGGCCGCTTCCGTGCGGGTCGACACGCCGAGCTTGCGCAGGATCGCCGAGACGTGCACCGAGGCGGTCTTGGCCGAGATGTACAGCCGCTCCGCGATCTGCCCGTTGGTCAGGCCCTCCGCGACGAGCGCGAGCACCTGCTGCTCCCGCGGGGTGAGCGTGTCCGGCACGCCGCCCGCCGCTGACGAAGACGACGCCGCCGTCGGCGCGGGCGCCTCGGCGGGCCCGCCACGGCCCGTCAGGCCGGCCCGGTCGATGAGGCCCTGCGCCCGCTGGACGATCAGCCCCGCGTCGATCTTCTCCGCCTCGGTGATCGCCGACCCCAGGGTCGCTCGTGCCCCGGGCCGGTCGCCGGCCTCCAGCAGCCGCGCGCCCTCGCGGTACAGCGCGTACGGGCGCAGGTGGGCGGGCCGGGGGCCGGACTGTTCGGCGACAGCCGTCCACGGGCCGGTGCCGAGCTCCGCCTCGAACAGCGCGGACCACACGGGGAACGTCGGCCAGTGGGCGCACTCGGCGAGCGCCGCGCGGTACGGGGCGTCGTCGATGTCCTGGCCGGTCGCCCGGAGCTCGGCGATCGCCCGGGCCGACAGGGCGAGAGACGTGAGGTCGTAGGCCGGGCTGCGCGGGTGGTCCGGCGCGACGACCACCGACAGGCGCTCCAGCGCCGCCGCCGGCTCGCCGCGCAGCAGCTCGAGCTCCGCCTGGGTGCCCCTGCTGCGCGACCGGATCTGCTCCTCCAGGCGGCCGAACCGTTCCCAGGTGGCTGCCCTGTGGCGGGCCTCGGCCTGCGCCCGCTCGACGTCGCCGCGCCACATCAGGAGCCAGGCGCGGCGCTCGGTCAGGTAGGCGGTGTACACGCTGTCGTGGATCAGGGGCACCGTGCGCTCGTACCAGGCGGCCGCCTCGGCCCAGTCGCCGCGCCCGATCCAGGCCTCGACGACGTTCCCCTCGATCATGATCCGCGAGCCCTCGGACGCGCCGTGCCTGCGTGCCTCGGTGACCCCCTCCTGGGCGATCTCGACCGCCCGGTCCCACTCGCCGACGAGGATCCGGGAGTCCGACCCGTTGGTGTAGTACCGGCTCAGTCCTCGCCAGGCTCCCTCTGCCGCGTCGCGTGCGGCGTCGATCTCGGCGAAGCCGCCGGCGTCGCCGCGCTGGACCCGGCTCACGCCGCGCAGGTTCAGGGCCACCGACGCGACCTCGGGGCTGCCGATCGCGATCCCGGCCTCGTAGGCCGCTGTCGCTGCCACTATCCCTTCCTCGGTCCGGCCGTCGAGCATGGCGTGGCGCGCCCGCAGCATCAGCAGGTGGGCGCGTACCGCGTCGTCCCGGCCGGGTTCCACGAGCGCGAGGGCCCGCTCGATGAGCTCGGGCCCCTCGCCCGAGCCGGCGTGACCCGCGATGAGCGCCGTGTCGGAGAGCATGCCTGCGAGGCCTGCGGGATCGTCGTCGGGCCACTCGGCGATCGCCTCGTGGGCCACGGCCAGGGCGCGGGTGGTCCGGGTGGACCCGCGCAGCGACTCGGCGACGGTACGGAGCAGCTCGTGGTGCGGCAGGCCGGCCACGGTCTCGGCGTCTGGCACCTGTTCCCAGAGCTCCAGGGCGCGCTCCCCGAGCGTGACAGCGGTGGACGACGCCGCGCCGTCCGCTGCTACCCGGTGCCCGACGACGGCCGCCGCGAGCGCCTTGTCCAGGACGCCGGCCCGCCACCAGTGGTCCGCTATCCGCGACAGCTTGGCGACCGACCGGGCGCGCCGGACGAGGGCGCCCTCCAGCGCCCGCGCGTACGCGGCGTGCAGGCGGCGGCGCTCGCCGGGCAGCAGCTCGGCGTACACGGCCTCCTGGGCCAGCGCGTGCCGGAACGCGTAGCCGATGTCGGTGGTCACGAGCACCTGCGCGTCGACCGCCTCGCGCAGTCCCTCCTCCGGCTCGGGTCCGACGCCGGTGGTGACGTCGGCCAGGACGTCGTCGAGCACGTCGTGCCAGACGCGCGGGCCGGCGGCCGCGACGACGCGGCAGAGGGCCTGGGCCTCGCGGCTCAGGTTCCAGTAGCGCAGCAGGAGGATGTCGCGCAGGGAGTCGGGCAGGTCGGTGTCCAGGAAGCCGACCAGCTCCTCGACGTAGAAGGGGACGCCCTCGCTGCGGTCGGCCAGGTCGGTGAACGGCTCGGCGGAGAGGCCGGCGTGCAGACGCGCGTCGAGGCCGCGTGCCGGCCCGTCCTGGCGGCCGGGGGAGCCGCCGAGCAGGTCGTGCGCCATCTCCCGGACCTCTGCGACGCCCAGGCGGGCCAGGTCGAGGCGGGTCGTGAGCCGGGCCCGGTCGAGCTCGGCCATGACGGTGCGCAGGGGGTGCGCGCGGCCGACGTCGTCGCTGCGGTAGGTGAGCAGCAGGAGCAGGCCGTCGGGTGCGGTGCGCGCGAGGCGGAGGGCGACGGCGCGGGTGACGTCGTCGGACCAGTGCAGGTCCTCCATGATCACGATGACGGGGCGCTCGGCGGCGAGCCCGGTGAGCAGGTTCGCGAGGACCTCGGGAAGGCGGTCCGCTCCGGCGTCGGACGCCGGGGCGACGAGCTGGGGAGCGACGACGGACAGGGCGCCGGCCGCGGGCCCGGCCGCGTCGACCACTGCCTCGGGGCCCACCGTCCGGACGATCCCGCGCAGCAGTCCGGCGAGGGCCGCGTAGGGGAGGGGGCCGGAGCCCTCGTCGGCGCACTGCCCGGTGAGGACGGTGACGCCGTCGGCCTGCGAGGTGAGCTCGTCGAGGAGGCGGGTCTTGCCGATCCCTGCCTCGCCTGCGATCACTATCGTGCGGTTACCACCCGAGCGGACGGCGTCGAGGGCGGCCGTGAGCTCGCCGAGCTCTCGGGCTCGACCCACCAGGCGGGCGCGGGGAACCGGCATGGGCTCATCGTCCCATGCCGGTCCTGTGGTCGGTCCGCTGGTCATCGTTGCTGGTCATGGCTGTTTGGCAGGTGCTGACGCCGGGCGTCAGGCGACGCGGGGCCTGGCCGTGCGGGCGGCCTTGGCCTGCCGGGTGTGCTCGGCGGCGCGCTCGGCGGCGCGCTCGGCGGCGCGCTGCTCGGTCGCCTGGCGGCGGGCAGTCTCCTTGCGCTCGCGGGCCATCCGCGACTGCTCGGTCCGGCGGTCGGTCTCCTGCTCGTTCCTGCGGTACTCGGCGAAGTCGGTAAAACCGAACATGGTGTGTGCCTCCTGGTCGTCGCCGGCCCGTCGCCGGCGATGACTCAAGGTTCGTCCGTGAGGTACCGCCGGCGGATCGGGCGGTCGCCGCATCTTTCGGGCCGGGCCTGCGCAGGCGTTCGGCGGTACCTAAGGCATTGCCCTAGTCGGCCCCTCGCGAACGGGGATGACACTAGGGTTGGGCGCCTGACCTGCAGGTCTGCCCGGTCCGGGTCCGGCCGGCCGGAACGGGTCGCGGGTCGGGGACTTGGCCTGTGGCGTGTGCCGCGTAGGATTGGCACTCGGCTGGCGAGAGTGCTGGAGCGCCGGCCGGAACCCGGGTGCAGGTCCCGGACGTTCTACCTGGGACGGAGGTGAGCGCGGTGAGCGAAGAACGCAGGCTCGATGTCTTGCGAGCGATCGTGGAGGACTATGTCCGGACACGGGAGCCCGTGGGCTCCCGCATACTCACCGAGCGGCACAAGCTCGGTGTGTCCCCGGCGACCGTGCGCAACGACATGGCGGCGCTGGAGGAGGCCGGGCTCATCGCCCAGCCGCATACCTCGGCCGGTCGCATCCCCACGGACAAGGGCTACCGCCTGTTCGTGGACCAGCTGGCAGAGGTGCGGCCGCTGACCGTGCCCCAGAAGCGCGCCATCGAGACGTTCCTGTCCGAGGCGGTCGACCTGGACGACGTGGTGGCCCGCGCCGGACGCCTCATCGCGCAGCTGACCGGCCAGGTCGCCGTCGTGCAGTACCCGTCGCTGCGCCGTTCCGGGCTGCGGCACCTGGAGCTCGTGCCCTCCGCCGAGGGGCGGCTCCTCGTCGTCGTCATCACGGACACGGGACGGGTGGAGCAGCGGTACCTCGACGTGCCCCTCGGGATGGACGACGCGACGCTCGGCGAGCTGCGCGCGCGCTTCAACGCCGCGGCCGCCGGCCACCGGCTCACCGAGATCGGCACCGCCTTCGCGCGGGTCACCGAGGCGATGCCCGACGAGCATCGCGCGCTGGGTACGGCCGTCGCCGAGGTGGTGACCGCCGCGCTCGCGGAGGAGAGCGAGGAGCGCATAGTGCTGACGGGCCAGGCCAACCTGGCGCGCTCCAGCATGCGGTTCGAACAGGGCCTGCGTCCCGTGCTCGAGGCCCTCGAGGAGCAGGTGGTCCTGCTCGGCCTCCTCACCGACATGACCGACGACGCGGGGGTTGCCGTGAGCATCGGCCACGAGAACCGCCTGGCCGGCCTGTCCGAGACCTCGGTCGTCACGTCCGGCTACGGCTCGTCCGACGGCGACTCCGTCGCGATCCTGAGCTCGATCGGCCCCACCCGTATGGACTACCCGGGCACCATCGCCGCGGTGCGCGCCGTCGCGCGCTACCTGTCGCGTGTGCTGCCCAGCTGACATCCCCTTGTCCACGAACCTCCTCACCCACGTTGCTCAAGAGAGAGACCTGTGACCGACTACTACGAGATTCTCGGTGTTCCGCGCGACGCCTCGCCCGAGCAGATCAAGAAGGCCTACCGCAAGCTGGCCCGCGAGCTGCACCCCGACGTGGCAGGCAATGTGGGCGAGGACCGGTTCAAGGACGTCGCGCGTGCCTACGAGGTGCTGTCCAACCCGGACAAGCGCCAGCAGTACGACATGGGCGTCGACCCCACCGCACCAGGTGGTGGCGCTGGCGGCGGGTTCGGTGCCGGGTTCGGCTTCCAGGACATCTTCGAGACCTTCTTCGGCGGCGGGCAGCCCGCCGGGCCGGTCCCGCGCGCCCGGCGCGGTAACGACGCGCTGGTGCGGCTCGACCTCGAGCTCGCCGAGGCGGTGTTCGGCGCCAAGCGCGAGATCCAGGTCGACACCGCGGTGGTGTGCAACACCTGTGCCGGCGACGGCGCGCGGCCCGGCACCTCGGCACGCACCTGCGACGTCTGCCACGGGCGCGGTTCCGTGCAGCGCGTGGCGCGCTCGTTCCTCGGCCAGGTCATGACCAACCAGCCCTGCTCCGCCTGCGGCGGCTTCGGCACGGTCATCCCCGAGCCCTGCACCGACTGCTCCGGCGAGGGCCGCGTGCGCTCGCGCCGCACCGTCTCCGTGAACGTCCCCGCCGGCGTCGACACCGGTACGCGCATCAAGCTCTCCGCGCAGGGCGAGGTAGGCCCCGGTGGCGGCCCCGCCGGCGACCTGTACGTCGAGATCCGGGAGCGCGCGCACGACACGTTCGTGCGGCGCGGCGACGAGCTGCACTGCACCCTCCAGGTGCCGATGACGGCGGCGGCGCTCGGCACCGTCCTCGAGCTTGACACCCTGGACGGGCTCCAGGAGATCGACCTGCGCCCTGGCACGCAGCCCGGCCAGGTCATGACCCTCAAGGGCCTCGGCGTGGGGCACCTGCACTCGACCGGGCGCGGCGACCTCAACGTGCACATCGAGGTCCAGGTGCCGACCGCCCTGGACGAGGAGCAGACTGCGCTCCTGCAGCAGCTCGCGGTCCTGCGCGGCGAGGAGCGGCCCGAGTCGCGTCTCGCGTCCGTGCACGGCGGCGTGTTCTCGCGCCTGCGCGACAAGCTCAGCGGGCGCTGACCGCCCACCCATGAGCGCGCCAGTCTTTCTCGCGGAGGCGTCCACCGCCCATCCGCTCTCCGAGTACGCCGCGGGCTCGGTCTACGTGCTCGACGGCGCGGAGGGCCGGCACGCCGGCGTCGTCCAGCGGCGCGGGCCGGGGGAGCGGATCGACGTCGTCGACGGCGCGGGAGTGCGCCTGCGGACCATCGTCGAGTCGGTGGTCGGCGCCGAGGTGCACCTCCGGGTCGAGGAGGTGGACGTCGAGCCGGCGCCCGCCGTCGTCGTGACGCTCGTCCAGGCCCTCGCCAAGGGCGACCGCGACGAGATGGCCATCGAGGCCGCCACCGAGGTCGGCGTGGACGCGATCATCCCGTGGCAGGCCGAGCGGTCGGTCGTCGTCTGGCGCGGGGACCGGGCCGCGAAGTCGCGGGCACGCTGGGTGAGCACCGTGCGGGCCGCGACCAAGCAGGCCCGCCGCTGCCGCATCCCCGACGTCGAGCTGCCGCTGAGCACCAAGCAGCTCGCCGCCAGGACCCGCGACGTCGTCGCGGCGGGCGGGACCGTGGCCGTGCTGCACGAGGAGGCGAAGGCGGGCCTGGCGACGGTAGCGCTGCCCGACGCCGGCGAGGTGCTCCTCGTCGTCGGCCCCGAGGGTGGGATCTCGGAGGCCGAGGTCGCCCTGCTGACCGAGGCGGGCGCGGTCACCGCGCGGCTCGGGCCGCACGTGCTGCGCACGTCGACCGCGGGCCCGGTGGCGATAGCCCTCCTGAGCGACCGCCTGGGCCGCTGGGCCTGACCGGCCCGCGAGGTAGAGCGCCTGTCCGGACACACGCTCTACCTCGCGGTACTCGTCAGTCCACCACGATGAACTCCACGCGGCGGTTCGTCTCCAGGTCGGCGAAGGTCTTCGGCACGACCAGCGGGTCCGACTCGCCGTAACCCTTCGCGGTCAGCCGGTCCTCGTCGACGCCGAGCGCCACCAGCCGGTCGAGCACCTCGTCGGCCCTGCGCTCGCTGAGCCGCCAGTTGTCCACCCGGGTCCCGCGCGAGTCCGTGTGCCCCTCGATGCGGACCTCGACCTCCGGGTGTTCCTCGAGCACCTCGGCGGCGTTCCGCACCACCCGCCGGCCGTCCTCGGTCAGCTCAGCGCTGTCCGTGACGAACGTGATGTTCGGGATCTCGACCAGGTCCTCCTGGGCCTGCTCGCGCTCCTCGCGCGTCGGCTTGCGCTCCGGCTCGTCCTCCTCCGGTTCGGCCGATGCGCCGTCGGACGACGGGTCGGTCACCTCGGGCGAGGGCGTCGCCTCCGCGGAGACGTCGATCGTCGTGTCCTGGGACGTCGTGTCCTCGGCCGCCGTGGGCTCGGGATCGCTTCCGGTCAGGTAGGCGTCGGTCGTCACGGTGCCCGCCGACGCCGGACCGTCCGGCCCGTACGCCACAGCGGTCCGGACGCCCTCGACGTCGTTCACCACCTCGGCGGCCGTGATCGCGTCGTAGTCGGACGAGGCGGTCACGTCGGCGTCCCGGCCGGTGATCTCGACGTCCACACCGCGGAGGTCGGCCGCGGCGAGCGCGCTCTCCGCACGCTCGGTCAGGTCGGCCTCGATCCCCTCGCGGAACCCCGTGTCCTGGACGGCCGACAGCGCGCCCAGCCCGAGGACCGCGACGATGACCGGAAGCAGAACCGACCGCAGGCTCATGCCTTGGCCCCGGAGCCCGCCGACTCGGTGTCGCCGCCGGCTGCCGCTGCCTCGGCCTCGTCCTCGGCGATCGCCTCCGCCTTGGCGTCGGGGTCGGCGATCTCGTCGACGTCGGCGTAGTCGACGTCCTTCTTGAACTTCGCGGCGCGGTCCTGCCCGCCGATCAGGTAGTCCTGGAACTCCTGGAGGCCCGCCTCGTCACCGTCCGCGAGGTACTGCGCCTGGTGCGCCCAGTTCGCGGCGGCGGGTGCGAACTTGATGCCTGCCGTCGTGAGCGCCTCGCGCAGCTCGGCCTCGGACGCGGCGGCCACCTTGGCGTACGTCGTGTAACCGGCCGCCTGGAGCGCTGCCTCGATCTTGGGGCCGATGCCCTCGATGCGGCGGAGGTCCTGCGGCTCGGGCTCGGGCTCCGGCTCGGCGGCGGCTTCGGGCTCGGCGGCGGCGGTCTCCGCCTCGTCCTCGGCGATCGCCTCGGCCCTGGCGTCGGCGTCGGTGATCTCGTCGACGTCGGCGTAGTCGACCTTCTCGCTGAACTTGGCGCGCCGCTCCTGCCCGCCTACGAGGTAGTCCTGGAACTCGCGCAGGCCGTCCTCGTCGCCGTCGACCAGGTACTGGGCCTGGTCGGCCCAGTTCGCGGCGGCGGGCGCGAACTTGATGCCTGCCGTCGTGAGCGCCTCGCGCAGCTCGGCCTCGGACGCGCCCGCGACCTTGGCGTACGTCGTGTACCCGGCCGTCTTGAGCGCGGCCTCGATCTTCGGGCCGATGCCCTCGATGCGCTGCAGATCCTGCGGCTCCGGCTCCGGCTCCGGCTCCGGCTCGGGCTCAGCGGCGGCGACGGCGGCGGCCTCCGCCTCGTCCTGCGCGATGGCGGCGGCCTTCGCCTCGGCGCCGGCGATCTCGTCGACGTCGGCGTAGTCGACCTTCTCGCTGAACTTGGCGCGCCGCTCCTGCCCGCCGACGAGGTAGTCCTGGTACTCGTCGAGGCCCTTGGTGTCGCTGTCCACCAGGTACTGGGCCTGGTCGGCCCAGCTGGCGGCGGCGGGCGCGAACTTGATGCCCTGGCCCGCGACGGCCTGGCGCAGCTCTTCCTCGTTCGACGCGGCGATCGACGCGTACGTCGGGTAGCCGGCGGCGACCAGCGCGGAGGCGATCTTCGGGCCGATGCCCTCGATGCGCTGCAGGTCGTCGGGCTTCGTGGCAGGCGCGGCCTCGCCAGCGGGGGAGTCGGCGGGGGAGCCAGCGGGGGCGACGGCGGCGGCCTTGGCGGCGGCCTTGGCCGCTGCCTCCGCCTCGGCGGCCTTGCGCGCGACGGCCTCGGCCTCGGCGACGACGTCGGACCCGGCGGCCTCGACCTCTGCCGCACCGGTGCCCGCACCGGCTGTGCCGGACTCGTCGCCAGACCCCGTCACGCCGTCCGCGGCCAGCAGGACCGTGCCGGTACCGGCTGCGGGCTCGGTCTCCGACGTCTCGACGCCGGCCTCCGCCCCGGTGCCGGTGGAGGCGACCGCGAGGGCTGGAGCGGGCTCGGCGGTCTCCGCCTCGGCGTCCGCCTCCGAACCGGCAGCGGACTCCGCCTCGGCGGCGGACGCGGGCGCGGCGGCAGCGGCCGTGCGCGCGGCTGCCTCCGCCTTCTCCGTCACGTGCGTGCCCTTGGCCCGGCGGCCCCAGACGAGCCAGCCGATCCAGATGCCTGTCGCAAGGCCGATCAGGGCCGCGACGATGATGAATGCGAGCGATTGGGCGATGAACCAACCCACGCGTACCTCCAGGTGACTACTGCGGTGTGTGGTGTGAGGGTGACGACGGGACCCGCGGGACGGATGGCGACGAAATGGTGTCGCAGCGCGCCAATCTCCATCGAATGCCGCAAACTCTCCCACATCCCTTTCACCCGGGCATTACGTACTATGTAACGGTACGGAAAAATGTGCCCTCGGGGCCCGCCAGGCCGGGCGTCCGGGCCGCCTCCGGGGGTCGGTCGCGACCCCCGCCGGTAGCCTGCAGAGCATGACGAGCACCGACAGCCCTGACTGCCTCTTCTGCAAGATCGTGGCGGGGGAGATCCCCGCGGACGTCGTGGCGTCGTCGGACACGGCGATCGCGTTCCGGGACATCGCGCCCAAGGCGCCCGTGCACGTCCTCGTGGTCCCGAAGGAGCACTACCCGGACGTGCCGGCCTTCGCCGCGACGGACGCCGCGGGCCTGGCGAGCGTCATCGGGCTCGCCGACGGCGTCGCGAGCGAGCTGGCCGACGGCCAGTACCGCCTCGTCTTCAACACCGGGCCCAAGGCCGGGCAGACCGTCTTCCACGTGCACGCCCACCTGCTCGCGGGCGGCGAGCTACCCGGCTTCGCCTGAGGGGCCGACAGAAACACCGTGGCGCCGCCCCTCCTGGTCGATAGGATGTGGACCATAGTCATCCCTACCGCACAAAGGAGCGGATCGGCCCCGCGGGCCGGCTCATGACAACAACGCCCAGCACACAGTCGCAGACCCGGATCGAGCACAAGATCGTCGTTCCGGCCCACATCCCGACGGTCGCGCTCCTCGGGAGCCGGGACTCGGTGCTGCGGGCCGTCGAAGAGGGCTTCCCCGGCGTCGATGTCCACGCCCGTGGCAACGAGATCGCCGTGAACGGACCGGCGGGCGACGTCGCCCTGGTCACCCAGCTGCTCGACGAGCTGATCGAGGTCGTCGAGGCGGGCACCCAGCTCACCCCCGAGGTCGTGAAGCGTTCGGTCGCGATGCTGAGCGCCGCGTCCGCGTCGCGCCCGGCCGAGGTCCTCACGTTCAACATCCTGTCCAGCCGCGGCCGCACCATCCGGCCCAAGACGGTCGGGCAGAAGGCGTACGTGGACGCGATCGACACCAACACGATCACGTTCGGCATCGGCCCGGCCGGTACCGGCAAGACCTACCTCGCCATGGCCAAGGCCGTCCAGGCGCTGCAGGCCAAGCAGGTCAACCGGATCATCCTCACGCGCCCCGCCGTCGAGGCGGGGGAGCGCCTCGGCTTCCTGCCCGGCACGCTGTCCGAGAAGATCGACCCGTACCTGCGTCCGCTGTACGACGCGCTGCACGACATGGTCGACCCCGAGCAGGTGCCCAAGCTGATCGAGGCAGGCACCATCGAGGTCGCTCCGCTGGCCTACATGCGTGGCCGGTCGCTGAACGACTCCTTCATCGTCCTGGACGAGGCGCAGAACACCTCGACCGAGCAGATGAAGATGTTCCTCACCCGCCTGGGCTTCGGCTCCAAGATGGTCATCACGGGCGACGCCACGCAGATCGACCTGCCGGGCGGCACCACCTCCGGCCTGCGCGTGGTCGAGGACATCCTGCTGGGCGTCGACGACGTCGAGTTCTGCCGCCTCACGTCGTCTGACGTCGTGCGGCACCGGCTGGTCAGCGACAT
Organism: Promicromonospora sp. NPDC050249; assembly: GCF_040656015.1. Taxonomy (NCBI): domain Bacteria; kingdom Bacillati; phylum Actinomycetota; class Actinomycetes; order Micrococcales; family Promicromonosporaceae; genus Promicromonospora; species Promicromonospora sp. NPDC050249. The sequence goes on along the minus strand of NZ_JBFAKY010000026.1, from coordinate 44,093 downwards.
CATCGACGCGTACGCGCGGTGGGACGTCCTCACCGACGACCGCCGTCCGGGCCGTCAGCCGCAGGACTACCGTCAGGGCGGGAACCAGGGGAGCAAGAGGCAGCGCCGGTGAGCATCGAGGTCAACAACGAGTCGGGGTTCGAGGTCGACGAGGCGGAGTTCGCCGCGCTCGGCCGGTTCGTGCTGGACGCCATGCGGGTGCACCCGCAGTCGGAGCTGTCGATCATCTTCGTCGACACCACCGTCATGACCGACCTGCACGTGCAGTGGATGGACGAGCCGGGCCCCACCGACGTCCTCTCCTTCCCGATGGACGAGCTGCGCCCCGGACGCGACGGCGACGTCACCGCGGCCGGGACGCTCGGCGACATCGTGCTGTGCCCGGAGGTCGCGGTCACCCAGGCCAAGGCCGCCGGCCACTCCACCACCGAGGAGCTCCTGCTCCTGACGACGCACGGGATCCTGCACCTGCTCGGCTACGACCACGCTGAGCCGGAGGAGGAGAAGGAGATGTTCGCGCTGCAGCGGAAACTTCTCCTGACCTTCCTCGCGACTCGGTGACCGGCGTGATCGCTCTGCTCCTCACGCTCGTCATGCTGGTCGGCCTCTCGCTGGCGGGCATGCTCTCTGCCGGCGAGGCCGCGCTTCTGCGGGTCACCCGAGCGTCCCTCACGGAGGCGCTCGCGGAGGCGGAGCTGGGGCGGTCGCCCGACCCGGACCGCGCCGCACGCATCCGGCGGGCCCAGGCGCTCGTCGTCGACCCGACGGCGATCGTCGCCTCCTTCGCGCTCGTGCGCGTGATGTCGGAGGTGGTCGCCATCGCAGCCGGGACCCTGCTGGTGCAGCAGACCATGCCCGGCGAGGGCGTTCCCGACGAGCTGCCCGTGATGCTCGTGGCACTGGTCGTCGGGGTCGTCATCGGCGTCATCTTCGTGCGGGTCTCGCCGCGCGCGCTCGGCTTCCGCAACCCGGTGGCGGTGCTGCTCGCGCTCGTGGGTCCGCTGACCGGGGTGTCGCGCGCCGTCGCATGGCTCACCAGGTTCTCGGTGCCGCGCTACGACCCGTCGCCGCCCACGGAGGCCGAGCTGCGCGACATCGCCGACCGGGTGGGCGAGAGCCTCTCGGAGAGCAGCGCGTTCGAGGAGTCCGACCGGGAGCTCATCCGCTCGGTGATCGAGCTGGGCGGCACCATCACCCGCGAGGTGATGGTGCCCCGCACCGACATGGTGACCGTCACCGCCGACACCTCCCTCGACCGGGTGCTCCGGCTGTTCCTGCGGTCGGGTTTCTCGCGCGTGCCGGTGGTCGGCGAGTCGGTGGACGACGTCGTCGGCGTCGCCTACCTCAAGGACGTCGTCGCCGCGGTGCACTGGCCGGTGGACGACGGCGGGCGGGGCGGGCGCGGGCCCTCCGAGCGTCCCGCCGCCGACGTCGCGCGCGACGCCGTCTTCGTGCCCGAGTCCAAGCCGATCGACGACCTGCTGCGCGAGATGCAGGCCTCGGCCAGCCACATGGCCCTCGTCGTGGACGAGTACGGCGGCGTGGCCGGGCTGGTGACCATCGAGGACCTCCTCGAGGAGGTTGTGGGCGAACTCACCGACGAGCACGACACGGTGCCCGTCCAGGAGGTCGAGGACCTCGGGGACGGCGTGCTCCGCGTGCCCGCCCGGCTGCCCGTCGACGAGCTCGGCGACCTGTTCGACCTGCGCCTGGACGACGACGACGTCGACACCGCGGGAGGCCTGCTCGCCAAGGTGCTGGGCAAGGTGCCGCTCGCGGGCTCGTCCGTCGAGGTGGGCGGCGTGCACCTGGAGGCGGAGCGCGTGGAGGGCCGCCGCAAGCAGATCTCGACGATACTCGTACATCGTACGGAGCCGGCCGCCGAGCCGGACGACAGCAACGGTGGCCTGGATCAGCACGACCACCGTGATCAGAAGCGTGACCAGAAGGAAGTGACCTCGTGAGCGACCAGCCCGCAGTGCATCAGACCGCCGAGCACCGGAGCGGCTTCGCCTGCCTGGTGGGCCGCCCCAATGCCGGCAAGTCCACCCTGACGAACGCGCTGGTGGGGCAGAAGGTCGCCATCATGTCGGCCCGGCCGCAGACCACGCGGCACACGATCCGCGGTGTCGTGCACCGTCCGGACGCCCAGCTCGTGCTGGTGGACACACCGGGCCTGCACCGGCCGCGGACCCTGCTGGGCGAGCGGCTCAACGACCTGGTGCGGGACACGCTGTCCGAGGTGGACGTCATAGCGTTCTGCATGCCCGCCGACCAGAAGGTCGGCCCCGGTGACCGCTACATCGCCGCGCAGCTCGCCGAGCTGATGACCGGCCGCCGGCGGGTGCCCGTCGTCGCCGTCGTGACGAAGGCGGACCTCGTCCCGCGCGAGACGCTCATGCAGCACCTCCTCTCCGTGGACCAGCTCGCCAGGGCCGTGGACCGCGAGTGGGCCGACATCGTGCCCGTCTCCGCGAAGGACGGCTACCAGGTCGAGGAGCTGGAGGCGGTGCTCATCTCGCACCTGCCCGTTGGCCCCGACCTGTACCCGGACGGCGAGCTCACGGACGAGCCGGAGGCTGTCATGGTCGCCGAGCTCGTGCGCGAGGCCGCCCTGGAGGGCGTGCGCGACGAGCTGCCGCACTCCCTCGCGGTGGTCGTGGACGAGATGGTCCCGCGCGAGGGCACGGGCGACCCCGAGAAGGGCAGGCCGCCGCTCCTCGACGTGCGGGTCAACCTGTTCGTGGAGCGCGACTCCCAGAAGGCGATCATCATCGGGCGCGGCGGGTCCCGGCTGCGGGCCGTCGGCACCGAGGCGCGCCAGGGCATCGAGAAGCTGCTCGGCCAGCGGATCTATCTCGACCTGCACGTCAAGGTCGCGAAGGACTGGCAGCGCGACCCGAAGCAGCTGCGCCGCCTGGGGTTCTAGTCTCCTGCGTCTCGCCGTGCAGGTTGTGCTGCCCCGAGATCGGTCAGCTGCACGTGGCTTGACGTGAGTTCGGTCGGTCGCTTCGAGTTCGGTCCGTTGATTGACCGAACTCGAAGCAACCGACCGAACTCGAACGACGGCGAAGGCAACCGACCGAACTCGCGAGCGTTTTCGCCTCACCTAGGCGCTGCGCGACTCCGCCAGCTCGCGCCCGTAGCGGACGGCGGCGGACTCGGCGTCGCGCTTGAGCTCGGCGGCCGGTTCGGCGAAGGCGTCCAGCGCCGGGTTCACGCCGACGAGCGTGAACGCGCGGTGCACGATGCGCAGGTCGAGGCCCCAGACGTCCTCCAGCACGCGACGCAGCCACGCGGTGGAGTGGTCCCAGCCCTCCTTGGGCGAGCCCTCGGCATAGTTGCCGCCGAGCACCGTGACCAGCGTGGCGGGCTTGCCGCGCAGTGCGGTGCCCTGCGGGTCGATGCGCGGTTCGGTGTAGGCGAGGTCGAACCACGTCTTGAAGTGCTGCGAGACGCCGTAGTTGTACAGCGGCACGGTGAAGAGAAGGGCGTCGGCGTCGATGAGCTCGTCGGCGAAGGTGTGGGCCAGGGCGATCGCCTCGCGCTGCGCTTCGGTCCGCTCCTCGTCCGGTGTGAACCCGCCCTGCACGGCGTCCTGCCATGCGGTGGTCGGCACCGGGTCGGCGGCGAGGTCGCGGCGCACCACGGTCGACGTGGGGTGGGCAGCGGTCCACTCCGCTTCGACGAGGTCGCCGAGGGAGCGGCTGGCGGAGGAGGCGGGGAGGATGCTTGCGTCCAGGCGGAAGAGGGTCACGACAGCTCCGTTCTTGTTTTCAGAGTCGCTAAGAAAAACAGAGCGACTAGTGAGACGGTAGCACGGGTAAACTGGCGCGATGGCAGCGGACGACCTGCAGGTGCACCAGTGTGATGCGGCGATCACGCTCGCCTTCTCGATCCTCGGCAAGCGCTGGAACGGCATGATCGTGGCTGTCCTCGGTTCCGGACCGCTGTCGTTCGTGGCCCTGCGACGGGCCGTCACCGGCATCAGCGACGCGGTGCTGTCGGACCGGCTCTCGGAGCTCGCCGATGCCGGCCTCGTCACCCGGAGTGTCGATCCTGGACCGCCCGTCGCTGTGGCCTACGCGCTCACGGCCTCGGGTGAGGAGCTGCAGCCGGTGCTGCAGGAGCTCGGCCGCTGGGCCCTGGAGAACATGGCCGGCGTCGCCCACCGCTGATCAGCGATCACGCCCGCGACGGAGCCTGGTTCGTCGGCGCGTCCCAGTCGATCCGGTAGTCGGTGATCCAGTCGCGCGTCGTCCGGGCTGCGGCCCGGCCCACGAGCGGCAGGATCACGCGGTCGCGCAGCACCCGGGTCAGCGGGTTCGGGATCTTCTGGTTGGACGTGCGCTTCGCCTGGGCGATCAGCTTCTCCACCCGGGTGCGCCGGAACGCCTCGAACGCCGCGAACGCGGTGGCCGGGTCGCCGTGGTCACGCAGGAATCGCGCGAGCAGCACCCCGTCCTCGATCGCGAGCGAGGCGCCCTGGCCCGAGGTCGGTGAGATGGCGTGGGCCGCGTCCCCGATCAGCCCGATCGGGCCGCGGTGCCACACGGGCACGGTCGGCAGATCGAGCGTGTTCCACGGCGCGATGATCTCCGGGGTCGCGGCGACCAGGTCGAGCGCTGGCCCGTCGTCGTCGGCGAAGAGGCTGGTCAGCTCGGCCCGCCAGCGGTCAGGGGTCCACGCCGCGAGCTCGTCGTCGCTCGCCGCCCGTGCCTGCGGGACGTTGGCGAACCACCAGACGTCGCCCGGCGCCCTGTTCGCGTAGGCGAAGAAGGCACGCCTGCCGAACGTCATGGTGAACGTGCCTTCTGGCGCGTCGACGGAGAGGCCGGTGGCGTAGCCGCCGGTGTTGAGCAGGCCGGTGTAGCGCGGCGGCGGGCAGGCCGGGTCGAGGATCGCCCGCACGCGGGAGTGCAGGCCGTCGGCGCCGATGAGCAGGTCGCCCTCGGCCGTGCTCCCGTCCGCGAACGAGGCCACCACGCCGCCGCCGTCCGGCAGTGTCGTGGCGTCGACGAGGCGCTTGCCGTACTCGACGGGGATGCCGCGGCGTGCCGCCTCGTCGCGGAGTCGGACGTAGAGGTCGGAACGCCGGACGGTCTGGCTGACCGTCCCCGCGGCGTCGTCGCGGCCCATCGGGAGGTGGGCCAGCGGCCTGCCGGACGCCGACCGCAGCGCGAGGGTGTGCGTGTCGAACCCGCCGAGCCCGCGTTGGTCGATCCCCAGCGCCTGGAGGGCGGCCAGGCCGTTCGGGGCGAGGTTGAGGTAGGCGCCGACGCCGTCAGCGGTGCGCTCGTACGCCTCGTGAACTGAAGCGTCGATGCCCGCCTTCTGCAGGGCCATGGCGGTCACGGGTCCGGTGATGCCCGCTCCGATGATGATCGCTCTCATGCCATGACCATAAGATGGGTAGCCATAAAATGGCAAGAGGGGGAACAGGGGATCCACGCGGGGCGATCTACGCTGGGTCCCGTGACCCAGGACTCCCGGCCGCGCTCGCCGCTCGCGATGGTGCTGCTGGCGCTGCTCGCCGAGGAGCCCATGCACGCCTACCGCATGCAGCGGCTGATCAAGAGCCGGCGCAAGGACGACGTCGTCAACGTGGCGCGCAGCAACAGCGTCTACCAGTCGATCGAGCGCCTGCTCCGCGACGGTCTCATCGAGGTCCACCAGAAGCTGGCGGCAGAGACCGGGCCGGCCCGCATCGTCTACGCCCTGACGAACGACGGCCGGGACGCCCTCGGCCGCTGGATGGACGCAGCCCTCGCCACCCCCGCGCGCGAGTTCCCCGAGTTCCGGGCGGTGCTGGCCGTGCTCGCGATCACCGGGCCGGACCTCGTGCGGACCCGGCTCGAGGAGCGGGTGCGGGCGCTGGAGGCGGTGCTCGCCGAGGCCGAACGAGAGTCCGCTGCCGCCCAGGAATGGGGCCTGGCCAGGGTGCTCATGCTGGAGCACGAGCACCTCGTTGCCGTCACGCGCGCCGAGCTGGACTGGGTGCGCCAGGTGGTCGCCGACCTCCGGTCGGGGGCGCTGACCTGGGACACGGAGGAGATGCTGGCGACCCGCCCGCCCGAATGACTCGCCGCGCCCGCCAGGGGCAGTGTCCGGGCCTGCGGGCGTAGCATCCGATGGTGTTCTTTCGGACGGTCGCCACATCCGCCGCAGTCCTTGTCGCCCTGGCGCTGACCGGCGCCGTCGCCGGTCCCGTCTGGGAGCCCGCGCCCGTGACCTCGCACCTGCACCTCGGCTCCGCGTCGACGGCCATCGGTGGCGCCCTGCCCGGCGGCGGTGAGCCCGGCGACCACGAGGTGCGCGAGACAGAGGTGACCATCCCGCTCGCCGACGGGCTGGAGGTCGGCGGGCTGCTCCGCGAGCCGATCGGCGCGGGCTCCGGCTCGGACCGCCCGGGGATCGTGTTCGTGCACGGCGCGGGCACCGGCAAGGCGGTCGACGCGTTCACCCTTGCCGCAACGGCGCTGGCGAGCGCCGGGATCACCACGCTGGTGCCGGACAAGCGGCTGGACAACTACTCGACGCGGCACCGGGACTACGAGGCCATGGCGCGCGACTACGCCCACTCGGTGAGCTACCTGCGCGACGTCCCGGGCGTCGACCCGGACGAGATAGGGCTGTACGCGGAGTCGGAGGGCGCGTGGGTGTCGCCCGTGATGATGGTGGACGACCCACGGCTCGCGTTCCAGATCCTGGTCTCCGCGCCGGTGGTCCCGCCCCGGCAGCAGGCCGCCTACGCCGTCGACAACTACCTGCGGAACACCGACGTGCCGGCCGGGGTCTTCCGCGCCATCCCGCGTGCGGTGGGTATGAAGCTGCCCGGCGGCGGGTTCGAGTACGCCGACTTCGAGGTGCGGCCCTGGCTCGAGCAGCAGGACGACCCGATCCTCGCCGTGTACGGCACGAACGACGCGTCGATGCCGCTCGAGCAGGGCACGCGGGAACTCCTGGACACCGCCGGTGACGTGACCGTCCGGTTCTACGACCACGCGAACCACGGCATCAACGTCGAGACGCCCGAGGGGCTGGTACTGCACCCCGACTTCGCGACCGACGTCGCCGACTGGGTGCTCGGCCTCCCTGACACGGCGTCCGCCCCGCCCCGGCTCGCCGGTGCCCAGCCCCGGCAGGACTATCTCGCCGCACCCGTGCCGCAGCCGCAGTGGTACGGCGACGGCGACTGGCTGGTGGCGGTGGTGGTCACCGCGGCCGGGCTGCTGCTCGTGGGTCCGCTGCTGATCGGCGGTACGGCGCTGGCGGGCCGCCTCGCCCGACGTCGTTCCGGTCACCCGGGTACGCGCCTCGCCCAGGGCCTGCGCGCGCCCCTGGCGGGTCTGGCGATCGGCGCGGTCGTGACCACCGTCGGGCTCGCCGTCTACCTGGCGGCGGTCGCGCGCCTCGCCCTGGACTACGAGAAGAACGCGCTGGTGGTGCAGGGCGGCTGGATCGGCGTCCGGCTGCTCGGCATCGCGACGGTCGTGGCGGCGGCGCTGCTGCTCAACCGGCTCCGCGACCTGCGGATGTCGCTGGTCGAGCCTGTCGAGACGCCGCGGACCGACACGTCACGGGCCGGCGCCGCGGGCGTCGTCGTCCGGACGGGTTTCTGGGCGACGCTGCTCGGCGCGACGGCGCTGCTCGTCACCCTGGCCTACTGGGGCGCCTACCAGCTGGGCATCTGACCGACCTACCGGGGTTCTACCTCGGGGTCAGCAGGGCAGGGGTCCGGGAGGTACGGGGCTCCGGCAGGGGTACGACGACGTCGGGCACCGTGTCCGGGAGGCGCAGGTGCCGCACCTGGTCCACGTGCGTGGTCGTCGCCAGCGCGGCGCTGTGGTCCGCCGGCGCGGGCACGTGCGTCAGGTACGGGCGGGGGTAGGGGAGCCGGACCGACGGGTCCCGCCCCAGGAGCGTCGGCCGCGGGCCGCTGACGTCGAGATCGCGCAGCGGGATCGTCAGCCCGTGCCCGGTCAGCTTGGCGGTCGCCTCCTTGCGGGTCCAGTACGCGAGCAGCGCGTCCGCCCGGTCGCGGGCCGGCAGGCGTCGCCAGGCACGCCGCTCGGCGGGCGTGAGCGCGGCGGCCGCCAGGTCCTCCAGGTCGGCGTCCGCCGGGCGCGCGTCGAGGTCCGCACCGACCCTGCCCTCACCGACCACCGCGACCAGGACCCAACCCCGTGTGTGCGACACCGAGTAGTCGAGGGCCGCACCCGGCACGTGCGGCCGCCCGTGCTGCGGGTCGCCGCAGTGCTCGCACGACCGGTCCACGACGATCTCGTCGGGGAACGCGCCGAGGTAGCGCGACAGGATCAGGCGCTGGGCGGCACGCGACGTCAGGTGTACCGCGGTGGCGACGGAGTCCAGACCCACGAGGTGCTCGCGATCCGGTACGGTCAGCAGGCGCGTCCAGGCTTTCCGACGTCGGACCGGAACGAGCCAGACGTCGCAGGTGCGGGGTGCCGGTGCGGCAGCTAGGTCCACTGCGTTCTCCTGTGACCTCGGCGAGCTGTCGGCTGCGGCCGACGGCGGTGTTCCACCCACGTCGAATGTGATGGACGTGCGCAGAAATACAGGTGTGACCGGACTCGCCGTGGTTCGGCCTGACAGGCTCCGTCCCCGGCGGGTAGTAACGTCGGGGACCCAACGCCACCAGCCACACTTCCCCAGTCTCGACCAGCGGCGTTATCGAGGAGTGAACGGATGATGGACCAGCACGCTTCCGAGCGTGACGAGAGAGATTCGGCAGACGGCGCGCAGGACGCGAACGGCGCGCCGACCGAACGTCTCGGCCACGAGCACGTCGCAACGATCTCGGCAGAGGCCGAGCCCGGGCACACGCCCGACGGCACCGACGACGCCAGACCCTTCGCGAACATCGCGGTGGCCGACTACGTGCGCGACGCCATCGCCGCACTCGCCCTGCTCGTGTCGCTCGCGCTGCCATGGAATCTCGCCGACCGGGGAGCCGACCGCGTCGAGGTGGTCCTTGCCGTCGCGCTGTCCCTCGCCTCCCTGGCCCTGCCCTACTTCGCGCGCTTCGGCGTGCTGCCGGCCACGTGGACCGTGCACTCCACGCGTCGGGCACGCCTGCTCGCCGGGCTGCCGCTCGCCGTGATCGGCCTGCTGCACCTCATCTTCGACGTCCGCAGCGGCGCGGGCGTCGGCACCGGCCTCGGCCTCGCGCTCGCTGGTGCGGCGCTCGCCGCCACCCCGCGCGACAGCGAGCTCGGACCCATCGACGAGGACGGCGCCGTCGTGCGCGGCTGGCGCCTCGGCCTCGCAGGCGTCGGCATCCTGATCGCCGTGGGCGCCATCACCTCCACGCTGCTCGCAGAGCTTGCCGAGGACGCGACGCTCGGCGACCGCCTGCTCGCGCCCGTGTGGCTCGCGCTGGTCGTCGGCCTGGCGTGGCTCCTGGTGGGCGGCACCGTCCGGCACGACCGGCCCTCGCGGCTCGTGCTCATCGCCGCGGGCATCGTGCTGGCGCTGCTCTTCATCTTCACCTCCGGCGACTCGCTGACCGGCCTGGAGTCCATGCGCCCCGGCGTCACGGACCCGAGCCGGTTCGGCCTGGTGCTCCTGCCGCTCGCCGCTGCCGTCGCCGGAGCGCCCGCTGTACGCCGCGACCCCGCTGCGGAGGAGGACGTCAGCACCGAGCAGGCCGCAGGCGTGTGGGTGCGGGTCGCCATGCGCGCGTTCGACGTCATCGTGCTGCTCGCGGCGTGCAGCGCGCTGGCCGCGCTCGTGCAGCTCATCGACCCCGGCTTCATCGGGTCCGGCGCCGGCGTGACGCTGGTGGTGCGGCTCGTGCTCGGCGTCGTCGTCGGCGGTATCGCCTGGTTCGCGCGGCGCTCGCTGCAGCGCGACCCCAGCACGGGGCACGTGCCCGCCGTCGGTGCGGCGTGCGTGGCCGGCGTGCTGGGGCTCGTCGTCGTCATCGCGACGTCCGGCGCGAGCCTCGGCGTGAACCTCGGCGACCTCCTGATGGCGCTCGGCCTGCCGGTCGTCGCGGCGTCCGCGCTGATGATCCCCAAGGCGGTGCGTGACCACTTCCAGACCGTCGGTATCGGTGGGGACACCGACGTCGACCGCAGCCAGGCCTACCTGTGGGCCCCGCCCCGCCCCAAGGGCGACAAGGCGCCGCCCGTGTCGCTCCCGGAGCAGCCCGCGCGGTCGGCGCCCGAGCTGCGCCGGCCGGCCGAGCCACGCCGGGTCACCTCGACCGGCGCGGTGCGCACCGTCGCGGGTGCCGCCGCGGTCCAGCACGGGGTGATTCCCGTGCAGTCCGCGAAGCCGGAGTCGAGCGAGGTCCCGATCAGCGCGATGCGCACCGTCGAGGAGATCCGGGCAGCGGGCGCGCCCGCCGGCTCGTCGACGAGCGAGACGGCGGCCATGCCCCCGGTCCGGTCCGGCGCGACGCCGGTGGCGTCCGCGCAGCCGGTGTCCGCCGCGCAGCCGGTGGCGCCCGTCCAGCGGGCGGCCTCCGCTCAGCCGACGGCGCGTATCCGGCCCGTGACCGGCCAGCAGGCGGTCCAGGCCGACGCCGGTGCGGCTGCCGGTGACGCGGGCCAGGAGCAGGTCACGCGCCGCGTCGTCGTCGGGCAGGAGCAGAGCCAGCGCCCCGTGGCCGCGGACTACGGGTCCGAGTCGGGTCACACGGCAGTGCTGCCCCCGGTGGGCGGCAGGTGGACGCCGGCAGTGGCGCTCGACCCGGCCACCCCGCTGGCCGACCTGGCGAAGATCGTGCAGGAGGCGCCGCACCTGCGTCCGCAGGTCGCCGCCAACCCGTCCACCTATCCCGCGCTGCTGGACTGGCTGGGCGCCCTCGGCGACCCGCAGGTCGACGCGGCGCTGCGCAACCGCCGCTGACCTGTCAGCCGAAGTAGAGCGCCTGTCCGGACGCATCCTCTACTTCGCCGACCACCGATCGGCGAAGTAGAGCGTGCGTCCGGACAGGCGCTCTACTTCGCCGAAGACGTCCGGATCGTGGGCGTGCTGGGTGGCCGAAGTCACCTCCGGGGGTACAGTGACCGCGTGCGCATGACGGTGATCCTCCTCCTTCGCTGCCGCGACGAGGCCTAGACAGGTCGGTCCCTCGTCGCGGAGGCTTGGTGTGCCGGCCAACCTCACCGAGCGAAGGACACATGATGGAGAACAGCATCACCGCCACCACCCCCGGCGGAGTTCACGACATAGCAGTGCACGGCGCAGCGGGCGGAATCATCGAAGACAACCCGCAGCAGACCTCTGGCATGCCGATCCAGAAGTACCTCCCGTTCCACGAGCAGATCACCGTGGACATCCCCGACCGCACCTGGCCCACCAAGCGCATCGAGAAGGCTCCGCGCTGGTGCGCGGTCGACCTGCGTGACGGCAACCAGGCCCTCATCGAGCCGATGAACCCGGAGCGCAAGCTCCGCATGTTCGAGCTGCTGGTCTCCATGGGCTACAAGGAGATCGAGGTCGGGTTCCCCTCGGCGAGCCAGACCGACTACGACTTCGTCCGCAAGCTGATCGACGAGAACCGGATTCCCGACGACGTCGTGATCCAGGTCCTGACGCAGGCGCGCGCCCACCTGATCGAGCGCACGTACGAGGCGATCACCGGCGCGAAGCAGGCGATCGTGCACCTGTACAACTCGACGTCCGTGCTGCAGCGCGAGGTCGTGTTCCGGTCCGACCAGGACGGCATCGTGAGCATCGCGCTGGACGGCGCCAAGCTGTGCCGCAAGCTCGAGGAGACCGTCCCGGACACGCGGATCTACTACGAGTACTCGCCCGAGTCGTACACGGGCACGGAGCTCGAGTTCGCCGTGCGCATCTGCAACGAGGTCATCGAGGTCTTCGAGCCGACGCCGGAGCGCAAGGTCATCATCAACCTGCCCGCGACCGTCGAGATGGCCACGCCCAACGTCTACGCCGACTCGATCGAGTGGATGAGCAGGCACCTGAACCACCGCGAGAACGTCATCCTGTCGCTGCACCCGCACAACGACCGCGGCACCGCCGTCGCCGCGGCCGAGCTGGGCTACCTGGCCGGTGCCGACCGCATCGAGGGCTGCCTGTTCGGCAACGGCGAGCGCACCGGCAACGTCGACCTGGTGACCCTGGGCCTGAACCTGTTCTCCCAGGGCATCGACCCGCAGATCGACTTCCACGACATCGACGAGATCCGTCGGACCGTGGAGCACTGCAACCAGATGCCCGTCCACGAGCGGCACCCGTACGTGGGCGACCTGGTGTTCACGGCGTTCTCCGGCTCGCACCAGGACGCCATCAAGAAGGGCTTCGAGCACATGGCCGGCCGCGCGGAGGCCGCGGGGGTCACGGTCGACGAGCTGCACTGGGGCGTGCCGTACCTGCCGATCGACCCGCGCGACGTCGGCCGCTCGTACGAGGCGGTGATCCGGGTCAACTCGCAGTCCGGCAAGGGCGGTGTGTCCTACCTGCTCAAGAGCGAGCACAAGCTGGACCTGCCGCGACGCCTGCAGATCGAGTTCTCCCACGCGGTGCAGAAGGTGACCGACGCGCAGGGCACCGAGGTGACCGGCGCGGACATCTGGCGCATCTTCACGGACGAGTACCTGCCGGTCGAGGAAGGCAACCCGGCGGGCCTGCAGCACTGGGGCCGGCTCGAGCTGCGCGGCACGCGTGCCGTGTCGGTGGAGGGTGAGCAGGACACGCTCGAGGTCGACGTGCTGGACCGCGGGCAGGAGCTGACCCTGACCGGCACCGGCAACGGGCCCATCGACGCGTTCGTGAACGCGATCGCGCAGGTCGGCGTCAAGGTACGGGTGCTGGACTACGTCGAGCACGCGCTGTCCGAGGGCGGCGACGCCAGCGCCGCCGCCTACGTCGAGTGCGCGGTGGGCGATGACGTCCTGTGGGGCGTCGGGATCGACCCGTCGATCACGCTCTCGTCCCTGAAGGCGATCGTCTCGGCGGTCAACCGGGCGGAACGAACGGCCTGACCAACCCGTTGAGTGCTGGGTGTCTGCGGTGTTTCCGGCCCAGGAAGCGGAGATACCCAGCACTCAACGGAGCTTGGTGTAGGTGGCCTCGAAGCCGTCGGCCTGCTCCGTGTAGGTCGTCTCGTCGCAGGTGTACCGCAGCGGCTGGGTCCGGCCGTTGGGGTGGTAGGGGCCGCTCTCCTCGCCGACCTCGATGGTGACCGAGATATCCCTGAAGTCGGAGCCCTCGGTCGTCAGCACGCCGTCGTCGCTGGTCGAGACGATGTACGACGCCGTGCCGCGCCAGGTCTGGGTGATCTCCCCGACGGAGGACCCGGCGCGGATGGGCTCGGCGTCGTCGTAGTCGACCAGCTGGGTCCCGTCGGCGCTGAACTCCGTGACGCGGCCCTCGAAGCCGGCGAACTTGACGGTGGCTCGGGCGGTGTTGGCTCGGGTGGTGGCGGCTCGGGCGACGGCTCCGACGGCTCCGACGGCGGCACGATCCCGGTGGTCAACCCGGGCGGCGGCTTCGATCTCGGTGGGCTCCTTCCTGTCGGGCCGATCGGGGAGCTGCCGGGCGCGCTCGCGCAGACCGGTGGCCAGGTCGGCGCAGCGGTCGGCGCAGGACTCGCGCTCACGGCCGCGGGAGCCGCGCTGATCCGCGCTCGGCGCAGGATTCTCGAGGTCCAGGGCTGACCTGGCCGGGTCACCGGGTGCCGAGAGATCGGTCAGTTGCACACTGCTTGAGATGACTTCGGTCGGTTGCTTCGAGATCGGTCGTTCAATGGACCGATCTCGAAGCAACCGACCGAACTCGAACCACGACGGAGGCAACCGACCGGGTAGCCTCCGGGCATGGAGTGGCCGGTCACCATCAACTTCCATCCGGACCGACTCGTCGCCGACGGGAGCGAGACCCTGATCGAACGTCTCGCGCACGACCGCGTGTGGCGTTCCCAGTTCGAGACCGGCACCAGCAACGGCGGCCTCACGGCGTACGACGGCGGCGACCGGTGGCGCTGGGAGCGGCGCATGTTCGAGGGCCGGTACGACGACGGTCCGCCGCACGAGCGTCCGCGCTACGGGGCGCTGAACCACCGGGGCAGGGCAGCGGGCGGCGCCGTCCGGTTCGGCTCCGCCCACCTGCGGCTCCGCCCGCACGTACTGGCCCGCACCACCTTCTGCTACCCCGATTCCGTCATGGAGCCCGAGCGCTTCGCCGCCGTCGACCCGGAGCCGCTCATCGCACTGGCCGACGCCGACACGGCGGCCGGTGCCCACGACCTCCTCGACGACTACGTCGAGGCCCAGGTGCACGGTGCGATCGCTCTGCCCGGCGACGTCGCCGCGCTCGTGCTGGACCCCTGCTACCGCGATACGCCGGTGGCCGACGCCGCCCGCGGGCTCGGCGTCGACGTCGAGTGGCACCACGGGTTCCGCCTGCACGTGGACGAGCTGGCGACGCGGCCGGAGTTCCGCGGACCGGTGATCGTGGACGTGGCGCGTGCGGTCGCCGTCGGGCACACGCGCGACGGGTGGCTGGACGCGCGGGTGATCGGGGAGGCGGTGCTCACCGGCGACCACGACCCGCAGGACCTCAAGAAGGTCTGGCACCACGTGGCCCGCTGGGGGGACTACAGCGCGCGGTAGTGCTCCGACATCGCCGGGTAGTAGTCGACGAAGTCGATGGCGGCAGGGTCGCCGCCGGTCTCGGCGGCGACGAGCCGGTCCAGGTAGTACTCCCATCCGGGCCCCACGTTCTCGGCCATCGCTGGGTCGTCCATCGACTGCGCGAAGGTGAGCGTGGTGACACCGTCCTCCTCGGCCAGGTCGAGCTTCAGGTGCCAGGTCACGGGTACGTCCTCGCCGTACGTGCCCTGCGAGGTGAGCTCGAGCTGACGGGGAGCGTCGCACGTGTCGATCGTGTACTCCTCGGGTTCGACGTCGTCGCCCTCGTAGAGCATCTCGACAGCCACCTTTCCCGTCGCCGGATCGCCGGTCCAGCGACCGATCCAGCGGGCCAGGCGGTCCGGTTCGGTGACCGCCGCCCACACGTCGTCGATCGGGGCGCGGAACGTGCGGGTGAGCACGATGTAGCGGCCGTCGGGGCGCTGCTCCGTGCGGCCGGTGGCGGTGATGTCGGTGCTCATGCTGTCTCCTCGTCGATGTGCCCGATGTTCGTGTGCTCGGTGGTGGTGCTCGCTGCGTCCGGGGTCGCCCGGCGGTCCCGGCCGACGCGCCGCACCTCGAGCTCCAGACCGTCGAACGCCTGCTCGGCGATCGGCGGGGCAGGGGCCGGCGGCGCGGGCGCGAGCTCGGCGAGGAGTGCGGACACGGGTGCGAGCCCAGCCCGGTCGAGCCGGTAGTGCCGCTCCCGGCCGACGTCGTCGGCGGTCACGAGCCCTGCCGAGCCCAGGGCCCGCAGGTGCTTGCTGATGGCCGGGCGGCTGATCGGGTGGGCCGACGCCATGTCGACCACCCTCGCCGGCCCGGCCGCGAGCTGGCGCAGCAGCTCGCGACGGACGGGGTCCGCGAGGGCGGCGAAGGCATCCATGGTCATATTGGTAACCCTGGGGTTACCAATCTGTCAAGGGCGGGCGGCTGCCAGCGGGCGATCCTGGCGGGTCCGCTCGCGCTCAGGTGCGGGTCGGACGACGAGCACGCCCGCGAGGCTGATCGCGAACCCCACCACCGTGAGCAGCGGCAGACGCTCGCCGAACATGGCCCAGGCCCAGGCCGCGGAGACCGCCGGGGTGAGGTAGAGCCACGTGCTCACCGCGACCGGCCCGCGCGTGCGCTGCACGTACAGGTACATGCCGTAGCCGCCGAGGAACGCCAGGCCCACCAGCCAGGCGATCGCCAGCCAGAACGACGGGTCCGCCGGTGGCGCTGCCTGGCCGCTCGCGAACGCCACCACCGCGAAGAACGCGAGCGCCACGACTCCCTGCACGGCAAGGGAGTCCAGCACGTCGTGCTTCTCGTCGGGCGCCGGCCACAGGTCGCCGAGCACCGCGGCGGCCGAGAGCGAGAGCATGCCCGCCAGCGCCCAGAGGGCCCCTTCCGTGCCCGTCCCGGCGACGGCATCCGGGCCGACGGCGAGTGCGACCCCCGCGAAGCCGATCGCGAGGCCCACGGCCTGGCGGCGTCCGCCCTTCTTGCCGAACCGGGACAGGACGACGGCGACCAGGGCGGGCTGCAGCGAGGCGAGCAGGGCGGCCGTCCCGGCCGGCAGCCCTGCCTCGACCGCGCGGAACACGCCGTAGAGGTAGCCGGCCTGGCCGAGGGTGCCGAGAACCGCCTCGCGCCGGAGGTAGCTGAGCCCGTAGCGGCGGCGGAGTGCCAGTACCGCGACGAGCATCAGGGGTGCTGCGACGACGTAGCGCCACAGGAGCGTGGTCGTGGCAGGGGCGACGGGCGCCGCGAAGGTGGCGCCGACGAAGCCGGAGCTCCACAGCACGACGAGCAGGGCGGGGGCGAGGTGTCCCAGGAGACTCTTTCGCATGATCCCCAGGTAACCATACAGGTCGGTATACTCGCAGTGCACCCAGACCGCAGCCCGGACGGAGCGACCCGCATGCCGCGACGCAGCCCCAACCCGCACACGCCGGCCGGCGAGAGGATCCTCACCACGGCGGCCGACCTCTTCTACCACCGGGGGATCCGCGGCGTCGGCGTCGACCTGATCGCCGACCAGGCGGGGGTCACCAAGAAGACGCTCTACGACCGGTTCGGCTCCAAGGACGCCCTGGTGGCCGCCTATCTGACGCGCCGGCACGAGCGCTGGGTGACGTGGTTCGGCGAACGGCTCGCGGCGCGTCGCGCGGCCGGGTCCGCACGGGGTGTCGAGCAGGTGGTGGCCGCGCTGGAGCTCGCGGAGGAGTGGGCGCGGGAGAACGAGCGAGGCTGCGCGTTCGTCAACGCCCACGGTGAGATCGGCGGGTCCGAGCATCCCGGCAACGCGGTGATCCTCGCGGACAAGCTGTACATGCTCGGCGTGTTCACCGACCTGCTGCGCGACGCCGGACGCCCCGACGCGGAGGAGGTCGGCGCGCAGGTCCACCTGCTCTACGAGGGCGCGATGGTCGCGTACACGACACGGGCGCAGCCGAACGCGTTCGCCGCCGCCCGGGCCGCGGCGCGGGCACTGCTCGCGCCCGCCGGCTGAAGCGGTCACCCGGCGGGGGCTTCCGGCCGGGACCGTTTCGCGCTATTTTGTTAACGGTACCGGTCCGTTAATAAAAGGAGTAGCGATGGCAGTCGACGACGTCACCGATGTGCTCGTGGTCGGAGCCGGGCCCACCGGGCTCGCCCTGGCGTGCGGGCTCCGGCTGCAGGGGGTCGGCGTGCGCGTCATCGATCGCCTGCCCGCTCCGGCGACGACGTCGAGGGCCAACTTCGTGCACGTACGTGGGTCGGAGGTGCTCGCCCGGCTGGGCGCGCTCGGCGACCTGCCGCAGCGGTCCGTGCGGGCGATGCGGATCACCACCTACCTCGGCGACAGGCCGATGATGCGCATCCGGTTCGGTGACCCCGGCCTGCGGACCGCCGCGCCGCCGATGGTCGTCTCGCAGGCGCTCGTGGAGGGCGAGCTGCGGCGGCGTCTGGCGGAGCTCGGCGTGACCCCCGAGTGGGGCGTGTCCCTCACGGCTCTCACGCAGGACGACGACACCGTCGCGGCGGAGCTCGACGACGGGCGGACCGTGCGCACGCGGTGGCTCGTCGGCTGCGACGGCACGGCCAGTGCGGTGCGGAAGGCAGTCGGCATCAACGCCCCGGGTGTGCGCCTGAGCGAGCGGTTCCTGCTCGCGGACCTGCATCTGGACTGGGACATGGACCGGACAGGGACCTCCGGCTGGGTGCACCCGACGGGGATGCTCGGTGCCATGCCGATGCCCGACGACGAGGGCCGGGGTGACCTCTGGCGGCTGATCGCGTACGACCCTGCGAGCGCGGAGCTGGAGCAGACGGCGGATACGTCGGTGGCCGGAACGACGGGCGCGCCGCGGGCCGCCGACGCCTACGGCCGGCGCAGCCGCCTGACCGAGGAGCAGATCCTGGACCGGCTCCGCGCGATCCTGCCCGAGCGCACCGGCCGCGACGTGCGAGTCCTGGACAGCGAGTGGCTGTCCGAGTTCACCATCCATCGCCGGCTGGCCGACCGGTACCGGCGCGGCCGCGTCCTCATCGCGGGCGACGCCGCGCACGCGCACGCGCCGTTCGGCGGGCAGGGCATGCTGACCGGCCTCGGCGACGCCGAGAACCTGGCGTGGAAGCTGGCTCTCGTCGCGCGCGGCCGGGCCTCCGCCACGCTGCTCGACACCTACGAGGCGGAACGGCGTCCGTTGGCCACCGACGTGCTGCGCGGCACCGCCAACGTGACCCGGGTCAACGTGGCGCGCAGCCCCGTCGGGCGGTTCATGCGGGACCACGTGCTGATCCGGCTCTTCAACCAGCCGTGGGTCCAGCGCTGGGTCACGTTCACGACCTCCCAGCTCTGGGTGAGCTACCGGTCCGGGCCCCTGGGCGTCGGCCGGGCCGAGCGGGTGGCGGCCCGGCTCGGTCGGCGGATCTGTGTCGGTGACCGGGTGCCGAACCTCGACTGCACCCGGCGCGACGGGACACCCACCCGGCTCTACGCGGAGCTCGGCGGGCGCTGGGCGCTGTTCGTGCCGCCGTCGGGCACTGCGAAGGCCGAGCCGAGTGCCGAGCCCGGCGACCAGCCGACGCGGCTCACCCGGACGGACGGCGTCGCCGAGGCCTGGCTCGTGCGGCCGGACGGGCACCTGGCCTGGCGCGGGGCCGACCCGGCGTCGGCCACGCCATGGCTCGCCGACCTGCTGCGCACCGGGCGGACCCGGTGAGCGCCGCCGAGGTGTCGCGCGGCCGGGGGCGGCCGCGGGACCCCCGCACCGACGAGGCGATCCTGCGCGCGGCGCTGGAGCTGTTCACCGAGCACGGCCACGCGGGGACCAGCATCGAGGCGATCGCGCGGCGGGCCGGCGTCGGCAAGCTCACCGTGTACCGGCGCTGGGGGAGCAAGGACGAGCTCATCGCGGCGGCCGTGGAGTCGGCCCGGGGCGAAATACCGAACCCCGGCACGGACGACCTCGACGGCATGTCGTACGCCGAGATCTCCCAGGTGATCGTCGACGCGCTGCCGGTCAGTGCGCGGACCCTCACCGAGCCCGGCTACCGCGCGATGCTCGCCCAGGTCTTCGGCTCCAGCGTCACGCACCCGGGGCTCATGGCGGCCTTCTGGCAGAACCACATCCTGCCCAGACGCCGCACCGCGCACCTCGCGCTGTCGCGCGCCGTCGAGGAGGGGGTGCTGCCGCCGGAGACGGACATCGAGGCGCTCATCGACATGACGGTCGGGGCCGTCCTCTACCGTCTCCTGCGCTCCGACCCGCCCGACGCCGACGAGCTGCTGCAGTACCTGCGCGCCGTCTACGGACAGGCGGGGATGATCCCGCGGCAGTGACCGGTGGATACAGTCACCCCGTGCACCAGCAGACCATCCTCCAGCCCGGCAGCCACGTCCCTGACGGGGCCACCTACCTGCCCACCTCTGTCGAGACCGCCTACTGGGGCCGCCTGCCCTGCGCGGCGGACCGCGCGGTCCTGTCGGTGGACCCCGGGCAGGAGGTGGTCGTCGACACCCTCTCCCACGAGGGCATCCTCGAGGACCAGGGTGGCGACCCGCTCGCGTACTTCGCGGAGCGTGGCGTCGCCGAGAACACGGTCCTGGCCGACGCCGTCGAGCTGGCGGGCGCCCGCCGCTCCCTCCTGGGCGACCGGGTGCCCGGGCTGCCGGGGGTGCCCGGCGCGCACGGCGGCCACGTCGTGACCGGGCCGATAGAGGTCCGCGGCGCCCGGCCCGGCGACCTGCTCGCGATCCGCGTGCTGGCCACCGAACCCCGCGTCCCGTACGGGGTGATCTCCAACCGGCACGGCCGCGGGGCCCTGCCGGACGAGTACCCGGCCGGAGGCGCGGACAGCGTCAGTGTCTTCGCCGAGGTGGACTCCTGGTCCGACGGCGCGGGGCGCGGGAGCCTCCCGCTCTTCGAGGGGTCCGACCGGGCGGTGGGCTTCGACCTGCACCCGTTCCTCGGCATCATGGGCGTCGCCGCCGCGGGGGACGAACGGCCGCACTCGGTGCCGCCCGGCCCGTTCGGCGGCAACATCGACATCAACCTCCTGGGCGCCGGGTCCACGCTCTATCTGCCGGTCCAGGCGGCGGGGGCGCTCGCCTACGTGGGCGACCCGCACTTCGCGCAGGGGGACGGCGAGGTGGCGCTCACCGCCTTCGAGGCGTCGCTGCGGGTGCGGCTGGGCTTCGACCTGATCCCGGCGTCGGACGCCGTCGCGACGTTCGGGGAGCTGGCCGGACCGCTCGCCGAGACCGCCGAGTTCCTGGTCCCGACGGGTCTGGACCGCGACCTCGACGTCGCCGTGCAGAACTGCGTACGGGCCGCGATCGCGCTGCTGGAGGTCCGGTACGGGATGTCGCCCGCGCACGCCTACGCGTATCTGTCGGCGGCGACGGACTTCGACATCTCGCAGGTCGTCGACGTCGTCAAGGGCGTGCACGCGAAGATCCGCAAGGCGGACTTCCTGCCGCGATGAGCGGGCGTGGTGGAGGTCCGCTTCCACCAAGCGTCTGGGCGTGGTTCTCGGCTCGAGAGCATGCACAACGCCTTGGTCGAAGCGGACCTCCACCCCTGTTCTGTTCCATCCCGGCTCTGTCTTGCAGCGTCCGGCTGGCAGCATGTGCGCATGGCTCTCGATCCCAGCGTGTGGCGTGTCCGGCCCGAGCCCGGCCCGCTGACGGCACCGACCGGCTCCGGCGTGCTCGACGGCGAGACCGCGGCCGTCAAGGACCTGTTCGCCGTCGCCGGGCAGCGGGTCGGCGCCGGGAACCCGGCCTGGCTCGCGGCGGCACCCGTCGCGGAGGGGCACGCGGTCGCGGTCGCGCGGCTGCTCGACGCCGGGGCGGCGCTCACCGGGATAGCGCAGACCGAGGAGTTCGCCTACTCCCTGACCGGCGCGAACGCCCACTACGGCACGCCGCCCAACCCGCGGGCACCTGGGCGCATCAGCGGCGGCTCGACGTCGGGCCCCGCCACCGCCGTGGCCTCGGGCCAGGCGAGCATCGCGCTCGGGACCGACACCGGCGGGTCCGTCCGGGTACCCGCCGCCTACCAGGGGCTGTGGGGGATCCGCCCGACGCACGGCGCGGTGCCCGACGGCGGGCTGCTGCCGCTCGCGCCGTCGTTCGACACGGTCGGCTGGCTCACGCGCGACGCCGCCACGTTGGCCCGGGTGGGCGACGTGCTGCTCCCCGACGACACGGCGGCCCTGCCGGACCCGGCCCCCCTCGTGCTGAGCGACGCCCTGCTCGCCCTGGCCGCGCCGGAGGTGCGCGAAGCCGTCGGGCAGCTCGCGCGAGCTGCCGGGGCGCGGGCCATCGACTGGGCGCCCGAGCCTGCCTGGCTCACCGCGTTCCAGACCCTCCAGGCGGCAGAGGCGTGGGCCGTCCACGGCGGCTGGCTCGAAGGCCGGATGGACACGCTCGGGCCGGCGGTGCGCGGGCGGTTCGAGCGGGCGCGTGCCATCGGCGCGGCGGACGCGGACGCGGACGCGGCGCGGACCGCCGTCGGACAGGCAAGGGCGCAGATCCGGGAGCGGCTCGGGGAGCGGGTGCTCGTGCTGCCGTCGACGGCGACCGTGGCACCCCGGCCTGAGGAGGCCGAGGCGGCGCGCGAAGCGACGATGCTGCTGACCTGCATCGCGGGGATCGGCGGGCTGCCCGCCGTCTCGGTGCCGGTCACGACTGCGTCAGGACTGCCGGCGGGCGCGTGCCTCGTAGGACCGGCCGGGTCGGACCGGTCGCTGCTGAAGCTGGCGGGCCGCACCGGAGTGCGAGTGGTCCCGGACGGCGTGACCGTGGAAAACACGGCATGAGTCGGACGGGAGAAGGATCATGGCCTACCCCACAGCAGCTCGGATCGCCCGGGGCCCCCATCAGTGGCTCGCCCTCATCGTCGGCATCGTCTACCTGCTGGTCGGTGCGGCCGGCTTCGCGGTGACCGGCCTCAGCGGATTCATGGAGCACGACGACAGCCGGACGCTCCTGGGCTTCGCCATCAACCCGCTGCACAACGTCGTGCACGTGGTCATCGGGATCCTGGGCATCAGCCTCTGGGCCTGGTCCGGCAGCGCCCGCCTCTTCGGCTGGCTCCTGCTGCTCGGCTACGGCGCGGCATTCGTCTACGGCCTGTTCGCCGTCGACGACCCGGAGATCAACTACCTCAACATCAACGAGGCCGACAACTGGCTCCACCTCGGCAGCGCCGTGCTCGGTCTGCTGATCGCGGTCTGGCCGTACCGCAGGCACGTGGTGGAGCAGCCCGGAACCTCGGAGTCCCTGCCGCGCGACGTGAGGTGATCGCGCGACACCCGGTCGGGCGTGCGCCGGTGGCCTCCTCCGGCGCATACCCGACCGCTAGCCTGCGCGGATGACCCGTATCGCTGTCCTCTCCGATGTCCACGGCAACACCCCGGCGCTCGCGGCGGTCCTCGCCGCCATCGACGCCGCGGGGGTGGACCTCGTGCTGAACCTCGGCGACATCATCTCCGGCGCCGTCGACCCGCGCGGGACACTGGACCTGCTCGCCACGCGGCCCGACATCGTGACCGTCCGCGGCAACCACGAACGCCAGGTGCTGACGCTGCCGTACGACGAGATGGGCACCGTCGACCGCATCGCCTCGGGCATCCTGGCCGACGCCGACCGCACGTGGCTCGGCTCGCTCCCGCTCACCGTCGAGCCGGTCCCCGGGGTGCTGGCCTTCCATGCGGTGCCGGACGACGACGCCACCTACCTGACCCAGACCGTCGTCGGGCCGACGGCGGAGTACCCGAGCGGTGTGCGCGAGGCGACCGACGACGAGCTGGTCGAACGCCTCGGGGCCGCCTACGGCACGCACGACCTCTACCTGTGCGGGCACACGCACCAGGCCCGCACCCGACCGCTGCCGGACGGGTCGCTGCTGGTCAACCCCGGCAGCGTGGGGTGGCCCGCCTACTCGGACGACGCCCCGCTCCCGCACCGGGTCGAGGTCGGCGCGCCGGAGGCCCGGTACGCGATCCTGTCCGACGCGGCGGACGGGTGGGCGGCCCAGCTGCTCGCCGTCCCGTACGACCACGAGGCCGCGGCGGCGTCGGCGGACCGGCTGGGCCAGCCGGAGCTCGCCCACATGCTGCGGACGGGCCGGCTCGCCTGACCCAGAACCGGTAAAGTTTTACCCGGCTGAAACGCGCGTCTCACCGCGGGGGACAGTTTGAAACTAAGTTTGTCCTCGTGGACCTCACGACCTTCAACGCCCTGCCCGCCGCCGACGCCGCTGCGACGGTCCGCCCGTGCGCCGACATCGGCTCCTGGGTCGACGACGTGGTGGCCGGCCGCCCCTACCGGTGCCGGGACTCGCTCCTGCTGCGCGCGATGCGGGCCGCCGCCGAGTGGACGGCCGCCGACGTCGACGCGGCGCTCGCGCATCACCCCCGCATCGGCGAACGTGCGTCGGGCGACAGCACCGAGGCACGGCTGTCCCGCACCGAGCAGCCGACGGCGGCCGAGGCGACAGCCGCCCGGATCGCCGCGGGCAACGCCGCGTACGAGGCGAAGTTCGGCCGGATCTACCTGGTCCGGGCCGCGGGGCGCACGGCGGACGACATCCTCGCCAACCTGACCGAACGCCTCGGCAACGACCCGGCCGCCGAGGCCCTGGTGACCGCCGAGCAGCTGCGCCAGATCGCGCTGCTGCGCCTGGAGACGCTCATCGAGGAGCCGGCGGCGGAACCTGCGGAGGCGGCGTCGTGAGCACCGCTTCCACGCACGTGCTCGACGCCGCCCGCGGCCTCCCGGCCGGTGGGCTGGCGGTCACGCTCGACGGCCGCCAGGCCGTGACCGACGACGACGGCCGGATCAGCTGGGGCGAGGTCACGCCCGGGCGGCACGTCCTGACCTTCGCCGCCGGCGACTGGTTCGCGGCGCAGGACCGGGAGACGTTCTTCGGCCAGGTCGTGCTCGACGTCGTGCTCGGGCCGGACCACACGCACGTCGCCCTCCTGCTGAGCCCGTTCGCCTACACCACCTACCGGGGGAGCTGAATGTCGATAGTCCTGGGACCCAACCAGTACGGCAAGGCAGAGGTGCGGCTCGTGCGGGTCGACCGTGACACCGCACGGCACCGCATCACCGACCTCAGCGTCACCTCCCAGCTCCGCGGCGACTTCCGCGCCACGCACGAGTCCGGGGACAACACCGGCGTCGTCGCGACGGACACGCAGAAGAACACCGTGTACGCGTTCGCGCGGGACGGCGTCGGATCGCCGGAGACGTTCCTGCTGCGGCTCGCCCGGCACTTCCTCCAGGAGCCGCAGATCAGCGGCGGACGCTGGCTCGCGGAGCAGTACGGCTGGGAGCGCATCGCGGCGGGACCGCAGCCGGGTCCGGGCGGCGTCGTCGGCCACGACCACGCGTTCGTGCGGGGCGGTGCCGAGCGGAGGACGGCGCTGGTCCACGCCGACTCCGCCGGCCTGACCGTGCTCGCGGGGCTGCGCGACGTCACGGTGCTGAAGTCGACGGGCTCGGAGTTCGCGGGGTTCCCGCGCGACCGGTACACGACGCTGCCCGAGACGGAGGACCGGATCCTCGCGACCGACGTCAGCGGCTGGTGGCGGTACGAGCAGTCGTTCGTCGATACCGCAGGCCCCGAGGAGTACGACGAGCGGTTCGTGGCGGTCCGCTCGATCCTGCTGGCGACCTTCGCCGAGCTGCACTCCCTGGCCCTGCAGCAGACCGTGTACGCGATGGGCAGGGCGGTGCTGGAGGCGTTTCCCGACATCGCCGAGATCCGGCTCTCGTGCCCGAACAACCACCACTTCCTCGTCGACCTGGACCCGTTCGGCCTGGACAACCCCGGCGAGGTGTTCTTCGCCGCCGACCGGCCCTACGGGCTGATCGAGGCGGCCGTCCAGCGGTCGGAAGACGCCGCGGCCGGCTCCGGCGTATCGACAGCCGAGCATCCCGTCTGGTCCACGATCGGAGGATTCGTATGAGCGGCGACCCGCAGGGCAGCAGGAGCCTGGTCGTCGCGTCCGAGCGGGTCCTGGTGGAGGACGAGCTCCGGCCCGCGGTCCTGCGGATCGAGGGCGACCGGATCGACCAGGTCTGGTGGGGCACGTCCGACCCGGCCGCCGTCCTCAAGCCGGCCGACGACCTGTTCGGCGAGGTGCTCGGCGCCGTCCCCGCACCCCCGCCGCAGGTCGTCGAGCTCGGCGACAAGGTGGTGCTGCCCGGCGTCGTCGACACCCACGTGCACGTCAACGAGCCCGGCCGCACCGCATGGGAGGGGTTCGCCTCGGCGACCCGGGCCGCGGCGCTCGGCGGGATCACGACGATCGTCGACATGCCGCTCAACTCGCTCCCGCCGACCACCACCGTGCAGGCCCTGGAGACGAAGCGCGCCGCGGCCGAGGCCGTCCGCGCCCGCGGCGAGCTGCACTGCGACGTCGGCTTCTGGGGCGGCGCCGTCCCCGGCAACGCAGACGACCTCGAGCCGCTCTGGGACGCTGGGGTCTTCGGCTTCAAGTGCTTCCTCGCCGACTCGGGTGTGCCCGAGTTCCCGCCGCTCGCACCGGACGAGCTCCTGGACGCGGCGGACCGGATCGCGCGGTTCGGCGGACTGCTCATCGTGCACGCCGAGGATCCGGCGGCCCTCGCGGCCGCCCCGCACGGGGGTAGCCCCGCGTACGCGGACTTCCTGCTCTCACGCCCGGACGAGGCGGAGACGACGGCGATCGCCGGGCTGCTGGACGCCGTCCGCGAGACGGGTACGCGCACCCACGTGCTGCACCTGTCGTCGGCGCGGGCGCTCGACCTGATCGCCGAGGCCAAGGCCGAGGGCCTGCCGGTCACGGCCGAGACCTGCCACCACTACCTGGTCCTCGACGCCGAGCACATCCCCGACGGCGACGCGGCGTTCAAGTGCTGCCCGCCCATCCGGGACCGCGGCAACCAGGACGCGCTCTGGGAGGGCCTGCGCGCCGGGATCCTCGACTGCGTGGTCAGCGACCACTCGCCCGCCACCGCCGAGGAGAAGTACCGGGGCGCGGCGCCCGGCGAGGTCGACCTGCAGCAGGCGTGGGGCGGCATCTCGGGCCTGCAGGCCGGGTTCCTCGCCCTGGCGGACGCCGCCCGACGTCGCGGCGTCTCCCTCGCCGACGTCTCCCGCTGGACCTCGGCCAACACCGCCGCACTGGTGGGCCTGGACCGGGGCCCGCGTCCGAAGGGCGTGATCGCAGAGGGCGCCGCCGCCGACCTGATCGTCTACGACCCTGACGCGACGACAACCTTCCGCGCGGCCGACCTGGCACACAAGAACAAGATCAGCGCGTACGACGGCCTGACCGTCACCGGCGCCGTCGTCGAGCACTCATCGGCGTCCGGGGTGCTCTTGAGGAGGTCCGCATGAGGCAGATCCACCCGCCCGCCCGGCTGTTGATGGGACCAGGGCCCGTCGACGCCGACCCGCGCGTGCTGCGCGCCATGGCCGCGCCGCTCGTGGGCCAGTTCGACCCGTTCATGACCGACACGATGACCGAGGCCATGGCGCTGTGGCGCACCGTCTGGGACACCGCCAACGAGCAGACGTTCCTCGTGGACGGCACCTCGCGCGCCGGCATCGAGGCGGCACTGGTGTCCCTGCTGGAGCCGGGGGACCGCGTGCTGGTCCCGGTGTTCGGCAGGTTCGGGCACCTGCTCGCGGAGATCTGCGCGCGTGCAGGGGCCGAGGTGCACACCATCGAGACGGAGTGGGGAACGGTCTTCGACCCGGGGCAGATCGAGGACGCCGTCCGCCGCGTGCGGCCGCGCCTGCTCGCCGTCGTGCACGGCGACACCTCCACGACCATGGCGCAGCCGCTCGCCGAGCTGGGCCGGATCGCCCACGAGCACGACGCCCTGCTGTACGTCGACGCCACCGCCACGCTCGGCGGCAACCCGTTCCACACCGACGAGTGGGGCATCGACGCGGCGACTGCCGGGCTGCAGAAGTGCCTGGGCGGGCCGTCGGGCAGCGCGCCCGTGACGCTCTCGCCCGCGGCGGCCGCGGCGATCGACCGGCGCAAGCACGTCGAGGCGGGCATCCGCACGTCGGACGACGTCGCCCCGCACGGCGCCCCGATCGTGTCCAACTACCTCGACCTCGCCCAGATCATGGAGTACTGGGGCCCGCGTCGCCTCAACCACCACACCGAGGCCACCTCGATGCTGTACGCGGCCCGCGAGTGCGCGCGGCTGCTCAAGGACGAGGGCATGGCGGCGGCGGTGGACCGGCACGCACGGCACGGCGGCGCGATGCTGGCCGGGGTGCTCGGCCTAAGACTGGAGGTCTTCGGCGACGTCGGCCACAAGATGCACAACGTGGTCGCCGTGCGCATCCCCGACGCCGTGGACGGGGACGCCGTCCGCGGCGGGCTCCTCGACAACTTCGGGATCGAGATCGGCACGTCGTTCGGGCCGCTGCACGGCGTCGTCTGGCGGATCGGGACCATGGGCTTCAACGCTCGCCGGGACGCCGTCCTCACCACCCTCGCGGCCCTGGAGCACGAGCTGCGCCGCGCGGGCTTCGCCACCCCGCCGGGCGGCGGCGTCGCCGCCGCCCTCACGTCGTACGAGACCGAGCGAGAACGGGGTTATGTCCCGGTGGGCGCCAGAACCGAACACAACCCCGTTCTCGCCGATCAGCTGGAGGGGGGATCGTGAGCCCGATCGGAACGGCCGAGTGGGTCATGGAGCGGTGCGACGACCTGACGCGCCACTCGTCGCGCCCCGACGCGCTCGAACGTGTCTACCTGTCGCCCGAGCACTCCGCCGCCAACATGGCGGTCCGGGCCTGGATGCTCGACGCGGGCCTCGACACCGAGACCGACGCCGCGGGCAACCTCTGGGGCCGTCGCGCCGCCGACGGCACGCCCCAGCGGCCGGGCACCGCCGGCGAGCCGGCGCTCGTGCTGGGGTCACACCTCGACACCGTGCCCGACGCCGGACGGTACGACGGCATGCTCGGCGTCGTCCTCGCGATCGCCGTCGCGCACCGGCTGCGGGACGTCCCGCTCCCGTTCGCGCTGGAGGTCGTCGGGTTCTCCGACGAGGAGGGCACCCGGTTCGGCAAGGCGCTGCTGGGCAGCTGCGCGGCGTCGGGCCAGTGGGACCCCGCCTGGTGGGACCAGGCGGACGCCGACGGCGTGACCCTGCGCGAGGCGTTCCTGCAGTTCGGCCTGGCCCCCGACCGCGTGGGTGACGCCGCCCGCCGCCCCGAGGACCTCGTCGGCTACCTGGAGGCGCACATCGAGCAGGGACCGGTGCTGGAGTCCGCGGGCCTGCCGCTCGGGTACGTCACGTCCATCGCGGGGGCGCGGCGGTTCGTGCTCACGATCACCGGCGAGGCCCGGCACGCGGGCGGCACCCCCTTCAGCCGACGGCGGGACGCGCTGGTCGCCGCCGCGCACCTCGTCACCCGGATCGAGGAGCTGGCCAAGGCGACCGACTGCCTCGCCACCGTCGGCGACATCCGCGTGGAGCCCGGCGCCGTGAACGTGATCCCCGGCCTGGCGGAGCTCACGCTCGACCTGCGCGGCCGGACGGACAACGGACGCGACGCGCTGTGGGAGCAGATCTCGGCGGCCGGCCACGACATCGCGCTGGAGCGGGGTGTGAAGCTCGAGGTGGTCGAGACCCACCGGGCGCCGTCGACCGCCTGCGCCGCACGGATGCAGGCCGCGGTGGCGACGGGGATCGCGGAGGCGACCGGGGCGTCATTGGGCTCTGTGCTCGGGCTCTGGAGCCCCGCAGGGCACGACGGTATGGCGATGGACGCGGTGACCGACGTCGGCATGCTGTTCCTGCGCTGCCGCGACGGGATCAGCCACCACCCGGACGAGCACGTGGAGGCCGAGGACGTCGCCATCGCGCTCGACGCGTTCACCGAGGCGGTGCTCGCGCTGGCTCGCGACCACGAGGAGGCGCGATGAAGGCCGGGGCCACACCGCTCGAGGACCGGATAGCCGCCGGCTACCGCGACCTGTCGCCGCAGGAACGGCGGGCCGCCGACGCCCTGCTGGACCACCTCGGCGATCTCGGGACGTACCGGGCCACGGAGCTCGCCGCGCTCGCCGGCGTCTCGAAGGCGACGATGAGCAGGCTGTTCCGCAAGCTCGGCTACGAGGACTTCGAGGGGCTGCGCGAGCACCTCCGAGTCCAGCGCCGGCGCGGGCTGCCGATCGCCGTCGACCCGTCGCCTGGCCTGCGCGAGCGGCTGGAACAGGAGGTCAAGAACCTCGAGAAGGTCTACTCGACGCTCGACGACACGATGCTCGACGACGTCGCCGACGCGCTCGCCACCGCGCGCGACGTGGTGGTCGTCGGACGGCGCGGCTCGCTCGGGCCGGCCACCCAGCTGCGGCGGAACCTGATCCAGGTGCGCGGTCGGGTGCACCTCGCGCCGGGACCCGGCCAGTCGCTCGCCGACGACCTCGTCGGGCTCGGGCCCGAGGACGTGGTGGTCGTGGTCTCGATCCGCCGGCACGCGTTCAAGGTGGCGGCGATGGTCGAGGCCCTGCTGGCCGACGGCGTCCGGGTGCTCCTGCTCGCGGACGCCAGCCTCCGGCACCTCGCGAGCGCCGTGACCTGGTGGATCGAGTGCCCGATCACCACGGAGGGCGCCTTCGACTCGATGGTCGCGCCCGTGAGCGTGGTGGCGGTCCTGTCGGACCGGGTGCACGGTGCGCTCGACGGAGCGGCCGACCGCGTCGAGGCGATAGACGCCAGGTACGCCCTGCTGCGCGAGATCGACGAGAGCTGACCGGCGCCGTCATGGATCTCGACATCGACACCGTGCGGGTGGCGCGGACGCGCGCGGACTGCGTGCTGCGGCCCGGCGAGGTCTTCCTGGGCGGAGGCACGTACCTGTACTCCGAGCCGGTCCCCGCCGGGGTGAGCGGCCTGGTGGACCTGACCGGGATGGGCTGGGAGCCGTGGTCCGTGGACGGCGCGGGGCTGCGGGTCGCGGGCACGTGCACGCTGGAGCAGCTGGTGTCCGGGCCGGGTGCGCTGGGCGCGCACACGGGCGGGCCCTACCGTGCGCTCGGGCTCGTGGCGCCGTGCGTGTCGGCGCTGACGCTCTCGTCCAAGGTGGGCAGGAGTGCGACGGTGGGCGGGAACCTTGCGCTGGGGCTACCGGCCGGGTCCATGGTCGGACTGTTCGTGGCGCTCGACGCGGTGGCAGTGATCTGGACGTCGGGGGTCCCGACAGGCTCGACCGACGGGAGCGGGGCGCGGGAGGTTGCCGTGGCGGAGCTCGTCACCGGCGCGGGGGTCGTGGACCTGGCGCCGGGGGAGGTGCTGCGCGAGGTGCGGGTGCCTTCTGCGGTGCTCGCGCAGCGGACGGTGCTCCGCCGGGCGTCTTTGACCTCGACCGGCCGCACGGCGGCCATGGTGACGGGACGGGCGGGCGACCAGGGTCCGACGATCACCGTGACCGCGTCCGTGGCGGCGGCGCTCAGCCTGCACGCCCGCGACCACGCGGCGGTCGACCGGTGGATCGACCGGATGGACAGCACCGGCGCGTGGTTCGAGGACGTGCACGGCAGCCGCGAGTGGCGCGCCGCGATGACACGACGGCTCGCCCACGAGGCCTTCGACGAGCTGGTGGGCGCATGAGGACCAACGGAGCCGTACGCACACCGGGTCGCGTGGGCGGACGCCCGAGCCTCCGGGGGAAACAGGTACCCCGCGGGGTGTGTTGCTGTGAGTCGACAATGTCTACTCGCAGCAACACACCCCGATCGTGTGGTCTCTGCCCGACGCACTCGAGGGGCGACGCATGAAGATCGACGGCATCGAGGCTGCGGCAGAACCACGCCCCGGCCAGTGCCTGCGTACCTATCTGCGGGAGCAGGGCGCCACAGCAGTGAAGAAGGGCTGCGACGCGGGCGACTGTGGTGCCTGCACGGTGCTGCTCGACGGCGCCCCGGTGCAGTCGTGCCTGGTCCCCGTGCACCGGGCGGTCGACTCCGAGGTGGTGACGGCGGCGGGGCTGGGTCGGTTCGGGCCGGGCGGCGACCCCTCCGCGGACGCCGACCACCTCCACCCCGTGCAGCAGGCGTTCGTCGAGGCGGCCGGGTTCCAGTGCGGGTTCTGCACGGCGGGCATGGTGTGCACGATCGCGGGCAGCAAGGCCGGGGACGGGCTCAAGGGCAACCTCTGCCGGTGCACCGGGTACCGGTCGATCCGGGACGCCCTCGCCGGTCGTGTGAACACCGAGGTGGCGGAGCCCGGCGAGGCGTTCGGCCGCGCCGTCGCCGCGCCCGCCGCTGCCCGGATCGTGAGCGGCCGCGAGACCTACACCCTGGACGAGCCCGCCCCGCCCGGACTGCTGCACGTCGCGGTCCTCGGCAGCCCGCACCCGCACGCCCGGATCACCCGCATCGACGCGACGGCGGCCCGCGGCGCGTCCGGTGTGCACCTCGTGCTCACCCATCACGACGTCCCCGGCACCCTCTACTCGACCGCCCGCCACGAGAACCGGCTCGACGACCCCGACGACACCCGCATCCTCGACCCCGTGCTCCGGTTCGTGGGCCAGCGCGTCGCCGTCGCGGTCGCGGAGACGCCCCGGCAGGCCCGCGCGGCGCTCGCCCTCGTGGACGTCGAGTACGAGACGCTGCCCGCCGTCTTCGACCCGGAGGCGGCCAGGCGGCCCGGCGCGCCCCTGGTCCACCCCGGCAAGACACCCGGCGAGCACCGCGTCGCGGAGGCGAGCCGGAACGTCGTCGCGCAGCTGCACGAGGAGTACGCCGAGCCGGGGCACGACGGCGTCACCGCGGCACTCGCGGCATCGGCCGCCACCGTGGAGGGCACCTGGACCACCGACCGCGTGAACCACGTGGCCCTGGAGACGCACGGCGCGCGCGCCTGGCTCACGCCCGGTCCGTCGACGGGCACGGAGCAGCCCGTCCTGCACGTCCGCACCTCCACGCAGGTGCCGTTCCTCGTGCGCGACGAGCTGGCCCGGCTCCTTGACCTCCCGCAGGAGCGGGTGCGGGTGGTGGCGGGCCGCGTGGGCGGCGGGTTCGGGGGCAAGCAGGAACTTCTCGTGGAGGACGTCGTGGCGCTCGCGACCCTGCGCACCGGTCGGCCCGTGCAGTGGGAGCTCAGCCGCGAGGAGCAGTTCACCACCGTGCCGTGCCGGCACCCGATGCGGATCGGCGTCCGCGCGGGCGCCGACGCGGACGGGCAGCTGACGGCGCTCGCCATCGACGTCCTGGCGGACACCGGCGCCTACGGCAACCATGCGCCGGGCGTCATGTTCCACGGTGTGCACGAGTCGATGGCTGTCTACCGGGCACCGAACAAGCGTGTCGACGCCGAGTCCGTCTACACGAACAACGTGCCGTCCGGGGCGTTCCGCGGGTACGGGCTGGGGCAGGTGCAGTTCGCCATCGAGGGCGCGATCGACGAGCTGGCCGCCCGGCTCGGCCTCGATCCGGTCGAGATGCGCCGTCGGAACGTGATCCGGCCGGGCGACGCGTTCGTCGTCGGGGGGCCCGTGGACGGGGACCTGGAGTACGGGTCCTACGGCCTGGACCAGTGCCTCGACCTGGTCGAGGACGCGCTCGCCTCGGGGCGGGGCGACTCCGTCCCTGACGGCTGGGCCGAGGGCCGCGGCATAGCCCTCGCGATGATCGCGACCATCCCGCCGCGCGGCCACTTCACGCACGCCAAGGTCTCGGTCGACGCCGACGGCGACTTCGTGGTCGACGTCGGGACCGCCGAGTTCGGCAACGGCACCACCACGGTGCACGCGCAGCTCGCGGCCACGGAGCTCGGGGTGCCGGTCGACCGGGTGCGTGTGCGTCCGTCGGACACGGCGACGGCCGGCTACGACACGGGGGCCTTCGGCTCGGCGGGCTCGGTCGTGGCTGGTCTGGCGGTCCAACGAGCGGCGTCGGCCCTCAGGACCACGCTGGACCAGCTGAGCGCCGGCACGCAGCTGGTTGGCGTCTCGGCCGAGGCCACGCATGACGGGTCGCCTCGGTCTGTCGCCTTCAACGTGCACGGGTTCCGGGTGGCCGTGCACCGGGGAACCGGCGAGGTGCGGATCCTGCAGTCGGTGCACGCCGCCGACGCCGGGGTCGTGATCAACCCGGAGCAGCTGCGCGGGCAGATCGACGGCGGTGTGGGGCAGGCGCTCGGCTCGGCGACGACGGAGCGGATGGTGGTGCGCGACGGCGTCGTCGTGACGCGCACCCTGCGGCACTACCGGGTGCCGCAGCTGTCCGACGTCCCGGTCACGGAGGTGCTGTTCGCCGACACGGTCGACCGCCTCGGGCCCCGCGGCGCGAAGTCCATGAGCGAGGCCCCGTACAACCCGGTGGCCCCGGCGCTGGCGAACGCGATAGCCGACGCCACGGGAGTCCGCCCGCGTGACCTGCCGATACAGCGGGACTGGCTGTGGGAGCTGCTGCGCGCACCGATCACACGGCCTGCAGCATCTGCACCGACCGGCCGTGCGGGTCGGTGAGCGCCACCGGCGCGCCGTCGCGGGCCAGGATGAACTGGGGTGAGAGGCCCGCGGGGAGCCTGGCCGCGACGTCGGGCAGGACGGTCCAGCCCTCGTTGCTCAGCCAGACGGCGCCGCGCGTCCGCTGCAGGCCGGCCATCATGGCTTCGAACCTCACCAGCTCGGCGGGCGTGAGGTAGTAGAGCGCCGCGGAGTTCTGCACGACGACGGTGGCCTCGGCGGGTGCCGAGGCCACCAGGTCCGGCAGACCGTCGAGCAGGTTGCCGGTGACCAGGCGCGGCGGGTCTTGAGCCACCACGCGCGCGGCGGCGCGGAGCGTCACTGTCCGGTCCGCGTGCTCGGGCCAGACCAGCGCCTCCAGCCACGCGAGGTCGGCCGGGTCGCGCACGTCCAGAGGGTTGAGGTCGATGCCGGCGCGCCAGACGACGTCGGGCATCCGCGTGGGGACGGGGCCCTCGATGTCGCAGGGCAGCACCACGTCGGCCGGGCCGTCGGCCGGATCGAGGCGGGTGCGGCCGCCGTCGGGCGACGTGTACAGGTACGAGTACCGGTCCGGACAGAGGCACAGCCCCGCCGACGCGCCCACCTCGATCAGCGCGATCGGCCCCTCGATCGCCGCGAGGGCCGGCAGGAGCGTGGCGCAGCGCCGTGGCTCGTTGGTCTGGGTGGTGTGGGTGCGCATCACCTGCTCGACGTCGGGCCAGCCGGCGTGCAGCCAGGGCCGCACCTCGGCCCAGCCGCCGGCCGGCGCCCCGGCCAGCCGCGCCGCCGCGAACAGCAGGTTGGGCTGCCGCTTGGGCTCGGGCAGCGTGTCCAGCAGGGCGCACAGCTCCGGGTCGACGGCGACACCGCGTGCCCAGTCCTGGTAGGTGGGCGATCCACCGTTGAGCGCCTGGCTCCCGGCGAACTGGCTGTAGACGGCGGCGGTATCCACACCTGTCACGCTACCGACCCGACCGCGGGTGCTGAACGCAGGAGCGGTCGCCCCGTGGGCGCCCTTGGAGCGTCCAGGCCTACGTTCTGCGCCGGTGCGAAACAGGTGTTTCGTGGGGGTGACCTGCTGGGAATGTGGTTGAAACGCCGCGGTGCGAGCATCGAAGGGTGATCAGCCACATCGAGAAGTCCGGCACGTCCCTGGCCTCCGTGAGCCCGGACGACGAGACCTGGCTCGCCCGCGCCGTCGAGGTCGCCACCCAGAACGTGGCCGACGGCGGTGGCCCCTTCGGGGCCGTCGTCGTGCGCGACGGTGTCGAGGTGGCGGCGGCCGGGAACCGGGTGACGCGCGACCTCGACCCCACGGCGCACGCCGAGGTGGTGGCGATCCGGGCCGCGTGCCAGGCCCTCAAGACGTTCTCGCTGGCCGGGGCGACGCTCTACGCCTCGTGCGAGCCCTGCCCGCTGTGCCTGTCCGCCGCGCTGTGGGCCCGCGTGGACCGCGTCGTCTTCGCCGCGGACCGGCACGACGCGGAGCGGGCCGGCTTCGACGACCGCGAGTTCTACGAGCTCCTCGCGCGGGACCGGTCGACGTGGCCCAACCCGGTCGTCGAGCACCGGATCACGCGCGCGGGAGAGCCCTTCGAGGCCTGGCGTGCGTACACCGCACGCACCCCGTACTGACCGCCCGGATAACGATCCGGTCGCGCGCCCCACGTTTTACGGCGGCGTAACCCGTGGACGCCGGGCGCGAAACCACGGGTCCATAGCGTCCGGCGAGATGGAAACACGGGTTTCGGCTCACCCCCCCACAGCACAACAGGAGAACCACTCATGATGCTTTCCCGTCCTGGGCGCGCTGCGCGCCTGACGGCCGTCGCGGCCGCTGCCTCGCTCGCCCTCGCGGCGTGCGCCTCCGGCGACGACGCCCCTGCTGAGGGGGAGGGCCTCGGCGACCTCACGGTCCAGCTCTCCTGGATCAAGAACGCGGAGTTCGCCGGCGAGTTCATGGCCGACAGCAAGGGCTACTACGCGGACGCCGGCTTCGGCGAGGTCACGTTCAACGCCGGCCCCGGCGCCACCGAGAACCTGGTGGCCTCCGGCAAGGCCGACTTCGGCCTCACGAACGCCGTCACGGTGGGCCAGGTCGTGGCCAACGAGGACGCGCCCATCAAGATCGTCGGCACCACGTTCCAGAAGAACCCGTTCACGATCCTGTCCCTCAAGGACGGCGCGGACATCGCGACGATCGAGGACCTCAAGGGCAAGAAGATCGGCGTGCAGGACGGCGGCAACGGCCTGCTGTTCTCGGCCCTCCTCGCGGCCAACGGCCTCACCGAGGACGACGTCGAGATCGTGCCCGTGCAGTACGACCCGCAGCCGCTGGTCAACGGTGAGGTCGACGGCTTCCTCGCGTACGTGACCAACGAGGCGATCACCGTCGAGGCGCAGGGCGAGGAGGTCACCAACCTCCTGTTCGCCGACAACGGGCTGCCGTTCGTCGCCGAGTCCGTCATCGCGACCGACGAGACCATCGCCGAGCGCCCCGAGGTCGTCAAGGCGTTCCTCGAGGCAGAGATCAAGGGCTGGACCGACGCCTGTGCCGACCTGGAGGGCAGCGCGAAGCTTGCCGTCGACGAGTACGGCACCGATCTGGACCTCGACCTGGACAAGGAGATCGAGCAGAACACCGTCCAGTGCGAGGAGCTGATCAGCTCCGACGAGACCGCGGAGAACGGCCTCTTCACGATCAGCGACGAGCTCCTGGCCCAGAACATGGCGACGTTCGAGGCTGCCGGGATCGACGCCGCGCAGGAGGACGTCTTCGACCTGTCGCTCCTTCAGGAGCTGCTGGCAGAGAAGCCAGAGCTCAAGGGCTGATCGTGACCGACCAGTCCGTCACTCAGTCCGGTACAGCTGTCGCGCCCGGCGTCGGCCCCGCCCTCGAGGGTGGGGCCGGCACCGGCCTGCACATCGCCAACCTGTCGAAGACGTTCGGTTCGGGCCGCAAGACGGTGACCGCGCTCGACGACGTCACCCTGCACACCGACCAGGGCAGCTTCCTGTCCCTGCTGGGCCCGAGCGGCTGCGGCAAGTCCACGATCCTGCGGATCCTCGCGGGGCTGGAGGCGCCGACGTCGGGCACCGCCAAGGTGGACGGCAAGGACGCGCAGCAGCTGCGCGCGGGCCACGAGCTCGGGATCGCGTTCCAGGACGCCGCTCTGCTGCCCTGGCGTTCCGTCGAGTCCAACCTGCGGCTGCCGTTCGAGGTCTCGGGCGAGCCCGTCGACCGCGAGCTGATCGCCGAGCTCATCCGGCTCGTGGGCCTGACCGGCTTCGAGAAGGCCAAGCCGGGCCAGCTCTCGGGCGGCATGCGGCAGCGCGTGTCCATCGCGCGCGCCCTGGTGGTCAAGCCGTCGGTGCTGCTGCTCGACGAGCCCTTCGGGGCGCTCGACGACATGACCCGCCAGCGCCTCAACCTGGAGCTGCTGCGGATCTGGACCGAGAAGCCGGCCACCACGCTCATGGTCACGCACGGCATCTCGGAGGCCATCTTCCTGTCCGACCAGGTGGCGGTCATGAGCCCGCGTCCCGGCCGGATCAAGGAGATCATCGAGGTGGACCTGCCGCGCCCGCGCCTGCCCGAGATGATGCGCAGCCCGGAGTTCCACGCCCTGCACGACCGGGCTTCGGAGCTCCTGTTCGCGGCGGACGACACCGATGCCTGACCGCGCCCGCGCCTGGCTGGGCGGCGGGGCCGGGCTGGCCGGCCTCGTCGCGCTGTGGTGGCTGCTCGCGGTCACGGTCTTCGACGGCTCGTCGATGCCGACGCCGCCCGGCGTGCTGCGGCAGTACGGTGTCGACGGCTGGGCCTTCTACGCGAACAACTTCGGCGGGACCGTCGTCGAGGCCCTGATCGGGTTCGCGTGGGGCAACGGCCTGGCACTCGTGCTGGCGGCCCTCGTGCTGCTCACGCCGCGGCTGGAGCCGGTGATCTCGCAGATCGCGGTCATCAGCTACTGCGTGCCGACCATCGCGGTCCTGCCGATCCTGTACATCGTGCTCGGCCCGCCGGACGCGGGTGAACCCTCGCCGACGGCGGTCGTGCTGGCGGCGCTGTCGGTCTTCTTCACCACGGTCGTCGGGGCGGTGCTCGGGTTCCGGTCCGCGGACCGGGCGGCGCTCGACGTCGTGCGGGTCTACGGCGGCGGCCGCTGGAAGCAGCTCGTCACGGTGCAGCTCGTGTCCGCGCTGCCGGAGATCATCAGCGCGCTGAAGATCGCGGCGCCCGCCGCGTTCCTCGGCGCGATCCTCGGGGAGTACATCGGCGGTGTGGACCGCGGCGTCGGACCGGCGCTCATCGCCGCAGGGCAGGGCCTCCTGGTCGAGCGTGCCTGGGGAATCATGTTCGCCTGCGCGCTCGTCGCGGGGCTCGGGTACGCGGTGTTCGGCGTGCTGGGCCGGGTAGCGGTGCCGTGGTCGACCGGAGGGGGACGAGGATGAACAAGGGAAGCACAGGGCGCGCCCTCGCGACCGGCGTCGGCAAGGCGCTCGGGACGGCGCTGCTCATGCTCGCGATCCTCACCGTGGTGTGGGTCGTGTCGGTGGCGCTGGTGGACAACACCTTCGTCGCCAAGGGCCCCGCCGAGGTCTACGAGTTCCTCTTCGCCGACGACGACGCCGCCCGGACCCGCGCGGAGATCGCCACGGCGCTCGGCGTCACGCTGGGCGACGCCGCCATCGGCTTCGTGGCGGGCATGCTCGCGGCGACGATCGCGGCGGCCCTGATCGTGCTGTTCCGGCCGGTCGAGACCGCCGTCATGCCGGTCGCCCTGATCCTGCGCGCGGTGCCGCTCATCGCGCTGACGCCGATCATCCGGCTGCTCTTCTCGGACGGGCTGGTCCGTGTGGCGGTGGTGTCCGGGATCGTCGTGCTGTTCCCCGCCCTGGTGAACATCGTCCAGGGGCTGCGCTCGGTGTCGACGCAGATGTCCGACGTCGTGCACGTGTACGGCGGCGGACCGTTCGCCCTGCTGGTCAAGGTCGCGTTCCCGTCCGCGCTGCCCGCGCTGTTCGCGTCGGTCCGGATCTCGGTGCCTGGCGCGATCACCGGCGCGCTGCTCGCCGAGTGGCTGATCACCGGCCGGGGGATCGGCAGCATGGTGGTCAACGCCGTCGGCCGGTCCGAGAACAACCTGGTCTGGGCGTGCGTCCTGGTGGTGACGCTGGCCTCCCTGGCGCTCTACCTCCTGGCGCAGATCGCGGAGTCGTTCGTCCTGGCCCGCTACGGCCGCTGGTAGGCAAGCCCGTCGAGAACGGGGTTGTGTCCTGAATCCCGCCCCGGGAGGACATAACCCCGTTGTCGTCCGGCTGGCCGTCAGCGTCGGCGACGGGACGGGATCGGCGACGCCGGAGGAATCGGGCGGTTCGGGAGCCAGCCCTCGCGGGTCAGGACCGAGCGGATGGCGTCGGTCATCGTGGCGCCTGCGTGGACGTTCCTGGTGAAGAACCGAAGCAGCACGTGCTTGCCCTCCCTGAGCAGTCTGTTCTGTCGAACGGCGTCCCGACGCACCTGATCCGCCGAGGTGTGGAACTCGTCGCTGTCCACCTCGACGAGCAGCCAGCGCCCGTCGCCGAGGTACCAGGCAAGATCCGCGCGGCCGAGGAACTTGCCCGTAGCGTCGACCACGTCCCGTTGGAGATCATCGGGCCTGATTCCGGCGTCGACACAGCGCAGCCGCGCGGAGGACTCGACCGGGGACTCTGACCTTCCGTCTGCCTCACCCCACCAGCTGTGGGTCCTGACGCAGTCCCGCCGGTTCTTGGTGAGCCGCTCTGCCTTGCGCAAGCCGGACGGAGTGAGGATCCGCTTGTTCAGGAGCGAGTCCATGACGGCCACGGCGTGCTCGCGGTCCAACCGCGGTAGTGCCTGAGCGAGCGCATGGGGGGCGTCGGCGGCGAACCGGCCACCCGCCGCGACGCGCGGGAACCGCCGGTACTGCCGGAGCACGATCCCGTCGCGCGGCTCCCGACCGGACCCGTCGGGGAACGCGGCCTCGGGCGTGATGTCCTTGGGTAGTCCGGCAACGCCGAGGAGCGCGAGCGCGCAGGCTCCGACCGCGGCCGAGCCCGGATAGGCGAGCAGCGCCAGCCAGGCCGAGCGAAGCCGGCTCAGGTCGTTCGGATGGAGGCCGGCGTCCGGCTCGCCGGTGTCGAACACCCCGCGCGTCGGCCGCTGCCAACGCCCTGCCGCGACCAGCCGCCGACGCTGAGCGTTCCCCACGCCGTGGGCGTCGCACTGCACGGACGAGACGAGCCCTGCTTGCTGACGTGCAAGGTCGAGAAGGGCGTCGGAGATCGGTTTGGCCACAGACACCATCACATGACACCAGAAGATAACCAATGGTGTCCCCCATGCCCACCACCTCCTGTGGACAACAAGCCAGTCGAGAACGGGGTTATGTTCCTGTGGTGCGTCCGAATGAACACAAGCCCGTTCTCGTCGCGGCCGTCGGGATAGTCCTGGCCGGCGGGGCCGGGAGCCGGTTCGGGATGCCCAAGGCGCTCGCCCGGGCCGACGACGGCACCCCCTGGCTCGCGCTCGCGTGTCGTGCGCTGCTCGACGGCGGCTGCCAGGACGTCGTCGTGGTGCTCGGGGCGGGGGCCGACGAGGCGCGGGAGCTGGTGCCCGCCACCGCAACGGCAGTGGTCGCCGCCGACTGGGCGTCCGGGATAGCGGCGTCGCTCCGGGCGGGCCTCGCGGCGTCCGAGAACGTGCCAGCAGGCGGGGCGACGGCGTCCGGACGGCCGGCCGACGGGGCGAGCGGAGCCGACGTCGCCGTCGTCTCCCTCGTGGACCTGCCCGGCCTGCGGGCCGACGCCGTCCGGCGGGTGCTCGCCGCCGTGACGGACGAGCCGGACGCCGCGCGCCACGCGCTGGCCCGCGCGGTCTACGGCGGCGAGCCCGGCCACCCCGTGCTGGTCGGCCGCGCGCACTGGCGGGCGCTGGCCGACGCGGTGCGGGGCGACACGGGCGCCGGCCCGTACCTGCGCGCCCATGCCGCCGTCGCCGTCGACTGCACCGACCTCGGTGGCGGGGACGACGTCGACCGGGCAGGTCCCCGCGACGTCTCCCGACCAGGGGTAGGGCCGGCCCGACCACGTCATCGGGGTGATCCCTGAGCTTTCCCCGGTTCCACCCGAATCCTGTCGCAGTGACCGGTCCGGCTACGTAGTCTCTGGAGCGTGCCGGAATACCGGACGTGAGGCCTGAGCCGGAGGTGGTCCGATGAACGCAGCGGCCTGGGCAGTCCTCCTGGCCGTCCTGGTGGCGGGGTGGGTGCTGCTCGACGGAGCCGTCCAGGGCGCCGGCGCGACCCTGCTGCAGGAGCGCGGCCACGACGGCGGGAACCGGCGGCGCGAACCGGCGGAGCGGCGCGTGGTGCTGGGCGCCGTCGGGCCGCTGCTGGTGCCCGGGGAGGTATGGCTGGTCGCCGCGCTCGGGGTGCTGATCGGCGTGTTCCCGGGCGCCACGTCGGACCTGCTGGACGCAGCGTCTCCGGTGGCGATCGTGCTGATCGGGTCATGGGTGCTGCGCGATGCCGGGATCTGGCTGCGCAGCAGGCGGCCCGGCAAGATCTGGCGGGACGCGTGGGACGTCGTGCTCGTGGCGGCAAGCACCGCGCTCGCCGGGAGCTGGGGCGCGCTGCTGGGCGTGGCGTGGGGGAACGGCCTCGCGGCCCTGGCCCTCGGCATCGTGGCGGTGGTGGTGACGCGGCTGCACGGCGACGCCGTCGTCGCGTGGCGCCTGCGCCGTACGGGACCGCTGGCGGTGATCGTCACCTCGGTGATGATCGCGGCGCCCGTCGTCGGGACCGCCGTCGCCGCGTGGCCACGTCTGATCGAGGGCGGGATCTCCCCGGAGGCCATGGCGTCGCTCGGGTTCGTGGCGATCGCGGTGCTGCCGGTGATCCTCGCGCTCCAGGTCCTCGCGTGGTGGCTCATCGCGCGCCCGCTGGGCAGGCGGGACACCCTGTTCTTCTGACGGGTCGTCCCGATCCGTTCTTCTGATCGCTGCCGGACCTTTGCTACAGGTCAGGGCGAGATGCCGGTAAAGTCCTGCTCACCATGACCATGAAGAACCGCATAGTCTGCGCGCTCCTCGGCGCGCTGGCTTTCGCCACCGCGACCCTGCTCCTGCCGTGGCTCCCGGACGCGCTGGTGGCGCTCCTCGGGTCCGGTGGTGTCCTGCTGTTCCTCGCCGCGCTCGTGCTGCCGACGAACACGCGCCAGCCGCCGGTGCACAGCCTGACGATCCTCGACAAGGGCTACCTGACGCCCGCCGAGATCCACCAGATCCTCGGGATCTGGCTCCCGACCGGAAGCTCCTCCCTTGACGCCAGGGACGCGCAGTGGACGGTCGCCCGGCACGTCGCCAAGTGGCGCGCGGACCACGTGGTCACCGTGATGGACTTCCACGGCGTCCTCGCCGAGCGCCGCGTCGAGCTGCTCTCGGTGGTGCAGTGGATCGGCGTGCACCTGCTGCCCGCATTCCTCGGCCTGATGTTCCTGATCCCCACGCTGGCCCTCACCGGGTTCGACAAGATCAGCAACAACTTCCTGCAGACGGTCCTGCTCTTCGCGATCTGGGGCACGGTAGCGCTCATCGTCCGCGGCGTGCTCGAGAAGCACGTGATCCACCGGTTCGTGTGGGAGCCGGAGCTGACGACGGACGGCACCCGGTTCGTCGAGCGCTGACGCGGAGCGCTGACGCAGAGCGCAGCGGGGGCTGCGCTGAGTGTCAGACGCACCTGGGATGATGTTCTCGTGCCCCTGTACCGAGACGACGCGATTGTCCTGCGCACCCACAAGCTGGGTGAGGCGGACCGCATCGTCACGTTCCTGACGCGCGAGCACGGCAAGGTGCGCGGAGTGGGCAAGGGCGTGCGGCGGACGTCGTCCAAGTTCGGCGCGCGGCTCGAGCCGTTCATGGCGGTCGACGTGCAGTTCCATACCGGCCGCAGCCCGCGTCCCGGTATGGGGCTCGACACCGTGACGCAGGTCGAGACCATCGGGGCGTACGCCCGGGCCATCAGCCAGGACTACAACCTGTACACGACGGGCACCGTGATGCTCGAGGCCGCCGACCGGCTGGTCGCGCAGGAGCACGAGCCGTCCGTGCAGCAGTACTGGCTGCTCGCCGGAGGGCTGCGCGCGCTGTCGGAGCGGCACCACGACGCCGGCCTGGTGCTCGACTCGTACCTGCTGCGCGCGCTCGCGGTGGCCGGCTGGGCGCCGTCGTTCGAGGACTGTGCGCGCTGTGGTGAGCCGGGGCCGCACCACTCGTTCAACGTGGCGCAGGGCGGCGCCGTCTGCCCGCGCTGCCGGCCGCCGGGTTCCACCGCGCCGGCGCCCGAGACCTTCGCCCTGCTGTCCTCGCTGCTCGCGGGCGACTGGGAGACCGCCGACGCGTCCGACGCGCGGCACCGCAAGGAGGCGAGCGGCCTCGTCGCCGCCTATGGCCAGTACTACCTGGAGAGAACGTTGCGATCGTTGAAGATGGTGGAGCGCTGATGGCCCGGACCGCGAGCCGCGAGCTGGTCGCGCCCTTCCCGCACCCGTCCGGCGCGCAGGCGCCGCGGATCCCGAAGGAGTTCGTGCCGCGCCATGTCGCCATCGTCATGGACGGCAACGGACGCTGGGCGAACGCCCGTGGCCTGCCCCGCATCGAGGGCCACCGAGCGGGTGAGATGTCGCTGCTCGACGTCGTCGCCGGGGCCGTCGACGTCGGCGTCGAGTACGTCTCGGCGTATGCGTTCAGCACCGAGAACTGGAAGCGCTCGCCCGAGGAGGTGAGCTTCCTGATGAACTTCACGCAGGACGTGATGCGGCGGCAGTGCGACGTCATGGCGTCGTGGGGCGTGCGGATCCGCTGGGCCGGACGCCGTCCGAAGCTGTGGAAGTCGGTGATCAACGTGCTCCAGGAGGCCGAGGAGCGCACCAAGGACAACGACCTCTGCACCCTGACGATGTGCGTCAACTACGGCGGCCGGGCCGAGCTGGCCGACGCCGCGGCGGCCATGGCGCGCGACGTCGCCTCCGGCCGGCTGAACCCGAACCGGATCAGCGAGAAGACGGTGCAGAAGTACCTGTACCTGGCCGACCTGCCCGACGTGGACCTGTTCCTGCGGTCGTCCGGCGAGCAGCGCACGTCCAACTTCATGCTGTGGCAGGCCGCGTACGCCGAGATGGTGTTCCTCGACGAGCCGTGGCCGGACGTCGATCGCCGGCACCTCTGGCGCGCCGTCGAGGAGTACGCGAGGCGCGACCGGCGCTACGGCGGCGCCCTCGACACCCCGCAGGCTGGTCGGTAGGGCGGTCTCGACAGGCTCGGCCAGTGGGGGCGGGACCCTCTCGGGAGGACAGTACGAATTCGGGGTCGGTTGCTCTGAGTAGACATCGTCTACTCAGAGCTCTCCTCGGCCCGCCCGCGCATCGCATCGGCCGACTCGCCCTTGAGCAGGGTCTCGTCGCCGTCACCGATCTTCTTGAG
>NZ_JBFAKY010000025.1:0-97050 GCF_040656015.1 Promicromonospora sp. NPDC050249 | reverse complement strand
GCGAGGAGCACGACACAAGGGGGAACCACGGTGGGACACAGCGTGACGAGGTCAATCAAACGACCGATCTCAGAGCAACCGACCGAAGTCAGCTGTCCGCACCGTGCAACCGACCGAAGTCAGCTGTCCGCACCGTGCAACCGACCGAAGTCAGCGCTGCCGCGCCGCAGCCCCCGCAGCGCCTCAGCGCAGCGACGCCATCCACGCCTCGACGTCCTCCGGACGCCGGGGGAGTGCCGCCGAGAGGTTCTCGTTGCCGTCGGCGGTGACCAGCACGTCATCCTCGATGCGCACGCCGATCCCGCGGAACTCCTCGGGCACGGCGAGGTCGTCGGCCTTGAAGTAGAGGCCCGGCTCGATGGTGAACACCATGCCCGGCTCCAGCACGCCGTCGAGGTAGAGCTCGCGGCGCGCCTGCGCGCAGTCGTGCACGTCCAGGCCGAGGTGGTGCGACGTGCCGTGCACCATCCAGCGCCGGTGCTGCTGGCCGTCGTCGGAGAGCGCTTCGGCGGCGGTGACGCCGTCGGGCAGGAAGCCCCACTCCTCGAGGCGGGCCGCGATGACCTCCATGGCCGCCGCGTGGACGTCGCGGAACTTGGCGCCGGGCTTCGCGACGGCGAACGCCGCGTCGGCCGCGTCCAGCACCGCCTGGTAGATCT
This sequence comes from Promicromonospora sp. NPDC050249, assembly GCF_040656015.1. Lineage (NCBI taxonomy): Bacteria > Bacillati > Actinomycetota > Actinomycetes > Micrococcales > Promicromonosporaceae > Promicromonospora > Promicromonospora sp. NPDC050249. The sequence goes on along the minus strand of NZ_JBFAKY010000025.1, from coordinate 96,391 downwards.
TGCGCTGCACGTCCGTGTACTCACCGTCGACCGGCAGGGAGCGCGTGATGTCCGCGGTGTAGAGGGAGTCGACCTCGACGCCGCCGTCGAGCAGCAGCACGTCGCCCGAGCGGACCTCGCCGTCGTTCCGGATCCAGTGCAGGGTGGTGGCGTGCTCGCCCGAGGCCGCGATCGTCTCGTAGCCCACCGCGTTGCCCTCGAGCCGGGCGTGCCCGTCGAAGGTGGTCTCCACGACGCGCTCGCCGCGGCGGTGCTCCTTCGCGGCCGGCAGCGCGCGCACTACGGCCTCGAAGCCCTCGATGGTGCGGGCCACGGCCTCGCGCATCTGCTCGATCTCGTGCTCGTCCTTGATGAGCCGCAGCTCGGACGTGGCCTCGACGAGCGTCTCGTCGGTGAGCGCGTCCTCGTCCTCGCCGGCCTCCAGGCGCAGCTCCTCGACGAGCGACTCGACCGCGTCGTCCGCGCCGGTCACCACGAGGAGGTGCACACCGCCGTCGCCGACATCCTTCGCCAGGGCGTCGCCCAGCTCGTCGATGTGGCGGGCCTCGATGCCGGTGAGGGCCTCGACGTCGGCCAGTGACGGGCGAGCGCCCACCCAGAACTCGCCGTAGCGGGCGTCGGCGTAGAACTCCTCGTTGTCGCGCGGGGCGAGAGGACGCACGTACAGCACGGCGTGGTGGTTGGAACCACCGTCGCCGGCGCCGTCCTCGACCGGGTGCAGCACCAGCACGGCATCCGGCTCGTGGTCGGTGCCCAGGCCGGTGAGGTGTGCGAACGCCGAGTGCGGCCGGAACCGGTAGTCGGTGTCGTTGGAGCGGGTCTTGAGCGAACCCGCCGGGATCACGAGGCGCATGCCCGGCAGCCGCTCGGAGAGCGCCGCGCGTCGGGCGACCGTGTACCGCGCGGCGGCCGACGCCGTCAGGCCGAGCTCGGCGCGCGGTGCCCACTGCGACATCACGAAGTTCTTGAAGGCGGCGGAGCCCGGGCGGTGTGAACGGTTGGCCCCGCGGTCGGCGGTTCCCTGCTCGTCAGGCTGCGAAGTGGTGGTGGGTTCGCTCATGCGCCCAGTGTTTCACGCACGCCGGTTGAAGTCCGCAAGCGCCCTGGTGAGCACCCGGTTGAAGGCCGAGGGTGCCTCCATGTTGACGTCGTGCCCGGCACCGGGGATGACCACGAGCGACCCGTCGTGGGCCGCGGCGAGGTGGCGCTGCTCCTCGATGCGCATGGCGTCGCGGGCGCCGTTGACGAACCAGAGGGGGATCCGTGCGGCACGCACGTTGGCGATCGAGGAGCGTCCCGCGAGGTGGGTCAGCGCGTCGGTCACGACGTCCCAGGTGGGCCGGTACATCTCGGCGGTCTGCTGCGGGGCGATCTCGACCTGCCGCAGGTCGGAGCCGCCGGGGGCGCTCCGCAGCGGGCGGAACGGGAGGCGCACCGTGGGTACGGAGAGGCGCGGACGGTGCACGCTCGGGTGCACCACCCGGCCGGTCAGGCGGCGTCCGAGGTAGGCGGCGTTCGCGACGCCCCTGGCGACGTCCCGGTAGAGCCGCACGGGCTTGCCCTTCGGGTCCGAGGTGCAGCCCGCCGCGAGGATGCCCACGAGGCGGTCCGTGGCTCCCTGCCGAGCGGCCCAGGCGAGGGAGGTGTAGCCGCCCAGGGACAGCCCGACCAGTGCTACCGGCCCGGCGGGGAGGCTCGCGACGGCGTCGTCTAGCGCCTCGAAGGCGCCGTCCATGGTGAACCGTTCGTGGCGACGCGCGCCGTGCGCCGGCAGGTCGACGGCGACGGCCTCGTGGCCGGCTGCGTGCACGTGCCGCACCTGGTTCTCCCAGATGGCGCCGGAGCTGCGCATGCCGTGCACGAAGACGACGCTCGTCCGAGCGCCCTGCGGGGTCTGGTTGCTGCTCGTCATCCCTTCGATGATGCGGGATCGGCTGGGGCAGGCGGCGTACGACGGCGGAACGGTCGGTGAACGGTCTGTGTGGGCCTGATGCTTCTCCGCCAACAGGGGCCGACGACGGCGGGGGTGCCGCACCTCACGCCGCTCGCGACGCCCGACAGGCCCTCGGCTCTCTACCCTTGTGGAGTGATCGACCTCCACACGCACTCCACCGCGTCAGACGGCACCGACTCGCCAGCGCGTCTGGTCGAGGTCGCCGCACTCGCCGGTATCAAGACGCTGGCCATCACCGACCACGACACGACATCGGGCTGGGCCGAGGCCGCCGAGTCGGCCGGGCGCTTCCAGATAGGTCTGGTGCGCGGCGCCGAGATCTCGGCGATCGCCCGCACCACCGGCTGGGGCACCGGCGTGCACCTGCTCGCGTACCTGTACGACCCGACGCACCCCGACCTGGTGGCCGAGACGGAGCGGACGCGCGACGACCGCACGTCCCGCGCCCGGCGCATGGTGGCCCTCCTCGGCGAGGACTACCCGATCACGTGGGACGACCTGCTCGCCCAGACGCAGTCCGGCACGACGATCGGCCGCCCGCATATCGCAGACGCGCTGGTGGCGGCCGGTGTCGTGCGCGACCGTGACGAGGCGTTCGCCACGATGCTCCGCACCGGCACCCGCTACTACGTGGGCCACTACGCGCCCGACGCCGTAGCCACCGTCAAGGCGGTCCGGGCAGCGGGCGGGGTGCCGGTCTTCGCGCACCCCGGGGCCGACGCACGTGGCCGGGTGGTCCCCGACTCGACCATCGAGGAGCTCGCCGCTGCGGGGCTCGCGGGGCTCGAGGTGGACCACCGCGACCACACCCCGGACACGCGCCGCCGGCTGCGCGATATCGCCGAGTCACTGGACCTGCTGGTGACGGGGTCGAGCGACTTCCATGGGTCGGGCAAGCGCAACCTCATCGGCGAGAACACGACCGAGCCCGAGGTGCTCGAGGCGATCGTGGAGCAGGGCACCCTCGAGGTGCTCCGGTGAGCTGGTTCGACGTAGCGCTCTTCACCGAGGTCTTCGTGACGCTCTTCGTGATCATGGACCCGCCGGGCACCGTGCCGGTCTTCCTCGCGCTGACCTCGCGGATGACCGCGCACGACCGCAAGCGCGCTGCGCGTACCGCGATCTTCGTGGCCTTCGGCGTGATCGTGGTGTTCGCGGTGTTCGGCCAGCTGCTGCTGGAGCACATGGGGATCTCGCTCGCGGCGCTCCAGGCGTCGGGCGGGCTGCTCCTGCTCCTGGTCGCGCTGGAGCTGCTCATGGGCAAGATGGACGCCGGTGGGACGGACGCCGGCGGGGCCGCCAAGAACGTCGCCCTGGTGCCGCTCGCGACCCCGCTGCTCGCCGGCCCCGGCACGATCGTCGCCACCATGGTGTTCGTGCAGCAGGGTGTGAGCGCGGGCGAGTCCGCCACCGGGCACTACGCGTCGATCGGCATCGGCATCGTCGCGGTGTGCGTCTGCACCTGGGCGGCCATGCGGTTCGCCGGTCTGGTGCACAGGGTGCTCAAGGACTCCGGCGTGACCCTGGTGACCCGCATCGCGGGCGTGCTGCTCGCGGCGATCGCCACCCAGATGATCGCGAACGGCGTCATCGAGTTCGTCCGCACGGTCTGATCCCTCGACCTCCCGGACCCTGCCAGTGCCGGGTCAGCGCCGGGTCGGACGGATCAGATGTCGATGGTCTCCAGGGTCACCGAGACCGGCTTCTCCGGGACGAGGCTCTCGGCCTCCCGCACCTTCTTCTTCATGGGCAGCACGTAGCCGCCGTCCTTGTCGCTCGGGAAGACGGAGGTGGTCCAGGTGGTCTTCCCTACGGTCACACGCACCCGGATGGAGCCGAACCCGCGCGGAGGCAGCGGGAGGTCGGCCAGCTCGTCGGAAGGGTCGGGCGGCACGGTCACGAACCACCAGGAGTCGGTACGTACCTGCCACTGCCACAGGGGAGCGGTGAACTCGATCTGCACGGGTAGCAACCTACGCGATCCGCGAAGTAGAGCGCCTGTCCGAGACTTCCCGGGTGAAGCCGGGAGTCTCGGACAGGCGCTCTACTTCGCGGATCGCCGGGGTCAGCTCTCCTGCTGGCCGCCCCGCGTGCGACGGCGGTTGCGGCTGCGACGGCGGCGCTGACCGTCCTCGTCGCCACCGGACGCCGGGCGTTCGGCCGACGCCGCAGCACTGTCACCGCTGGTCACGCTGCTGCTGGCCGAGGTGCTGCCGCCGGCGACGGCGCCGCCGTCGGGCCGCGAGGTGGCGCGAGGCTCGCCGTGCGAGCCGCCCTGCCGCCCGCCCGAACGGGGTGCACCGGAGCGCGGCGCCCCTGAACGAGGCGCGCCGGAGCGCGAACCGCCGGATCGGGAGCCGCTGTTGCGCTTGCCCGTCTCGCCCAGGTCCTCGACGTCCTCGGCGTCCAGCCCTGCGAGGTGCTGCGCGGACCGCGGCAGGCGGCCCTTGGTGCCCTCGGGGATGCTCAGGTCGGCGAACAGGTGCGGCGACGTGGAGTACGTCTCGACCGGCTCGGGGTACCCGATCTCGAGCGCCTTGTCGATGAGCGACCAGCGCGGCACGTCGTCCCAGTCCACGAAGGTGACGGCAGTTCCGGTGTTGCCCGCGCGGCCGGTGCGGCCCACCCGGTGCAGGTAGATGCGCTCGTCCTCGGGGCACTGGTAGTTGACCACGTGCGTGACGTCGTCGACGTCGATGCCGCGGGCGGCGACGTCGGTCGCGACGAGCACGTCGATCTTGCCGTTGCGGAACGCGCGCAGTGCCTGCTCGCGTGCGCCCTGGCCCAGGTCGCCGTGGATCGCGCCGGCTGCGAAGCCGCGCGTCTGCAGCTCGTCCGCGACCTTGGCGGCAGTGCGCTTGGTGCGGGCGAACACGATGCTGCGGCCGCGGCCCTCGGACTGGAGCAGGCGGGCGAGCACCTCGATCTTGTCCAGGGCGTGGGCCCGGTACACGACCTGCTTGATGTTCTTGACCGTCGCGCCCTGGTCGTCCGGCTCGGCGGCCCGGATGTGCGTGGGCTGCTTCATGTAGCGGCGGGCCATGGAGACCACTGCGCCCGGCATGGTCGCGCTGAACAGCATGGTGTGCCGCTGCGCGGGGGTGCGGGCAAGGATCTTCTCGACGTCGGGCAGGAACCCGAGGTCGAGCATCTCGTCGGCCTCGTCGAGCACGACGGTCGCCGCGCGGAGCAGGTTGAGGTGACCCTGGTTCAGCAGGTCGATCATGCGGCCCGGCGTGCCGACAACCACGTCGACGCCGGTCTTCATGGCCTCGATCTGCGGCTCGTAGGCACGGCCGCCGTAGACCTGCACGATCCGCACGCTGCGCCGCGAGGACGCCGCGCTCAGGTCGTTCGCCACCTGCACGGCGAGCTCGCGCGTGGGGACCACGACGACCGCCTGCGGCTTGCCGGGGGCGACGAGCTGGTCGTAGCCGGGCTCGCCGGGGGCGACGACGCGGTGCAGCAGCGGTACGCCGAAGCCGAGCGTCTTGCCGGTACCGGTCTTGGCCTGGCCGATGATGTCGTGCCCGCTCATCGCGACGGGAAGCGTCATCGCCTGGATCGGGAACGGGTGGGTGATGCCCGCGTCCTTGAGCGCCTCGACGATCTCGGGGCGGACGCCGAAGTCCGCGAACGTCACGTTCTGCGCCTGGATGGCGGACGGGCTGGAGTAGTCGGGTCCTGAGCTCATCGTGGGCTCGGGATCTGTCGTGATGACCGCGTCTGCGGCCGGGGTGTCTGTGGTAGTCACTGGCGCCTTCATCTCTCGCGGCGCGGTGGGCCCTCATGGCCCGGCGATCGCGCCTTCGTGCGGCAGCCGATCGTGAAAATCATCGCGCGCCGGGATGGACCCAGGCTGCGCGTCCTGTCGGGGCGGCCTCTGGGAGGCCGAAGCACAGGCTCGGGGGTCGGAACGTGACGACCGGGCAACCGATGTACGGGATTCATGGTACGCGCACGATGTTTCCGAGTGGTTAGCGAAACACGGTGAACAGCCCCGTTAGTAATGAACGCCACGTGGCGGACGGCGCGTGCGGGTGTGCCGTCCGCCACATGGCGTGGGGTACAACGTGCTCAGACCGCGCCGAAGCCGACCTTGCGCTGCGCCTCGGAACCGATCTCGACGTAGCCGATCGCGGCGCCGGGGACGATCACGAGGCGGCCGCGCGAGTCGGTGAGCTCGAGGGTGCCACCGGCCAGGGCCTTCTTGACGGCAGTCGCGACGGCGTCCGCGCTCGCTTCCGTCTCGACCACGACCTCGCGAGGCAGGTTCTGCACACCGATGGTGACGTCCACTTTTACTCCAGTTCGGTCGGGGATTGCGCCGTGCGCCCGGTGATCCGGGGGCCCGGCCTGTCGATCCTAGTCACGCGTCGGCGCCGTCTGCCCTCGGTTTCGCCGTGAGCCGACAGGAGAGACGACACGGGGCCGGGAACGAGGAGGCGCGGGCCTGCCGGTCTCGCATTCCTGTGGACGAGGGCATGGGCGTGCGGCCGGGCGCGTGGCACCATGGTCGGCGTGAGCAGACAGTCCTCCGCACGGCGCGCCGGCCGGCACGCCCGTGGAGGTGCGCCCGCCGGCCTCCTGACGGAGGGTGTGGCCGCTAGCCGTTCCGTGGCGCGGAAGGTGCGCCGCCGCGCCGCGCAGGACCCTCGGCGGGCGGCGGTCGCGCTCAGCCTCTGCCTGGCGGCAGGGCTGGGCGGAGGCATCGCGGTCACCATGAGCACGGAGCCGGACGCGTCCGCCGCAGTCGTCGCAGGAGCCGTCGAGGACAGCCTGGGTGCCGAGGCGGCCGCCGCGGTGCGGAACGCGTACGAAGCGGCCAGGTCCGGCGAACGGACGTCGCCCCCCGCGACCGCGGCGTCGGCGGGTGCCGCCTCGGCGGCCGAAGCAGCCTCGGGAACCGGGGCCGCCTCGGGGACCGGTGCAGGCGTCGGCACCGCTGCTGAGGGGCTGACCGAGCTTCCGGGCCCCGAGCTGCCCGAACCCCGGGCCGCGGCCTCGGCGGGAGCGCCGTCCGCCGAGAAGTCGGCGCCGCCGTCGCCCAGCCTGAGCCCTCGCGCTGCCGTCGGGCCGACGCCGGAGCCGGGTTCCGGCCTGCTCGGTACGAGGGTCGCGGTGAAGGAGGAGCTGTCCGGCAGGCTCGTCGTGGTCCGCGGGTCTCGTCCCGCGCCCGCGGAGGGCAAGGTCTGGCGGGTCCAGATCGCCGTCGAGAAGGGGCTCCCGGTGGATCCGGAGGTCTTCGCCGAGTCGGTACTGGCCACCCTGAACGACCCGCGCGGCTGGAACGCCGCCGACGGATCCACCTTTGCCTGGACCGACTCCGACAGGTACGACGCGCGTGTGGTGCTCGCCAGCCCCGCGACGACCGACCGGCTCTGCCTCCCGCTGGACACGATCGGCGAGCTCTCGTGCGGCATCGAGGAGACCGCGGTGCTCAACTTCAAGCGCTGGGCGAAGGGCTCCCAGGCGTGGGAGAGCACCGAGCGCTACCGGCAGTACCTCGTGAACCACGAGGTGGGGCATGTGATCGGCTACCACCACGACCTGTGTGCCGGTGAGGGTGAGCACGCGACGGTGATGGTGCAGCAGACCACCACCACCAGCGGCTGCATCCCCGAGCCCTGGCCCGTTCCCGGCGCGCCGGTACCGGACGAGGACTGAACGCCTTTCCACAGGACGAAACGGGCATTGCCGACGTCCCAGCGCGGGGGGTCGGGGAGTGTCAGTGGCTCGTGGTTCGATCGTTCGCGTGACACCAACCCTCTCCCTCGCACCTCGGCTGACGCCGCCCGGGCACCGTCCCGGCGCGGCGGGATCTGTGCTGGTCGAGGGCGGTGTGCCGCTCGACGACACCCAGTCGGCGGCCGTAGAGGCTGCGCTGAGCAACCGGGCGACGCTGGTCCTGGGGGCGCCCGGGTCGGGCAAGACCACCGTCACCTGCGAGGTCGCGGTGCGGGCGCTGGACTCGGGCGTGCAGCCCGAGCGTGTACTGGTCCTCGCGTCCTCCCGACGCGCCGCGGCGCGTCTGCGAGACGAGGTAGCTGCTCGGGCCGGGCGCACGGTCGGTGCGCCGATGGTTCGCACGGCATCGTCGGCCGCGTTCGCGGTGCTGCACAAGCGCGCCGCCGCGCTCGAGCAGCCGACGCCCACCCTGGTCTCGGGCCCGGAGCAGGACCTGGTGCTTGCCGAGCTGCTTGCCGGTCACGTGGCCGGAGAAGGGCGGCCGCTCGCGCTGCCCGCCGGTCTGCCGGAGGAGTCGCTCGGCCTGCGTGGACTGCGGCAGGAGCTGCGTGACCTGCTCATGCGGGCCGCCGAGCGAGGGCTCGGCCCGGTCGAGCTGGACGAGATGGGGCGCGCGAACGACCGCCCCGAGTGGGTGATGGCGGCGCAGATCTACGAGGAGTACCTCGACACGACGGCGCTGCGGCTCGGCACGCCCGACGCCGGGCCGCGCTACGACCCCGCGGTGGTCATCGACGAGGCCGCCGAGTCGTTGCGTTCCTGGGAGGACGAGGTGCCGGGCATGGCGCGGCCCACCTGGGACCTGGTGGTGGTCGACGACTACCAGGAGGCCACTGCGGCGACGGTCCGGCTCCTGCGGGTGCTGCACGACGACGGCGCGCGGCTGGTCCTGCTGTCCGACCCGGACTCCGCGGTCCAGACCTTCCGTGGCGCCGCGCCGGGGCTCACGGGCCGTGCCGCCGCGCCGGCCGGTCCCGGTCGTGCCTTCGGCGCGTTCGACGCGGAGACGATCGTGCTCGGGACGGTCTGGCGGCAGCTGCCCGAGCTGCGTGCGGTCACCCGCGCGGTGACGAACCGGATCCCGGTGTCTGCGAGTGCGATGCACCGGCGTGCCACGGCGTATGCGCCGAAGCCTGCCGAGGCTGAGCCGGCCGCTGGGGCGCCGACCGGTGCCGGGTCCGCGGCGGATGGCTCCGCCGCGGCGAAGGCGCCCGCCACCTCGGAGGCACCCGCCGGGGTCGCGTCGTCCGTCCAGGTGGCGGTGCTCTCGGGTGCGGCACAGGAGGCGGCCTGGATCGCCCGTGAGCTGCGGGCCGAGCACCTGCTGCGCGGCACGCCCTGGGAACGGATGGCGGTGATCGCCCGCAGCGGTACGCGGCTGGCGGCACTGCGGCGTGAGCTGGTCTCGGCGTCGGTGCCGGTCGCGCTGCTCGGGTCGGACCTCCCGCTGCGGGACGAGCCCGCCGTGGCGCCGCTGCTGGCGGCCGTGAAGACGTGCGCAGGCGCGCCGCGCGGGAGCCTCGAGGCCCTGATCGCCGAGGAGCTCGACGGCGCCGAGCCGGTCCTGGACCCCGAGACGGCCGCACACCTGCTGGTCTCGCCGATCGGCGGGCTCGACGCCGTGGCGCTGCGCAGGCTGCGGCGTGCCCTGCGGTCGGAGGAGCTGTCGGCGGGCGGGGGCCGCACGTCGGACACCCTGCTGGTCGAGGTGCTGGCCGATCCGGCGCGCGCGGCTCTGCTGCCCACGCAGGTGCGGCGCGGGCCGCTCGCCGTGGCACGGGTGCTGGCCGCCGGGCGCGAGGCCGCAGGGGAGCCGGGCGCCACGGCGCAGACGGTGCTCTGGGCCGTCTGGGCGGCGACAGGCCTGGCCGAGCGGTGGAGCGCCTACGCCCTCGCCGGTGGTCCGGCAGGCCTGCGCGCCGACCGTGACCTCGACTCCGTGCTCGCGCTGTTCCGCGCGGCGGAGACCTTCGTGGACCGGATGCCGGGCGCGCCGGTCGCCGCGTTCGTCGACTACCTCGCGTCGCAGGACCTCCCGGCCGACTCGCTGGCGGCGTCGGCACAGGGTGCGGGCGCCGTGGAGGCGCTCACACCGCCCGGGGCGGCCGGGCGCGAGTGGGACGTGGTGGTCGTGGCCGGTGTGCAGGACGGCGTCTGGCCCGACCTGCGGCTGCGCGACTCCCTGCTCGGCTCGCAGGCGCTCGTCGAGCTCATCGCCGGCCGGTCGGAGGACGGCCGGGTCGTCGGCGCGGAGGCTCGGCGGCAGGTCCTCACGGACGAGCTGCGTGCCTTCGCGGTAGCGGTCTCCCGCGCCCGACGTCGCCTCCTCGTCACCGCCGTGGAGGACACGGAGGAAGCACCCAGCGTGTTCTGCGACCTCGTGTCGCCACGGAACGACGGCGGCGACGGGCCGGACCCCCGGCGCGTGCCGGTCGGCCCGCCGCTCGACCTGCGCGGCGTGGTGGCCGCCGCCCGGTCGGAGCTGGTGCGCGCGGCCGCGCTCGCGACGCCGGGCAACCAGCCCGCCGCCGCCCTCCTTGCCGACCTCTCGGCGGCGGGCGTCGCCGAGGCGGACCCGAGCACCTGGTACGGCGTCGCCGGGGTGTCGAGCGAGGTTCCGCTGTGGGGTGTCCAGGACACGGTAAAGGTGTCGCCGTCGAAGGTCGAGACGGTGACCACGTGCGCCCTGCGCTGGGCGCTCGAGGCCGCGGGCGGCACCAAGCCCGACGCCACGCACCAGACCCTCGGCACGCTGCTGCACTCGATAGCGCAGAGCTATCCGAAGGGTTCGCTCACCGAGCTGAAGAAGGAGCTGGACCGGCGCTGGCCGGAGCTCGCTCTGCCAGAGGGCTGGCCGTCGCTGCAGCTCCGCAAACGGGCCGAGCGCATGGTGGAGCGGCTCGCGGACTACCTCGCCGACTCGGGTGAACCGCTCCTCGTGGAGGCCGACTTCGACCTGCAGGTGGGGCGCGCCCGGCTGCGCGGCCAGGTCGACCGTGTCGAGGACGCGGGCGACGGCGGCGTGACGGTGGCCGACCTCAAGACCGGCAAGTCCGCGGCCAGCAAGGACAAGGCGGCGGAGAACCCGCAGCTCGGCGCCTACCAGCTCGCCGTGGAGGAGGGCGCTCTCGACCTGCCGGAGGGCACCGTCAGCAAGGGTGCGAGCCTCGTCTACGTCGGCACCGAGACCGTCTCGGCGAGCGTGCGGAACCAGCCCGCCCTGGTCCCGGACGAGGACGGCAACAGCTGGGCGCGCGACACCGTGGAGGGTGCCGCCGACACGATGGCCGCTGCGAAGTTCGCGGCGAAGAACAACGACCTGTGCGAGGTGTGTCCGGTGCGGCGTTCCTGCCCGCTGCAGCCCGAGGGACGGAAGGTGGTCGAGTGACCAGGCACGAGCCGGAGATCCGGCTGTCCGCACGCGCGATCGCCCGGCTGCTCGGTCGCCACGAGCCCACCGACGAGCAGGTCCGGGTCATCGAGTCGCCCCTGGAGCCGGCGCTCGTCGTCGCGGGTGCAGGCTCCGGCAAGACCGAGACCATGGCCGCGCGCGTCGTATGGCTCATCGCCAACAAGCTGGTCCAGCCCGAGCAGGTGCTCGGCCTGACGTTCACGCGCAAGGCCGCGGGCGAGCTCACCCAGCGCGTGCAGACGCGGCTGGCGCAGCTCAACCGGGCGCTGGGCGAGGAGTCGGGCGAGGCACTCGCCGGCCTGGACCTCGACCGGCCCACCGTCGCCACCTACAACGCCTACGCCGCCTCCCTGGTCGCCGACCACGGCCTCCGCCTCGGCGTCGAACCGAGCGCCCGCCTGCTCGGCCAGGCCGAGCAGTGGCAGCTCGCCTCCCAGGTGGTCGAGTCCTGGGACGAGGACCTCGGCACCGACAAGGCGGTCAGCACCGTCACCGGCGCCGTCGTGGCCCTGTCCAGCGCGCTGGGCGAGCACCTCGTCGACCCCGCCGACGCCCGCGACCGCCTGACCGAGATGGCAGAGCACCTCGAGTCCATCCCGCTCGGACCGAAGCAGAAGAAGCGCACCAAGGACGTCGACAAGCTCATCAGCTCGGTCGCCGAACGGGCCCGGTTCGTGGACCTCGTCGTCGAGTACCGCCGCCGCAAGCGCATCGCAGAGGCACTCGACTTCGGCGACCAGGTCGCCTTCGCCGCCCAGCTCGCCCGCGAGGTGCCGCTCGTGGGCGCCGCCGAGCGGGCGCGGTTCGAGGTCGTGCTCCTCGACGAGTACCAGGACACGTCCTACGCCCAGGTCGAGCTGCTGTCCGGCCTGTTCGGCGGCGGCCACCCCGTGACCGCCGTCGGCGACCCGCACCAGTCCATCTACGGATGGCGCGGCGCCTCCGCGGCGGGCCTCGCCCGCTTCCCAGGCCGTTTCCAGCGCGACGACGGCGTCCCCGCCGCCGTGCACTATCTGTCCACGTCCTGGCGCAACGACGCCGCCGTGCTCACCGCCGCGAACATCGTGTCGGGCCCGCTGCGCTCGCGGACCGGGGCCGGCACGAACGTCGAGGTGCCCCCGCTGGACCTGCGGCCAGGGGCGGGCGAGGGAGTGGTGTCGGCGCACGTGGCGGCCACGCTGGAGGAGGAGGCAGAGGCGGTCGCCGAGTGGGTGGCCGCACGCTGGCGCTCCGGCGCCCACCCGGACGGGCGGTCGACCGCCGCCGTCCTCTGCCGGGCTCGAGCGCAGTTCCCCACCCTCGAGGTGGCGCTGCGCCGCCGTGGCCTCCCGGTGGAGGTGGTCGGCCTGGGTGGTCTGCTGTCCACGCCCGAGGTGGTCGACGTCGTCGCGCTGCTCCAGGCCGCGCACGACCCGTCCCGCGGTGACTCGCTGATGCGCCTCCTGACCGGCCCGCGCCTCAACCTCGGGGCCGCCGACCTCCACGCCCTGGGCTCCTGGGCGGCGGACCTGGCGCGGATGGACGACCCGCGCACGGCCGCGGCGTCCGCGGCCCGGGTGGACGGCGCGGACGGTTCTGACGGCGATACGGACGAGGACCCCCGTGTCGTCGAGGGCGACATCTCGGACCACCGCTCGATAGTCGACGCGCTCGACGATCTGCCGCCGGCCGGGAAGCCGGCTCGCGACGGCCGGGTGCTGTCCCCGGACGCTCACCTGCGGCTGACCGCGCTGGCCCAGCTGCTGCGGGACCTGCGCGGCCTCACGTACCTGTCGCTGCCCGAGCTGGTGGTCCAGGCGGAGCGTGCGCTCGGCCTCGACGTCGAGGCGGCCACAGCGGCCGCCCTGACGAGCGCCGGTGTCGGCGGAGCGGTGAGCGACCGTGGCCGCGAGCATCTCGACGCGTTCCGGGACGTGGCCGCATCGTTCGCGCAGTCGTCGGACACGGCGACGCTCGGCGCGTTCCTCGCCTGGCTCGGTGTGGCGGGGGAGAAGGAGCGCGGCCTCGACATGCCCGTGCACGAGCCCGACCCGGACGCCGTCCAGGTGATCACCGCGCATGCAGCCAAGGGGCTGGAGTGGGACGCGGTGGCCGTTGCCGGACTGGCCGACGGCGCCTTCCCGACGTGGGACAGGGGTTCGCGGTCGGGCGAGTCGTCGTCGGGCTGGCTGTCCGACCTGGGCGAGCTGCCTTACCACCTGCGCGGCGACGCGGACGACCTGCCGAACTTCGGCTGGGAGCGCGCCTCCGACACCAAGGACCTCATCGCGCTGCGCGACGAGTTCAAGTACGAGTGTGGTGAGCACCGCCTCGCCGAGGAGCGCCGGCTGGCGTACGTGGCGTTCACGCGCGCCCGGCGCGAGCTCTTCCTCACGGCCTCGTGGTGGGGTTCGGCGAGCCGCCCGCGCGGCGTCTCCCCGTTCCTCGCCGAGCTGGCTGACGCGGGTCTGGTCAACACCGACCTCTGGGCCCCCATGCCGGCCCCGGACGCCGAGAACCCGCGCAACGCGGAGGAGCTGACCGCGGTCTGGCCCGCTCCGGACGGCGGCCAGGACCAGGCGGGGACGCGGCCAGACGCGGCTGGGAGCCAGCTGCTGACCGCCCGTGACGTGCTGCGCGCCACCGCCGAGCTCGTGGACGAGGCCGCGGAGGAGCGCCTCGTCGCACTGGCCGCCATGCGCCTGCCTGCCGACGCGCTCACCGCGCCGCGGGGCGCCGTCACCGACGCCGCGGGCCACGACTTGGTCGATCTCGCCCGCATGCTCCTTGCCGAGCGGGACCGGCACGCCGACCGGGAGATCGCCTTCCCGGCGCACGTCTCGGCGTCCGGCCTGGTGCGGCTCGCCGCGGACCGCGAGGCGTTCGCCCTCCAGCTCCGCCGCCCCGTGCCGGTGCAGCCGACGGTGCACGCCCGCCGGGGTACCCGGTTCCACGAGTGGGTGGAGCAGTTCTTCACGTCGGCCACACTGCTCGACGTCGACGACCTGCCCAGCGCCGAGGACGACGACCTCCCGGAGGACACCGACCTCGACAAGCTGCGCGACACTTTCCTCGGCTCGGAGTGGGCGGCCCGCACGCCCGTCGCGGTGGAGGTCGACGTCGAGACGCCGGTGGCCGGCGTCATGCTGCGCTGCCGTATGGACGCCGTCTTCCGGGACCCGGCCACAGGACCGGACGCCGTGGTGGTCGTGGACTGGAAGACCGGCCGCGAGCCGCTCGACGCCGCGGCGCGCGGCGCCCGCGAGGTGCAGCTCGCGGTGTACCGGCTGGCGTGGTCGCGCTGGACGGGGCTGCCGCTGGAGCAGGTGAGCGCCGCGTTCTACTACGTGGGCTCGGACACGACGGTCCGGCCGGAGCGCCTGCTCGACGAGGCGGAGCTGGAGGCGCTCATCCGCGGCGAGTGACTACGCGCCCTCTTCGAGCGTCGCCTCGTCCAGGTCCTCCAGCATCGACGTCGCGTCCTCGACCACCTCGGGCAGCCGGTGCCGCACGCCGTGCAGCAGCCACCGCGCGAGCGCGAGCTCACCCACGAGCATCGCGCGCTCGGCCAGGCGGGAGTCGCTCAGCTCGGTGCGGCGCAGCTGGTACGCCTCCATGATCGAGTCGACGGCTTCGAGCGGAGCCGCCGCGATGAGCCATGCGAGGTCGTCGGCGGGGTCTGCCACGCGGGCCTCCGCCCAGCCCGAGATCGCGACGACCCGCTGCCGGTCCACGAGCAGCTGGTCGGGCGCCAGGTCGCCGTGCGCGACCACCGGCTTGAACTTCCAGAGGGAGACGTCCTCGAGCGCCGCCTCCCAGCGCCGCAGCAGGGTGGGCGGGATCCGGCCGGTCCGCGCGGCCTCGTCCACCTCGGTGAGGCGACGCTCGCGGTACTCGGACGCCGTGTAGCTGGGCAGGCCGCAGGTCTCCACGACCGACGTCGGCAGCTCGTGGATCGCGGCGATCGCCCGGCCCAGGTCTGCCGCCAGGCCGGGGCCCGGCTCCAGCGACTCGACGTCGAGGGTGCTGCCGATGATCCGCCGGTGCACCACGGCCCGGCCACCCTCCGGCAGCAGCGCGTAGCCGGCGACCTGCGGCACGACGAACGGGAGCACGCCGGTGTCGATGTACAGCCGAAGCGCGTCCAGCAGCTCGATCTCGGCCTCGAGCGCCGCGCCTGCCACCGTGCTCCGGGGCGCGCGCACCACCCACTCCTGGTCGTCCTGCCCCGTGACGACGGCGACGTCGTAGTCGCCCGCGAGCTCGCCGACGCGCACCGACTGGGCGTCGAGACCAGGTACGGCGGCGGTCGAGAGGGCGGCGAGAGCGAGGGGCGTGCGGGACACGTGCTCAACCGTATTGCAGTGTTCGCGTGCCATGGCACAGGGCGGTGGTGTGTCCCTGCTCCCGCCCTGTGCCATCTCACCCCTGGCGTGCGGGTGTACGCAGCCTGGTGAGCATGAGGGCGTGGCTCGCGCCGATGGTGAGGAAGAGTCCGCCTGCCCACCAGGTGGCGAGGACGATGTACCCCGGATCGAGCGCGGAGTAGACGAGCAGCGCCCCGCCGCCCACGGCCACGAGGATGCCGGCCCACGGCTTGCCGAGGGCGATCAGCACGCCGAGGCCGAGGGAGATCACGGTGATGAGCAGGGACCAGACGTCCGTGCCGAAGGCGCCGTTGAGCATGCCGATGAAGCCCAGGGACGCGGGCAGGGCCGTGAGCACGCCGCCGGCGATGCGCCAGGCAGCAGCGGGCCGGCCGTTCCGGACGACGGCCGGCGTCCCGAGCGCTGCCCACGCCAGCATGGCGGTGGGGACAAAGGCCCAGCTCTCGGGGAAGACGAAGCTCACAACGGTGAGCAGGATCGCGACGGCTGCGGTGAAGACAGGGCGGGCACGCGTGGTCGCGAGGATCGGGAGCGCGGCGACCAGCGCGGGTGCCAGGTTCAACAGCACGCCACCGAAGCCGTGCGCCTCGAACTGGGTGTTCGGCATCGAGACGGATCCGTCCGAGTTCCAGAAGGAGAGGAACATCGCGGTGAAGACCGCGACACCGGTCGTCAGCCACAGCAGGACGCGCCGGATGCGGTCGGTCCGGTCCGATTCGTGGCCGAGCTCGTCCCGCACCCGCTCGGTGAGCTGCGCGGGGTCGCCGAGGCTCTCCGCGGCCTGCTCGGGGGAGCGGCCCGCGTCGGCGGCCTCCGCGAAGTGCGCCCGGACGTCGTCGAGCACCGCGTCGCGCTGTTCGGGGGTGAGCGCCTTCAGGCGCCTGCCGATGTCGCGCAGGTAGGACTCTTCGGCCTTCATCGAGGCCCTCTTGGTTCTCTCGGTCATCGTGGTGCTCATCGTGATTCCTCCAGCAGGGCATCGGTGTGCGCGGCGAGCTGCGTCCAGACCTCGGGGGAGGCTGGTGGGCTTGGTGGTTCCTGGCGCCGCTACTTCTCTGCGGGCTTGCGTGGCCGGGAGTACGCGAGGGTGTGGCTCACACCGACGGTGAGCAGCAGCCCGCCCGCCCACCACGCGGCGAGCACGAGCAGTCCCGGGCTGAGGGTGGATTCGACCAGCAGCGCCACGCCTGCCGCGGCGAGGACGATGCCCGCCCACGACCTGCCGAGAGCGATCAGTACGCCGAGCAGGAGGAATGCGACGGTGTAGACCACCATCTCGACCGTCACCTCCCAGCTGCCGACCAGCCCGCCGACCAGGGCCAGCGATGCGGGCAGAGCCGTGAGCACGCCGGCGGTGATGCGCCACCCGGCCGCGGGGCGACCGTGACTGGCGATGATCGGCACGATGAGCGCGGCCCACGCGAGCATGGCGCTGGGGAGGAAGAAGGAGAGGTCGGACGCGCCCTGGAAGACGACGAAGCTCGCCACCGTCAGCACGATCGCCACCGCCGTGGTGGCGACCCTGCGAACCCGCGCGGGCACGAAGATAGGCAGCGCGGCGATCAGTGCGGGGATGAGGTGGAGCAGGACGACCTCGAAGCCCGGCTCGTTGAACTCGTCGCCACGGGTGTCGGGCAACAGGTACGTCACGAACATCGCGGTGAAGACCGCGACACCGGCCGCGAGCCATTGCAGGATGCGCCACATGCGCTCGGTCCGGTCAGGCGCGTGGCCCAGCTCGGCCCGCACTCGTTCGGTGAACTGCGCGGGATCGCCGAGGCTCTCCGCGGCCTGCTCCGGGGTGCGGCCCGCATCCGCGGCGTCCGCGAAGTGCGCCCGGACGTCGTCGAGCACCGCGTCGCGCTGCTCACGGGTGAGCGCGCGCAGGCGCTTGCCCACGTCACGCAGGTAGGCGTCCTCGGTGTTCGCCTTCATCGCGGTCCTCTCAGTCATCGTGATCCCTCCAGCAGTGCGTTGACCTGCGCGGCGAGCGACGTCCAGACCTGCGCGAACGCGGCGAGCTGCTTGGTGCCGTCCTCGGTGATGGCGTAGTAGCGGCGGGGGCGCGCGGTACCGGACGAGTCCCACCGGGGCTCGACGAGTCCGTTCTCACGCATGCGGGCCAGCAGCGGGTAGAGGCTGCCCTCGCTTGCGATGAGCCCGCGTGCGGTGAGGTCGTCGGCCAGCTCGAGGCCGTACTTCTCACCGCGGGAGAGCAGCGCGAGCACGCAGTACTCGAGCACTCCCTTACGGAGGTTCGTTGCGATGCGCTCTTCGGTCATGTGGAGAACTCTAACCTTGCGTAGCAAGACTTGCAATACAAGTCTTGTGAGGCAAGGCCCGGGCGAGCGTGACGGCAGATGCTCGGGCAGCCGCGATCCGGGTGCCGGGACGGCCGACTACTGTCGACCCTGTGTCAGCTCTCGACCTCCCGTTCGCGCGTGCCGCCCACTACCGCGCCGCCCACCGCCGCGAAGAACCCGGCCTCGTCGGCGACCTCCTCAAGGAGCGCGGCACCCAGTTGCTGGTCGTCCGTGGGAACCGGGTGGCGATGGCCGGTCAGCGCGTGGCGCTCTTCGCGCCCGACGACGTCGCGCACCTCGCCGTCGGCCTGCACCTCTTTCTCGGCGAGGCGGACGGCGTGGCCTACCTCGCCGCGGTCCTGGCCGACGCCGAGGCGGAGCCCGGGCTCGACGTCGACTGGGCGGGGCTGCGGAGCCTCGACGAGCCGGACCTGGAGCAAGGGCTCGTCGTCGAGGCCATCGCGCTGTCCCAGTGGCACGCCGTGTACACCCACTGCCCGCGGTGCGGCACGCGGACCGAAGTCGTGCAGGGTGGCTGGGTCCAGCACTGCCCGAAGGACGGCACGAACCACTTCCCCCGCACTGATCCCGCGGTGATCATGGCGATCACCGACGCCGACGACAGGCTGCTCCTGGCCCGTGGCCCGCAGTGGGGTCCGGGCCGACGGTCAGTGCTCGCCGGCTTCGTGGAGCCCGGCGAGGGGCTCGAGCAGGCAGTGGTGCGCGAGACGATGGAGGAGGTGGGGGTCGTCGTCGACCCCGAGACCGTCGAGTACCGGGGCAGCCAGTCCTGGCCGCTGCCGGCGTCGCTCATGCTCGGCTTCCGTGCTCGCGGGACCACCACGCGGCTGGTACGGCAGGAGGACGAGATCGCAGAGGCGGACTGGTTCACCCGCGCGGAGGTGGCCGCCGCGGTGGCCGACGGCGACCTGGGCCTACCGGGGCGCGCCTCGATCGCCCGCTCCCTGATCGAGGACTGGTATGGCGCCCGCATCGAGGACTGAGGCGGTCGGGCGGAGACGCGAGTGGTCGGCAGTTCGTCAGGTGGTCGGCACCTCGGACTACCGACTACCTGACATTCTGCCGACCATCCGGGAGCCCCAGGGCCGGGTCAGTTCGCCAGCGCCAGCCGGACGTCCGCGAGGCTCGGGTTGGTCGCCGCCGAGCCGTCCGGGTAGACCACCGTGGGAACCGTCTGGTTCCCGCCATTGACCTGCTCCACGTAGGTGGCGGCCTCGGGCTGCTCCTCGATGTCGATGACCGTGTAGCCGATGCCCTCCGAGTCGAGCTGCGTACGCAGCCGACGGCAGTACCCGCACCAGGTGGTCGAGTACATCAGGACCGTGCCGTCCGCCGGGAGGGGCGGGTGGTTCGACGTGGTCGTATCGGACATCAGTACTCCTTGTCGGTGGGTGCTGCGAGAATCGCAGACGATGCTCACCCAGACCAACTCCGCTGCCGGTTCGAATCATCCTGGACCGATGAGCCCCGACGACATCCTGACCGCCCTCGACCCCGAGCAGCGCGAGGTGGCGCTCGCGCTCAACGGGCCGGTCATGGTGCTCGCGGGTGCGGGCACGGGCAAGACGCGTGCGATCACCCACCGCATCGCCTACGGGGTGCGCATCGGCGTGTACGCGCCGACCAGCGTGCTCGCGGTGACGTTCACGGCCCGCGCGGCGGGGGAGATGCGCACGCGGCTGCGCGAGCTCGGCGTCCAGGGCGTGCAGGCCCGCACGTTCCACGCCGCGGCGCTGCGGCAGCTCGGGTACTTCTGGCCGCGTGTGGTGGGGGGCGCCCCGCCCCGGCTGGTGGAGCACAAGGCGCAGATCATCGCGGAGGCGGCGCGCCGTCTCGGCCTGAGCGTGGACCGCGTCGCCGTCCGCGACCTGAGCAGCGAGGTGGAGTGGGCGAAGGTCTCGCTCATCACCGCCGACGACTACGAGAAGGCGCTGCTCGCGACCGGCCGCGAGGCGCCGTCGGGCTACGACCCGCAGACGGTGTCCCGCCTCATCACGGCCTACGAGGACGTGAAGACGGAACGCGAGGTCATCGACTTCGAGGACGTGCTCCTCATGCTCGGGGACATGCTGAACAGCCACAAGATCGTGGCGGACGAGGTGCGCTCGCAGTACCGGCGCTTCGTCGTGGACGAGTACCAGGACGTCTCGCCGCTGCAGCAGTTCCTGCTGGACCAGTGGCTCGGCGGGCGCAAGGAGCTGTGCGTGGTGGGCGACCCGTCGCAGACCATCTACTCCTTCACCGGTGCCTCGCCGCGCCACCTCCTGGAGTTCCGGCGGACCTACCCCGAGGCGCAGGAGATCCGGCTCGTGCGTGACTACCGCTCCACGCCGCAGGTGGTGAACCTCGCCAACGAGGTGCTCAAGCGCGCCGGCCGTGGGGGCGGCGCGCACCAGGCGCTGGAGCTCATCGCGCAGCGCAAGCCGGGCCCGCCGGTCACCTTCACGGCGTACGACGACGACGAGGCCGAGGCGAAGGGCGTCGCCGGCAGGGCGGCCCGCCTGATCCAGTCGGGCGTGAAGCCGAGCGAGATCGCCGTGCTGTACCGGACCAACTCGCAGTCCGAGGCGTTCGAGGCCGCGTTCGCCGACGCCGGGGTGGGTTACCTCGTGCGCGGCGGGCAGCGGTTCTTCCAGCGCAAGGAGGTGCGCGACGCGATAGTCCTGCTGCGCGGCGCCGCCCGATCGGCCGACCCGGAGCTCCCGATGCCGGACCAGGTACGCGACATCCTCGCCACCGCAGGGTGGGCCGACCAGCCGCCCACAGCGCGTGGCGCCGCCCGGGAGCGCTGGGACGCCATGCAGGCGCTCGTCTCGCTCGCGGACGACCTGGCCGCCGCCGCGACCCCCGAGGCTCCCGCGACGGTCGCACTGCTCGTCGCAGAGCTCGACGAACGCGCAGCGGCGCAGCATGCGCCGACGGTGGAGGGCGTCACGCTCGCCTCGCTGCACGCGGCGAAGGGTCTGGAGTGGGACGCCGTCTTCCTCGCCGGCATGAGCGAGGGGCTGATGCCGATCTCGCTCGCGGAGTCCGACGACGCCGTGCACGAGGAGCGCCGGCTGCTCTACGTCGGGATCACCCGCGCGCGCGAGCACCTGGAGGTGTCGTTCGGGCGGGCGCGGAACCCGGGCGGCCGGCCCACACGCAAGCGCACCAGGTTCCTCGACGGGCTGTGGCCGGAGGACCCACGTTCGCCCAGGGCGCGCACCACGACGAAGGGTCAGGCCCGGGCACTGCTGACCGGCGAGCACGACGTCGCGCTCTTCGACGCCCTGCGCGACTGGCGCCTCGAGGTCGCCCGTGAGACGGACAAGCCCGCCTACACGGTGCTCACCGACGCGACGCTGGCGGCCATCGCGGAGATCCGACCTTCGGCCATAGCCGAACTTGCTCGCGTGGACGGGATAGGTCCGGCAAAGATCGACAGGTACGGCGCCACGATCCTCGCGATCGTGGCGAGCGCACCGAGCACCTGATCGGCCCGTAGTGGCTGTCAGGTGGTCCGGCGAGGGGAACTTTCGAGTGGTTCGGAGGCCCCGAAATGGCTGCAGGGTGGGCCGTTCCGGGACCGGCGAAAAACTTCTCAAGAAAGTTTGGAAAAAGAGTTGGCTCGCCCCGGTGCCCCGGCATAGTGTTCACATGTCCCTGACGGCAGTGGGCGAGACCTTAAGGTCTGGCCCGGATTCGAGTGAGGAGGTGGGTGTCTTGGAGATGAACATGATTCCGCAGACGGATCTGCACGCGTGCACGTACGTGCTCGGCAACGAGCCCGTTCAGGCAATCGGCGCAGCTCTGCCTTTCCGCGCGCGCACTCACCGCGGAGGCAACAAGCCGTCCGCTCTCGCACCCGACTCCGCATCTCCAGGAGACTCGCCGGTCTAACGACCGAGTCATCCAGGCCGCGGAGTCCATCTAGGACCCGCGGCCTTAATTCTTGCCCGGAGACCCGGCCCCGCCAGGGCCGGCCGGCCGAGATCTAGCTCGGGGTCCTGTTCCCCCAGACGTTCATCGACGACGTTCTCTTTACAGGACACAGGAGACAACCGTGCGCCTCACTGCGCTCCTCGACACTCTTCCCCAGGGCGGTTCGGGCCCCTGGGACCCACCTCAACACCCCGTCACGAGCGGGATCGGTTCGGACTCGGCGGAGTTCAACCGGCTGATGGACACACTGCTGCCGTGCCGTACCAACGACCCGGAGCTGTGGTTCGCCGAGCACAGCACTCAGGTGGAGCAGGCCAAGGCCCTGTGCCGCACCTGCCCCCTGATCGAGGGCTGCCTCGCCGGCGCCCTCGAGCGGAACGAGCCCTGGGGCGTCTGGGGTGGCGAGGTCTTCGTCGACGGCGCCGTTGTCGCCCGCAAGCGTGGCCGGGGGCGGCCGCGCAAGTCGGAGAACGTCGC
Organism: Promicromonospora sp. NPDC050249; assembly: GCF_040656015.1. Taxonomy (NCBI): domain Bacteria; kingdom Bacillati; phylum Actinomycetota; class Actinomycetes; order Micrococcales; family Promicromonosporaceae; genus Promicromonospora; species Promicromonospora sp. NPDC050249. Next base: position 74,185 of record NZ_JBFAKY010000025.1, on the reverse strand, counting down.
AGCGGCCTGATCCAGCCGCAGCGTCGAGTGCGCGATGTTCGCCCGGTCAACGACCATTGGTCGGGCGGACATCCCGCACTCGACGTAGGGCGCCCGCACGCGAGGCGTCCGGACGTAAGGCGTCAAGCTGGCAGGACCACGCACCCGCAGCGCGGGTGCGGCTCCGCCGGTCGGACGCGGGGGAGCCCCGCCGGGAGCGAGATCTCCAGGCATGCACCGACGGCCGCGGGCCGGTGCCCGTCCAGCTGGGCGAGCACCTGGCTCGCGGCCGTCGCCGCTCCTACCGCTGCGAGCGTCGCCTCGTGCGTCGGCTCCGCCACCTTGCGCAGCTGGGTGGCCAGCGCGGGCCACTCCCGGTCGGCGTCGGTGCGGGCCAGGTCCACGCACGTGACGCAGGCCGACCGGCCCGGCCGGACGAACGGCCCGACCACCACGTCCGCCTCCCGTACCACCACCGGCAGGTGCGGTACCCCGAGGCCGAGCAGCCGCTGGTACCGCGCAGGGTGCGCGGCGTGCGGCTCGGTGACGACCACGACATCGAGGGTCGTCGGGTCCAGCCCCGTCCCGCCCGCCCTGCTGTCGTCGACCCGCACCGTCACCCGAGGGGAACGTTCCGCCAGCATGGACCGGACGGCGTCGTCGCGCGCCTGTCCGACGTCGACGGCCCGCAGGCCGCCCAGCCCGACGTCGGTGATCTGCACCGGCAGCGGGTCGTGCAGCAGCAGCCCGCCGACACCCGCCGTCGCCAGGTGCAGCGCGACCGCCGTGCCGAGCCGCCCGAGCCCGACGACGCCGACCACCCGCCGTGCGCGGTCGGCCAGGGTCGCGAGCCCCGCGCCGTCGGGCCGCAGCATGCCGAGCACCGTCGCGTCCGCGGCGCCGTCGGCCGGAGCCGTCACCGCGCCGACGGTTGCCGGCACGGGCACCAGCACGCCCGCCCGGAACAGGGCGGTCATGATCTCGTCGCGCCGGTCGGCGGGAACACCGCACCGCGCAGCCGACTGCTCGACGGTCACGTGCCGCCGTTCGGCGATCTCCTCGAGCCACGTCTCCTCGGCGGGTGTGAGCCCGGTCAGCACGAACGACCAGCGTGGGTCCGAACCGCACTGCATCTGGCCGCCGCCGCGGCTGAGCACCGGTGTGCCCGGGCGCAGCCGGAGCAGGGGAGGGGGCTTCATGGCGACAACCATGCACGACGGCGTCGCACGCCCCCGGCCCTCATCCACAGTTCCAGAGGTATATCCAGCGCAGCGCGCGGACCGGAAAGTTCCCGTGTGCGCCCAGAGCCAAATGGACGGCGCAGAGCTTGCCCACCCGGTTACGGTGACCCTATGAGCGACCAGCACCAGCCCGGCGATGCCCCCCAGTCGTGGGAGGAGATGCTGCGCTCGATGCTCGGCGACGGCGCAGACGACGTGATGGCCGAGATGCGTGAACGCGGCATCGACCCGACCGCGCTCGGCGGACCACCCGACCCCGTGATGATGCAGTACGCGCTGGCCCAGGTGCAGAAGATGCTCTCGGCCGAGGGCACCGGACCGGTCAACGCCGATGTCGCGCACGACGTCGCGCGGCAGGTCGCCGTCAGCAAGGGCGACCCGTCACTGACCGGCAAGCAGGCCAAGGAGGCCACGGACGCGCTCGCGGTGGCCGAGCTCTGGCTCGACGCCGTCACCGACCTCCCGCCCGCCGGCGGGAAGCGGCACGCGTGGAACCGGTCCGAATGGGTCGAGGCCACGCTGCCCGTCTGGAACGAGCTGGCGGCGCCCGTCGCCTCGTCCGTCTCGGAGGCGCTGGCCACGGTGCTGCGCGACCAGCTCCCCGAGGGCATCGACGACGGCGAGGCGATCCCCGGGATGCCCGCCGGTGTCCTGCACGGGCTCGGTGGCTCCATCGACCCGACCCAGATGATGCGCCGGCTCGGCTCGGCGGTGTTCGGCATGCAGGTCGGTCAGGCCGCCGGCACGCTCTCGCAGGAGGTGTTCGGCGCCACCGACGTCGGCCTGCCGCTGCTGGACAGCTCCGACACCGTGCTGCTGCCCACCAACGTCGCCGCGTTCGCCGACGGTCTGGACGCCCCGCTGGAGGAGGTCCGGCAGTTCCTCGCCGTCCGCGAGGCCGCGCACGCACGCCTGTTCACCCACGTCCCGTGGCTCCGCTCCCACCTGCTGTCGATAGTCGAGCGCTACGCGCGCGGCATCACCATCGACCTCGACGCGCTCGAGGCGCAGGTGCGCGACATCGACCTCGCCGACTCCGACGCCCTGCGCAGCGCACTGTCCGGCGGCGTGTTCGGGCTGCAGAACACGGACGAGCAGAAGGCCGTGCTGCTGAACCTGGAGACCACGCTCGCCCTGGTGGAGGGCTGGGTCGACGAGGTCAGCGCCATCGCAGCCCTGCCGCACCTGCCGCACGCCATCCCGCTGCGCGAGATGATCCGACGCCGGCGCGCCGCGGGCGGTCCCGCCGAGCAGACGTTCTCGACGCTGGTCGGGCTGGAGCTGCGGCCACGCCGGTCGCGCGACGCGGCGACCCTGTTCTCGATAGTCTCCCGCGCCCAGGGCCCGGAGGGGCGCGACGCCGTCTGGGACCACCCGGACCTGCTGCCGGGCACGCAGGACCTCGACGACCCGTCGAGCTACCTCGTGCGCCGCGAGGCCGCGGAGAACGAGCACGCCGACGTCGACGCGGCCCTCAAGGAGATCTTCGGCGAGGACTGACCCCGCTCACGTCCTAGGGATACTCACCCGTAGGGGTCAGTCGTCCCCGTCGTCGGACGTGATGTCCCCCGGGTCGTCCTGTGCGAACGACGCGCCCTCGAGGAACCCGCGCGCCCGGTCCGTCTTGGGGTAGACCTCCAGGATCTTCCAGAACTCCGGGCCGTGGCCGGCATGCAGGAGGTGCGCCAGCTCGTGCAGCAGCACGTAGTCGAGCACCCAGGACGGCATGCCCTGGAGGCGGGTCGAGATGCGGATGGAACCGTCCAGCAGGGTGCACGACCCCCAGCGCCGGCCCTGGTTCGTGGACCATCGCACGCTCGAGGGCTTGGCATGGCCGTCGAGATACTTGGCGGAGAGCTCGCCGGCGCGGTCCATCAGTTCTTGGTCGGACGGACGGCGGCGCCGTTCCTTGTCCTCCAGCCGGGCCACCATCTTGGCCACCCACTCACGTTCCTGGGCCCGAGAGAAGCGCGCGGGAATGGCGACGATGGTCCGTCCACCGTCGCGGTATGCGCTCACCGTCGCGGTGCGACGGCGGCTCCGGCGCACCTCCACGGACGTCAGGGCGTCGTGGGCCACGGAACGACCGTAGCGTGTTATCGGCGCGACGTGGGGTATAACACACCGTTCAAGTGGAAAATCTTTGCACGACGGCATAGGGATTGGCGTAGAGGGACGGCGTGGCGATCGGCACCCTGCGATCCGCGCCGCGTCGCCGTCGGGCGGCTTTCACGGAAACCTCAGCCAAGTGAGGAATGATGGTCCGGTGACCGATATGCGCGACCGCCAGCACGCCCCGCAGCCCGACCCGTCGCCGTTCGACGACACGCCGGTAGAGGTCGCACCGATCTCGCGCCGCACGGTGACGCTCGGCGTCTCGCTGCTGGCCACCGCGGTCCTTTCCGCGGTGGCGCTGGTGGTGCCGACGCCGTACGCGATGCGTTCGCCGGGGCCCACCGAGGACACGCTGCAGCGGAACCTGATCCAGATCGAGGGCGCCCGGACGTACGAGTCGACGGGCGAGCTCCGCCTCACGACCGTGTCCGTGCTGGGCGGACCGGGTTATCCGATGCTGTCCGGCCAGGTGATCCAGGGCTGGCTGGACCCGAAGCGCTCGGTGCTGCCGGTGGAGGCGATCTTCCCCGAGGCGACCACCGAGGAGCAGCAGAAGGAGCTCAGCCAGGCGGAGATGGTGTCGTCGCAGGAGTCCGCGACGGCGGCTGCACTGACCGAGCTCGGTTACGACGTGCCCGCCGTCCTCGACGTGGCCGGGACGGAGCCGGGCTCCGGGGCCGAGGGCAAGCTCTCCGAGGGCGACGTGATCGTCGAGTTCCAGGGTGAGCCCGTCGGCACCTACGCCGATCTCATCGACGGGCTCGCCGAGACGAACCCGGGGGACGACGTGACGCTCGGGGTCCAGCGGGGCAAGCGCACGACCGACGTCGTCATCACCACGTCGGGCAACGGCGAGCGGGCGGTGCTCGGTGTCTTCATCGACCCGCGCTACGACTTCCCCGTCGACGTCTCCATCGAGATCGAGAACATCGGCGGGCCCAGCGCGGGCACCATGTTCGCGCTCGGCATCATCGACAAGCTGACCGCCGAGGACGAGGCGAACGGAAAGGTGATCGCCGGCACCGGGACGATGAGCCCCGAAGGCACGGTGGGCCCGATCGGGGGCATCGAGCAGAAGCTGTACGGGGCGGTCCGGGACGACGCGGAGTGGTTCCTCGCACCGGCGGACAACTGCGCCCAGGTGGTCGGCAACGTGCCCGCCGGGCTGAACGTCGTGAAGGTCGCGACGCTGGCCGAGGCCCGCGACGCCGTCGAGCAGATCGGACGGGGCGAGGGCAGCGACCTCCCGACGTGTTCCTGACCTCCCGGTGGAGTAGTTGACCGTGTGTTGCACATCTGGAGGATGTGGGAACCTTGTGCTGGGAACCTTGAGCAGAGCCCGGCCGTTCCACCTGGGTACGGCCCAACCATTTGATGACGTGAGGTAACGCAGTCGTGTCCTTCGCCGCAGCACCTCGCCGCCCTTCCGGCGGCGCCCCCCGAGCCCGACGACGCAGTCCGCTGGGGGTGGCGATAGTCGCGGTCGCCGCCGTGATCGCAGCCCTGCTTCTCCTAGCCCAGTTCTGGACCGAGGTGATGTGGTTCGGTCAGCTCGGGTTCTCCCGGGTGATCTGGACCGAGTGGGGCATGCGCGCCGCCCTGTTCGCCGGCGGATTCCTGCTGATGGCCGGATCCGTGTTCTGGTCGTTCACCGCGGCCTACCGGTCCCGCCCCATCTACGCGCCCAGCACTCCCGAGCAGGCGACGCTCGACCAGTACCGTGAGGCGGTCGAGCCGCTGCGCCGGGTCGTCATGGTCGCCGCGCCGGTCCTCGTCGGCTTCTTCGCCGGTGTCGCTGCCTCCGCGCAGTGGCGGACGGTGCTGCTGGCGTTCAACAGCGAGCCCTTCGGCGAGACCGACCCCGAGTTCGGCATGGACCTCGGGTTCTTCGTGTTCCTGCTGCCCGCGCTGCGGTTCACGGTCGGGTTCCTCATCTCGGTGGTCGTGATCGCGGGCATCGCCGGGCTGATCACGCACTACCTCTATGGCGGCCTCCGGGTCGGCCCGGCCGCGGCGGGCGGTCCGCGGACCACCACCGCGGCGCGCGTCCACCTGGCCATCATCGGCGCGGTGGGCCTGCTGCTGATCGCCGGCAACTACTGGCTGGACCGGTACTCGATCCTGACGAACGCGGGCGACCGGTTCGACGGTGCCTCATACGCCGACGTGCACGCGGTGATCCCTGCCAAGGGCATCCTCACCGTGGTCGCGATCTTCGTCGCCGCGCTGTTCATCGTCACCGCGTTCCGTGGCGACTGGCGCCTGCCGGCGATCGGCGTCGGCCTCATGGTCGTGTCCGCCATCGCCATCGGCGGCATCTACCCCGCCGTCGTGCAGCGGTTCCAGGTGAACCCGAACGCGCAGGAGCTGGAGGCCGAGTACATCCAGCGCAACATCGACGCGACGCTGACGGCGTTCGACATCGACGACATCGAGAAGGAACAGTACGACGCCACGACGGAGGCGGAGGAGGGTGCGCTGCGTGCGGACGCCGACACCGCGGCCTCGATCCGCCTGCTGGACCCGCAGATCGTGTCGCCGTCGTTCCGTCAGCTGCAGCAGAACAAGCAGTACTACAACTTCAACGACTCGCTGTCCGTGGACCGCTACGAGATCGACGGCGAGTCCCGCGACACCGTGATCGCGGTGCGCGAGCTGAACCTCGACGGCCTCGGTCAGGACCAGCGCAACTGGGTCAACGACCACACCGTGTACACGCACGGCTACGGCGTCGTCGCCGCGTACGGCAACCAGCCCGGCCCGGACGGCCGTCCTGCGTTCTTCGAGGGTGGCATCCCGTCGCAGGGTGCGATCACCGACATGGAGGGCGAGTACGAGCCGCGCATCTACTTCAGCCCGAGCACCCAGACGTACTCGGTCGTCGGCAAGCCGGAGGGTGACCCCCGCGACCCCTGGGAGCTCGACTACCAGGCCGACGACGCGGACGACGGCGGCCAGGTCAACACGACCTTCGCGGGTGACGCCGGCCCGGAGGTCGGCTCGTTCGGCAGCAAGCTGCTGTACGCGCTGAAGTTCGGCGAGGAGCAGATCCTGTTCTCCGACCGTGTGACGAGCGAGTCGCAGATCCTCTACGACCGTGACCCGCAGCAGCGCGTCAGCAAGGTCGCTCCGTGGCTCACCCTCGACAACCGGGTGTACCCGGCGGTCGTGGACGGTCGCGTGAAGTGGATAGTCGACGCGTACACGACCAGCGACGCCGTTCCCTACTCCACGTCGACGCCGCTCGACGAGGCCGTCGCGGACACGCTCACCACTGCCTCCGGCGCTCCGGTCGAGCTGCCGGAGGAGGTCAACTACATCCGTAACTCGGTGAAGGCCACGGTCGACGCCTACGACGGTTCGGTCGACCTGTACGCCTGGGACGCCGAGGACCCGATCCTCAAGGCCTGGACCAACGTCTTCCCGACGTCGGTCAAGCCGATGGAGGACATCTCCGCGGACCTGATGAGCCACGTGCGCTACCCCGAGGACCTGTTCAAGGTGCAGCGCACGCTGCTCAGCCAGTACCACGTGACGGACTCCGCCGAGTTCTTCTCCGGTCAGGACTTCTGGAACAACCCGGCCGACCCGGTGTCGGACGCTGCCACCGCGCCGCTCCAGCCGCCGTACTACCTCACGCTGAAGATGCCTGGGCAGGAGGAGTCGTCGTTCTCGCTGACGTCCACCTTCATCCCGGGCGGTAACACGGACCGCGAGGTGCTCACCGGCTTCCTCGCCGTGGATGCCGATGCGGGGAACGAGGCGGGCAAGAAGGCAGAGGACTACGGGAAGCTCCGCCTGCTGGAGCTGCCACGAGACACGACGGTGCCCGGCCCCGGTCAGGTGCAGAACAACTTCGACTCGAACCCGACGATCTCCGAGCAGCTGAACATCCTGCAGATCGGTGCGTCCACGGTGCGGCGAGGCAACCAGCTGACCCTGCCGGTCGGTGGTGGTCTGCTGTACGTGCAGCCCGTGTACATCCAGTCGACAGGTGGCACGCAGTTCCCGCTGCTGCGCAAGGTGCTCGTCGCCTTCGGTGACGACATCGGGTTCGCGGACACGCTCGACGAGGCGCTGGACCAGGTGTTCGGCGGTGACTCGGGTGCCCAGGCGGGCGACGCGGGTACGGCCGAGGACGAGGCGCCGATCGCTCCGCCGACAGGTGAGGGCGAACCGGGTACCGATCCGACGCCCGAACCGTCGGGCGAATCCTCGGGTGAGCCGAGCGGCGAACCCACCGGCGGCGCCGGCGCGGGTGGCACCGGGTCGCTGGACGCCGCACTGCAGGAGGCAGCCGACGCCATGGCGGACGCCAACGCCGCCCAGCGTGACGGTGACTGGGCCGCCTACGGCGAGGCGCAGGACCGCCTGCAGCAGGCGCTGGAGGACGCGATAGCGGCCGAGGAAGCGCAGAGCGGCTCGGCGGGCTGACACCAGCCGACGCGCTCTGAGCGCACCATGACGAAGGCTCCCCGGTGCTCGCACCGGGGAGCCTCTGTCATGCTCGGCCGAGCCGGCGGGCCACCACCACCGAGTTGACGACGTCGTCGGTGGGATGGACCACTTCCAGCACCTCGAATCCGGGCATGGCACGCAGGTCCACCGGCGGGTAGAGGAGGGTGCGCAGGCCGCGCGCGCTCCGCGCGAGCAGCATGGCGCCGGGCCGCATCGAGCCGGCCATCTGCGCAATGATCGCCGCCTTGGCGGACGGCGTCGCCCCTACCAGTGCGGCGAGCACCACCGCGTCGTGCGCCGCGAGGTCGACGTCGGCGGCGTCGGCCTGCTCGAACCGGACCTGTGGGGTTCCGATCCGCGTGGTGACCCGTCGGGCGAGGGCGACCGCGACGGGGTCCCGGTCCAGGCCGACGACGGGGCAGCCGAGCGCGTCGGCGTACCCCACCGTGCTCAGGGGGAGCGGCCCGCAGCCGAGCACTGCGACGGACGCCGGTGTGCCGCCCGAATGGGTGAGCAGGCGCACCTCGAGGGCGGTGAGCCGGTGATAGTTGTCGAGGTACGGGAACTCGCCCAGTGCGGACACCGGATCGGGCGCCGTCGTGATGCGCTCCGCCCAGGTGTGCTCGAGCGCGGTCTCGCCGCGTGCCGAGAGCTCGCGGACGACGTCCTTGCGATCCTTGATCTCCGGGTGCGCGAGGATCTCGAGGGCCTGACGGTCGGGCGCCGCGAGGACCGTCTGCACCAGCTCGCCGAAGAGCGCGTTGGTGCGGGGGTCCGGTCGCAGGTGGGGGAGTGCGGCAAGCTGGTCGGTGAGACGGACGATCCGGTCGGCAGTCAGGGTGGTGGCGCTCAGCTCCGTCGGCATGAGGATGATCGTTCCACGGCCGCATCGGTTCGATCGCTTGTGACCTGCGTCTCTACCGCCCGACCCGGTTTGCACTCAGCCCCCGGGCGTGCGTAAAGTAGGGGTTACCGCCGCGGGGTGGAGCAGTTCGGTAGCTCGCTGGGCTCATAACCCAGAGGTCGCAGGTTCAAATCCTGCCCCCGCTACAAAGTCAGGCCCGGAGATCTGCGGATCTCCGGGCCTGAAAGGTTTGTAGAACTTGAGCACCGCAACAGAAACGCAACTTTCCGTAAGTAGCGTGCGAGCGCACTGGCCGCCCCGTAGTAGTTCGGGCATGACGACACTTCTCGAACCTGTCCCGATCCACACCGGCCGCGGCTTTTCCGGCCTGACGGCTGAGGACGCAGCCCGTGTGGCGGCAGCGATCTCTGCTGAGCGCGCTCCGTCGACGCTGGCCTCGTACGCCTCGGCCTGGCGCCTCTTTGTCAGATGGTGCGCGGGCCGTGGGCTGGCGTCGTTGCCTGCCGATCCGGCGACGGTGTGTGCCTACCTGGCAGAGCGGGCAGAGCGTGGTCTGGCCAACGCCACGATCACGGCGTGCTGTGCTGCGATCGGGTACGAGCACCAGCGGGCCGGCGTCCCGGACCCGATCGTAGACCCGACTGTCGGGAGGGTGCGACGGGGCCTGCGACGCATCCTCGGCGTCGCGCCCCGTCGGCAGGCCCGTGCATTGCTGACCGAGGACATCCGGTCCATCGTCGATCAGATCGACAAGCGCACCGCGGCGGGCGCACGGGACCGGGCGCTGCTCCTGCTCGGCTTCGCTTCAGCCCTGCGCCGGTCAGAACTGGCGGAGATGGCGCTCGACGATGTCTTGTTCGTGCGAGACGGTGTCCTGCTGAACATCCGGCGGTCCAAGGGAGACCCAGATGCGGAGGGGCAGGTGGTCGCGGTCGCCAGCGGTGTGAACGCCGGGACCGATCCGGTGGCCGCGCTCCGCTATTGGATCGCCGTGCGGGGGACCAGGCCGGGGAACGTGTTCACCAGGGTTCGCTCGAACGGCCGCGCGACCGTCGAACGTATCAGCGGCCACACCGTCAGGTGCATCATCCGCACTCGGGCTGCAGCTGCGGGGATCGAGAGCGAACGGGTCTCGGGGCACTCGCTACGTGCCGGGCACGCCACGGCCGCCGCCCTTGCCGGTGTCCCATTGGACAGGATCGCCGCCCAGACCCGCCACAAGGAGATCTCCACGCTCGTCCGGCACTACATCCGCCCGTTGGACGCGATGGCAAACACGTCGAGCCGGTCGCTGGGACTGTGAGTTCCTGAAGGGCGGATCCGATGCGCCTGAGCTAGGCCATCTCCCCTCCAGGCAGGGTCTGTCGTGCCTGGAGGGCTTGTGGTGAAACCGCTGCACGACGTGGGCCGACTCCTACCGCGCTGTGAATGCGATCGAGCACCCGGAAGGGCTGACCCGCAAGAGGCCACGGTCGAGCATCAGATGTCGAACCCTCCGGAAACTTCGATCGACTGGGCGTTGATCCAGCGGTTGTCGTCGGAGAGCAGGCTCGCGATGACACCACCGACCTCTTCGGGTTCGCCGACCCGGCCCAGTGCGGTGCGGCCGGCCAGCTGCGCCTCGAACTCGTCGTTCAGGCCGCCGCCCAGCTCGGTGCGGATGGCGCCGGGTGCGACTGAGTTGGCCCGGATCCGGCGGTCGCCGAACTCCTTGGCCATGTAGCGGGTCAGCACCTCAAGGCCGCCCTTGAAGCTGGCGTACGGCGCGACACCGATGGTCGCCACGCGGCTTGTCGCGCTGACGAGGTTGACGATGTGACCGCCGTCGGTGATCAGGGGCAGCAGGGTCTGGGTGAGGAAGAAAGGGCCCTTGAGGTGCACGCGGAACAGGCCGTCGAACTGCTCCTCGGTGACCGTGGCGATGGGGTTGTAGAGGCCGTAGCCGGCGTTGTTGACCAGGTAGTCGAAGTCGGTCCGGCCCCAGGTCTCCTGCAGAGTGCTGCTGACGCTCGTGGCGAAGGCCGGGAAGGTTGTGGTGTCCGTGACGTCGAGCTCCAGCGCTACCGCCTTACCACCGTCGGCCTTGATCTTGTCGACGACGGCCGCGGCCGCGGCCGGGTTGCTGTTGTAAGTGATGATGACGCCGAGGCCGCGTCGGGCGCAGGCGAGTGCGGTAGCGGCGCCGAGGCCGCGGCTGCCGCCGGTGATGATCACGATGTTCATAACCCTGAGTCTTCGGCCGCGGCAGCGGCCGGGGAAGGACGCAGCTGCCTAGGAGTGCCACACCCTGGATGCGAGATTCTCGCCTCGTACCGCCTCCGCGCGGGTGTCATCTCGCACGGAGTTCATCCCGAGGCGCCTGGGAGGAAGGTGTGTGTGCGACCCCGTAGGGGTTCAGACACCAGGAGAAGCCCAGGAGCTTTCCGTTGCCAACACTGGGGCAGCGGTGCCGGCCGTAGTGGTCGGTACCGCTGCCTGCTCGGACCGGGAGCGGGCCGCCTGACAGCGGTCGGCGACAGTCAGGCCACGGGATCCCGCAGGATCGTGCGCAGCGTGTCCTGCGGGGTCTCGCTGGTGTAGGCGTCGAGGTACATCTCCCGGTGGGGCCCGTTGCGAGCCACGCCGGTCCGCTCGGCGAACCGGCCGAGCCGGTCGAGCGTGGCGAGCTCGCCCGCGAAAGGTCCGTGGTGCATCACCTGGACGGCGGTCTCCTCGGGCAGGTCGAACAGCTCGAGCCGGTCCTGCGCGGTGTCCGAAGGGCTCCCCGCCGCGAGACGAGCAGCCGCGATGTCCTCGTCGCTGGCTGTGGCTCCGACGGCGGCCATGAGGCGGTAGTGCAGCTCCGAGACGGGGTTCACGCTGTAGAAGTCCGCGATGCCGACCGGCGTCGAGCCCTCGGGGTACCAGTACTGGCCTTCGGCCACCGGCTCCGACGCACCGGGCGACGACGCAGGGGCGAGCGCCCGGGCGACGTCGACGATCAGCGCCTTCTTGCGGTAGTACTCGTCGTCGCCCGGGGCTCCCGCTCCCGTGACGAAGACGTAGCGAGCCGCGGGCGAACGGACGAGCTCCGGCTCGTCGGACGCGGCGAAGTGATCGGTCAGGGGCAGCGCGTCAGCCACGGAGCCCACCTCCTATCTTCTGCATGGTCTCGGCGTAGGCGGCGGGGAGGTCGACGTCGAGCTTGTCGGCCAGGACGAAGAGCCACCACATGCACTCGGCGAGCTTGTGCTTGAGCTCGGCGTCGACGTCGCCGGCGATGTCCCAGGTGCGCTCGGCGGCCAGGACGAGGCGGCCCACGTAGGCGGCGTCGTTGGTGAACCCGACCGCCAGCTCGGGCAGGGTCCAGGTGCGCTGCAGGATGCGCTGCTCGATCTGCTCGTACAGCGCACGCACCTCCAGCGCGGTGGCGTCGGCGTCGGCCAGGGTCAGCCGGGCCGCGTCGTGCTCGGCCCCACTGCCTGTGTCCGGGGACTTGATGCCGGTCATGTTGATTCCTCTCGGTCGTGAACGTGCTTCGACGCTAGGTCGCTTCCCGGACAGGTCCGGTCCGGGAAGCAGGGAGCGCCCGGTCACACCTGGTCAGCTCCCCGCGACGGCGGAGGCTTCGACGCCGTGCAGGACGGTGGTCAGCTGCCAGTCGACGCTGCTGTGGTCGATCGTGGCGTGGACGGGGGAGTCGCCCATCTCGCTGGTGATGCCGCCGGCGCCGGCCCGGGCGTGGGCCATGCTGTCGTAGGCGACGATGTCGACGACGGTGCCGTCGTCGCGGACGGTGATCCGCCGCCACTGGAATCCGGGCTGCCGCCGCAGGTATTCGTCGATGTCGGCGTTCGCGGTGACGAAGTCCTCGGGGGTGAGCCCGGGGGCGGGGCGGAGTGTGGTGATCTCCAGAATCTGTGCCATCGAAGTGCCCTCTCGTGGTGGTGCGCACCGGGGGTCCGGTACGGCTCCAGCCTGCGGTGCACGGGACGGTGGAGAAGGCAGTGGCTCCCGGGGTGTGCCACACCCTGGTTGCAGAGGGCGTCCTACTTCGGGTCGGCGTGCTTCGTGGAGGCCGCGCGGTCGGCCGCGATGGTGCCGAGCAGCGCGAGCGAGTCAGCGCTGGGCGACCCGGCCGCCGCGGTGGCGACCGTGAGCTGCTGCCCCGGCGCGTCCCGGCTCTCGAACGTCTGGTAGACCAGCTCCAGCTGCCCGACGGCGGGGTGGTCGATGCGCTTGGTCGTCGCGCTCAGGCCGGTCACACGGTGGTCCCGCCACAGGCGCGCGAAGTCCGGGCTCTCGTCCTTCATCCGGGTCACCAGTGCGGACACCTCCGGGTGCACGGGGTTGTATCCCACCGCCAGACGAAGCGCACTGACCGCGGCGCGCGCGATGTGCTCCCAGTCCATGAAGTACCTGCGTGAGGCGGGGTTGGTGAACAGGTAGGGCACGGCCCCCTGGGCTACCTGCTCGGTGCCGAGCAGCTCCCCGGCGACGGGGTTGGTCGCCAGGATCCGGAAGGCTGGGTTGACGACGTACGCGGCGACGTCCGGCATGCTGTCGAGCAGGCGCAGCATGTCCGGGCCCACCCGGTCGCTCGTGGGCAGCGTGGCCGGTGTCAGGCGGGCCAGCCGGAACGCGTGCGCCTGCGCGTCCGGGCCGAGCTGAAGGGCGGTGCAGATCGCCTCGACGACCTGGGCCGACGGCGTCCGCTCGCGCCCCTGCTCGAGGCGTGCGTAGTAGTCGGCACTGACCCCCGCCAGGACGGCCACCTCCTCCCGCCGCAGGCCCTTGACCCGCCGGGAGCCGGCTGTCGGCAGGCCGACGTCCTGCGGGGAGACCCGGGCGCGCTGGGCGGTGAGGAACTCCCCGAACGCGTTCTCTCGTGTCGCCATGCGTTCGAGGCTACGCGCGGGCGCGTCATCGAGCCGGGGTGTACCTGCCTGGGTGCGGTGCACCCAGGCAGCGCCTGGAGTACCCGTACGGCGGCGCGACCCGCGCGGCCGCCCGCGTCCCGGCCGAGCACGGGTCCGCTCCTATGCTGGACAGTTGTGATCAGCACCTCCTCGCGGCTGCTCCAGCTGCTGTCCCTCCTGTGGTCGCGGACGAGCTGGACGGCCGGCGAGCTCGCGCAGCGCATGGACGTCACGGAGCGCACGGTGCGTCGCGACGTCGCCCGCCTGCGCGACCTCGGCTACGACGTCGAGTCGGATCCAGGCCACTGGGGTGGCTACCGGCTCCGGGAGAGCCGCAGCCACCTGCCCCTCGTGCTCGACGACGAGGAGGCGCTGGCCGTCAGCGTGGCGCTGCGCGAGGCCGCGCAGACCAGGGTGCTCGGCGACGACCAGGCGGTGCTGTCGGCGCTGTTGAAGCTGCGCCAGCTGCTGCCGGCCCGGGTGGCGTCCCGGCTCGGCGCGATGGACGACGTCTTCGAGCACACCACGCGGGTCTGCGGGCAGCCGCTCTCTCCCGGGATGCTCGCCGGGCTGGCACAGGTCTGCCGGCGCAGCGAGCGGATCACGCTGTCCTACCGGAGCATGCAGGGGACCGATACGGTGCGCGACGTCGATCCGTACCGCCTGGTCTTCACGGGGAACCGCTGGTACCTCGTGGCCTTGGACGTGGCCAAGGGAGCCTGGCGGACCTTCCGCGCCGACCGCGTGGTCGACGTCCACCCCACCGGCCGGGTGGTGCGCCTGCAGGACCCGCCCGACGCCGCACGGATGGTTGCCGAGATGCTCGTCAGCGACTACCCGATCTACGCCGTCGTGCGCCTGCCGCTTTCGCTCGACGACGCGATGCGCACGGTGCCGCCAACGGCCGGTACGCATGAGCCGGACGGGCCGCACGCCACGATCGTGCGGATCGGCGGCACGGACGCGGAGTCGCTCGGGGAGTACCTGATGCGCCTGGGGGTTCCGCTGACGGTCCTCTCCCCGGAGTCCGTGCGCGAGGCGGTGCGACGACGCGCCGTGGCACTGGTCGAGAGCAACGGCTCGGCCGGGGCGACGAGCTCGTCGCCCCGGCCATAGCGCAGGCGCCGTCGCCCGGGGCTGCTGTCAGAGGTCGACGATGGTGGTGTCCGCAATGCTGGTGGCCAGCTCCGGGCCGTAGGCCGAGGCGGGACTCTGGAACCCGGCGGTGAACTGCCCGTCGAGCACCCGCCGCGCGATCTCCACCGAGCTGAGCTGCGTGAACGTGTATCCGGTGGGGGTGTCGATCAGCGACCGTGCCGCCCCGCCGTCACGGCCGGTCACCTCTGCGATGGCCAGGTAGCGGCCCTGGGTGCGTTCATCCGCGGTGGGTCCGGCGTCAGCGGGGTCGACGTCGGGGAAGCCCGCGTCGGTGCCCAGGAACACCTCGATGTTCCCGATGCCGGTCGACCTCAGTCCCGTGATCAGGTCGCCCATCGGGACCGGCACGCAGTCCTCCGGGCCGTTGCCGAAGTCGAACGACCGCGTGGTGGCCGTGTCGAGCCGGGTTAGCTCTCCGGACCTGCGTACCAGGGTGCCCAGGTCCTCGATTCCGGCAGAGCTGGCCAGCGACCCACGGGAGAAGCTGCCGGTCACGCGCAGCGCGATCGTGAGCTTCTCGGCACCAGGCACCCGGCGGGCGGTGTGCAGGGCGAGGCTGTCGCTCGGGACCACGTCCCAACCTGTGCCGGACATGATCATGACGCCGGCACGAGACGCTTCGGCGTCCTTGGACTCAGCCAGCGCGAAGGTGTCGAACTCCGCTGTCGTGTCGAGATAGTGCACGCCGGCCTCGATGGCCGCGTCCATCAGCTGGCGGGCCGTGTGCCGGAACGGTCCGGCGACATTGAGCACGCAGTCGACGTCCTGCAGCGCGTCGCGCACCGCGTCGGCGTCATCGACGTCAAACACGCGAGACGCGACGCCCAGCACGCCTGCCAGCTCGCGGACCTTTCCGGCGTCCCGTCCGGCCACCGTCACGTCCAGACCGATCTGCACCGCCCGCTCCGCGACTAGACGACCGGTGTACCCGGTCGCGCCGTAGATCAGCAGTCGTCCGCTCATAGCTGAGGTTCCTCTCGCAGGCCGGGCCTTTCCCGGTTCACCTGCACGTTATGGACCGACCAGGACAGGTCGGGTCCGCAAAGCGGCGCTGGTCGTGTGATCCAGCGGACACGGGCACGATTCTCAGCGTGGCGCTCGGTCGGTCCTCAGCGGGTGATGCAGAACGGGTGGCCGGCGGGGTCCAGCAGAACCCGGCGCTTGTGGGGCAGTGGCTGCACGTCAGGTTCGACCGCCCCCAGAGCGAGGAGCCGGGCCTGGGCAGCGTCCAGGTCGTCCACGCCCAGGTCGAGATGGACTTGCTTCGGCACGGCGGAGTCCGGCCAGGTCGGTGGGCGGTAGTCGTCCATACGGTAGAAGCCCAACCCGGGCGAGCCCTCGCGGCCGACCAGGACGAAGCCAGGCGTGGACACCGTGACGGGCAGGTCGAGGGCTTCGCTGTAGAACTGCGCGAGCCTCACTGGATCCGGGCAGTCGAGCGTGATGGCCAGCAGGCGGACGGCAGGATCAGGCCGGGAGCTTGTCATGGCGCCGCCGTCCGCGGGTGCTGCATCCAGTCGGGCAGGGCGGCGTACAGGCGGCGAGCAATTTCCTCCGGCTTGCCGTCGAGACCGTCCCCGAGCGTGGCCGACAGGACGCCGTTCATCCCGCAGGCCGTGTAGATGTCT
Source organism: Promicromonospora sp. NPDC050249 (assembly GCF_040656015.1). Taxonomy (NCBI): domain Bacteria; kingdom Bacillati; phylum Actinomycetota; class Actinomycetes; order Micrococcales; family Promicromonosporaceae; genus Promicromonospora; species Promicromonospora sp. NPDC050249. The sequence continues at coordinate 57,843 of NZ_JBFAKY010000025.1, read as the reverse complement.
TCGACCGCGCTGTCGGCGTCGGACTGCTGCTCGTCGCCGCCGAACTCGTGCCGAAAATTCCGGATCTGATCCACGAGAAGATCCCCGATACCCATCAGTCCACTGGGTGACTGCCACGTCGAAGCCAGCAGGAAAAGGCTTCTGCGTCGCCGAAGGGTCTCGAGCATCGTGTTCAGTGTCGCCAACGCCACCGAGGCCGGGTCCGCGCCGAGCTGACGATCACCGAAATCGAGGGCCCGCAGGGCACGGAAGTCGCTCGTGATCACGTGCACAGCGGCGTGCTCGACCGAGTCGAAGTGGTTGTAGAACGTCGCCCGATGAATCCCAGCCGCCTCCGCCAGTGTGGAGACCGAAGGGCACGTGTCCGTCCGCTGCATGAGGTCGGCCAGCGTCTCCGCGATCGCCTCTCGCGAGCGCGTGAACCGCGGGTCCTCACCAACCACCGCGGACCGTTCACTCACCATGAGCCGCACCGTACATGAGGTTCCTCTCCACGAGCGCTTCCGACACACACCCTATTCGACAGGTGTCGATTAGAGGGTTACGTTGATCTCAACATCGCATCGTCAGACAAGGAAGCGTCATGTCGGTCATCGACAGCACCACCACCCCGACGGCAACAGCGGACAAGCTCGCCGTGGTCGAAGCCCTCTACCGCTACGCGGCCGGTCTCGACCTGCGCGACCGAGCCCTCCTCGCGTCGGCGTTCGCCGAGGACGCCGTGGCCGACTTCGGGCCCGCCACAAGGAAGGCCGGCTTCGACTACCCAGAGGTGCAGGGCAAGGAAACGATCGCCGCAGCCCTGGCCGACTCGCTCAGCAAGCTGGACACGACACACTCCGTGAGCAACCCGCGGGCCAGCGTCGACGGCGACACCGCGAGCCTGGAGGCCATCGTGGCCTGCCAGCACCTGCCGCGTGGTGACCACTCACGCCACGTCCTGATGACCAACCGGTACAACGTCGACCTCGTGCGACAGGATGACGCCTGGGTCATCCAGCACCTCACCGTCGACAACGCCTGGACCGAAGGTGACACCACCGTCCTGTACGGCGTCTGACGCCCGAAGCCCTACGCGGGAGGGCCGAGCGGATCACGGCCTGGTGGGCACCGGTGCCAGCGTCGGCTGGCTCCACCACGATTCGAGCCCCGCAACAAGAACGCAACAGATTCAGTCCTGACAGGACCAGCCGCGCCCAAGCGCCTCCATCCAGGCTGCGCTAGCGTCGTCCCTGTCAGTTGGGATATCTCCCGAGAAACCAAGGCAGATCCCGCCGACTCCAGACCTTTCCGTAGCGGGACATCTCGGGCACGCCGAGTTCCAGAGGTCGCAGGTTCAAATCCTGCCCCCGCTACAAAATGAGGCCCTGACCAGTAGAAATACTGGTCAGGGCCTCAGTCTTTTCCCGGGCACGAGGCCCCCGATGTCGCGGGCGAGCCCGTGGTTGCCGTGCCCTCCGGCACGGCAACGGCTATGAGCGAGTCGCTGGTCCGCTTCCGGCTCCTCGGCACGCCCGAGTTCTTCTCCCTAGGCCTGAATCTGGATGCTGGGTTGGCCCTCTGGTCCCCATGCGGAGGCGAACCGCCGCTGGTAGGCGACCGGGCTCGACGACACCTTTCTGGCGAAGACGCGTCGCATGCTCTCGTAGCTGGGGAACCCGGCGAGCTCTGCGGCGCGGGTAGCGGTGTGTCCTTGATCGAGCAGGGCTCTGGCCAGGTCGAACCGGATGTTCTCCACGTAGCGGCCGGGCGTGGTGGACAGCTCGTCGTGGAAGAGGCGTGTCAGGTGCCGGGTGCTGACGTTGAGGTGCTTCGCGAGGTCGCCCAGGGAGTACTGCCCGCCTGGGTTGGCGGTGACGAGGTCGGTGACCGTGCGCAGCGCCGGCGAGCGTGGCGGCGGGCCGTGCAGTGGTGCCGAGAACTGGGACTGTCCGCCGGCTCGTTGCATGTACACGACCAGGGCACGGGCGACCTCACGGGCCAGGTCAGGTCCGTGGTCCTCCTCGACGAGTGCGAGCGCGAGGTCGATACCGGCGGTTATCCCGGCCGATGTGTACGTGGTGCCGTCGCGGACATAGATCGCGTCGGGCTCGACACTGCAGGTCGGGCACCGGGCGGCGAGCTCGTGCGTGACCTTCCAGTGGGTGGTCGCGCGCTTGCCGTCCAGGAGTCCGGCGGCGGCGAGGATGAACGCCCCGGTACAGACCGACACGACCCGTCCGGCCGCTGTCGCCGACTTCCGGACGGCATCCGCCAGATCACGAGGGACCGGGGCGCCGGGATAGATGTCGGCGCCCGGGACCAGCAACGTGTCGACACGTCGAGAGGTCACCGCACCGTCGACGGCGACCCGGACGCCGATGTTCGACGTGACGTCGGCGCCGGCTGGTGAGACCAGGGTCGTCCGGTAGGTCGCACCCAGCCGGTTCGCCTCGGTGAACGCCTGCGCGGGACCGGCGAAGTCCAGCAGCGTCACCCCGTCATGGACGAGGATCGCGACGTCGTGGGGCAGGGGCGTTGGCACTGTTCATTGGTAGCACATGGCCGTCGACATGCTCTGTCCGGATATCAGGGATTCCTGGCCGGACGAGGGCGGCGCCGGGCCGTGTCCAGGGGGCAGCATGGAGGCAGGACACACGGTCCACGGAACGACATCCTGAGAGCACGAGGCCATGTCAGAGCTCACCGCCTGGCTGGAGATCCCTGAGACAGCAGCGGTCGCTGAAGCGACCGTGCTCGCCCAGGAGGCGACCAGCCCGCTGATCTATCACCACTCGCAGCGAGTCTTCTTCTTCGGCCTGCTCCACGCGCGCAGGCTCGGTGTGGATCTGGACCCGGAGCTGCTCTACGTGGCGGCGATGTTCCACGACGTCGGCCTGCTGATGCCCTTCTCCGAGATCGAGCAGCGGTTCGAGGTCGACGGCGCCGACCATGCCCGCCAGTTCCTCCTGCGCAGGGGGTTCTCGGCAAGTGCAGCGGAGAGGGTCTGGACGGCGATAGCACTGCACACCACACCGGGCATTCCCGGCCGGATGGCCCCGGAGATCGCGATGACGCAGCTCGGCGTCCTGACCGATGTGCTCGGGTTCGGCCTGGACGCCCTCGAGCATGACCAGGTCGAGGAGATCGTCGCTGCCCATCCGCGAGGGGACTTCAAGCGTGAGTTCCTGCGGGCGACCGTCGAGGGTCTCAGGCACCGCCCCGAGACGGCGAACGGCACCGTGAACGCCGACATCCTCGAACACTTCATCCCCGGCTTTCAGCGCTCGACGACCGTCGAGCGGATCATCGGCGCACCGTGGCCGAGCTGACAGCGACTCCGAGACGACCCTGAAACAGTTCTGGAAGGAATGACGATGCGAGCCATCATCGTGAGAGACCGTGCCGCAGGTCTGAGCGGTCTGACGTCCATGGACATGCCGTACCCCCATGCCGCGGAGAACGACGTCATCGTGCGTGTGCACGCCGCGGGCTTCACGCCCGGTGAACTCGACTGGCCCGCGACGTGGACCGACCGCGCTGGGCGCGACCGGACCCCTACCATCCCCGGGCACGAGGTGTCCGGCGTGGTGGCCGAGCTCGGCTACGGAACGACGGGGTTGAGCGTGGGCCAGCGCGTGTTCGGGCTGACCGACTGGGCCCGGAACGGGACCCTGGCCGAGTACGTCGCGGTGGAGGCCCGCAACCTGGCCCCGCTGCCGGCCGGCATCGATCACACCGCGGCTGCCGCACTACCGATTTCCGGCCTGACTGCGTGGCAAGGACTGTTCGACCACGCCCGACTCACGACCGGCCAGACCGTTCTCGTCCACGGCGCTGCTGGCGGCGTGGGCTCGATCGCCGTCCAGCTCGCGCACGAGGCGGGTGCGCGCGTGATCGGCACCGGTCGGACGGACGACCGGGACGTCGTTCTCGGCCTGGGTGCGCGCGGGTTCCTCGACCTGGCGACGGACGACCTGGCCCAGGTGGGCCCCGTCGACGTGGTGTTGGACGTGATCGGCGGCGACGTCCTCGACGCGTCGATCGCCCTGGTGCGCCCCGGTGGAGTGCTCGTCACGATCGCGCATCCGCCGGCCGTGCAGCCCACGGACGGCAGGGCGGTCTTCTTCGTCGTCGAACCCGACCGCGTCCGCCTGGCTGACCTTGCCGAGCGCGTCCGGACCGGCCGGCTCCGGCCCATCGTCGGCGCCGTGCGGCCGCTGTCCGAGACCGCGGACGCGTTCGCACGCCGCCACCGCGTCTCCGGCAGGACGATCATCCAGGTCGCGAACGAACAAGAAGCACTCCACCCCTAGGACCTGGCGCGAGGGCGGAACGGAACGGGACCCGGTCGGTCCCGCAACCACTACTCGGATCGAGGAGACACACATGCCTGAAACCATTGCCGGGATCACGATCCCGGACACCGAGCTCGTTCGCGACGCGACGGCCGTCGTGCGGCAGTCCGCCGACGACACGCTGTTCGACCACTCCCGAAGGGTGTTCCTCTGGGGGATGCTCAAGGCGGCCGCCCAGGGGCTGGAGGCTGATCCGGAGCTCGCCTATGTCGGCGCGATGTTCCACGATCTGGGTCTCACGTCGTCCTACCGCACGCCGGACCGCCGGTTCGAGATCGACGGTGCCGAGGCCGCGTACAACTTCCTCCGGGAGCACGGCCGCTCGCACGACGAGGCGCGCGACGTCTGGCTCGGCATAGCGCTCCACACCACGCCAGAGGTTCCGCACCACTTGGCACCGGAGGTGGCAGTGGTCACGCTGGGCGTGGAGACCGACGTGCTCGGCATCGACCTGGACCGGATCACCGAGACGCAGCGTGCACAGGTCGTCGCGGCTCACCCGCGGCCGGACTTCAAGAACCGGATCCTGCATGCGTTCTACGACGGCATGGCAGATCGGCCACGGACGACCTTCGGCACCATGAACGACGACGTGCTCGCCCACTTCGACCCGGCCTTCCGCCGGCAGGACTTCGTGCGGACCATCCTGGACAACACCTGGCCCGAGTGACCGCCCTGCGACAAACCTCGGGTCGGGACCGCGTCAGCTGATGCCTTCGGCTGGTCGGTAGTAGGCGAGGACGGGGCTGCTCGCCTCGTCGAACAGGGCCGGGCCGTCCTGGACGACCGGCGGCCAGTCTCCCGACTGCGGGTTGAGCTCGACGAGCTGTTCGGTGGCGAGGGCGTAGACGACCCTGCCGATGCCGGAGCGGATGATGCCGCCGGCGCACATGGTGCAGGGCTGGCAGCTGGTGTACATGGTGGCGTGCGAGGCTGTGTCCGGGTCCAGCTCGCGGGCCGCCCAGCGCGCGAGCTTCAGTTCCGGGTGGGCGGTGATGTCGTTGTCGCGCCGCACTGTGTTGTGGGCTTCCACGAGGATCGTGCCGTCCGGGCCGGCCAGCAGGGAGCCGTAGGGCGCGTCGCCCACGGTGACTGCGTGGGCCGCGATGCTGATGGCGCGCCGCAGGAGGGTCTCGTCGGCCGGGGTGATCATGAGGGGTTCCTCCAGAGTGTGGCTACGGTGGTGAGTGCGTCCCAGGCTGCCTGCGGCTGCCGGGTCCCTTCCGGGCGTGATCACGGGCACCACGCCACGATCGATCTGGCCAAGGTCGGGTACCCGGTTCTCGCCGTCGTCCGGCCGGAGTATCCCGGTAACCGCCATCAGCCGTTGCGGAAGCTGCGATACGTGCGTGGACATGGCACGGTCCTGCCACCGAGGTCGGTGACAGGACCGTACCGGTCCAGCGCGGGCGCAAGGATCACATGTTCACGCGGATCCCGAAGTCACCGCCGTAGACGTTCGTCACGTGCACGCTGGTCGAGGTCCGGGGCGACGACGCCTCGACCATCTGGCCATTACCCAGATATATCGCCACGTGATAGGTGCTCGACCAGCCGCCCCACATGATCAGGTCGCCGCGCCGCAGGTTGCTCATCGAGACCTTTGTGCCCTTGCTCAGGTGCGCACCGGTGTACGTGCCGATGTCGACGCCCGCGCCCTGCCAGAACGCGTACTGCGTCAGGCCCGAGCAGTCGAACCCGAACCGGTTCCGGTCGTCGTAACCGCCCGGGCTGCAGCAGACGCCGTAGGTCGGGCCGTACTTGTTGCCGCCGCCCCACGAGTAGGTGTAGCCCTGGCCGGTCTGCGCCAGCGCGGCCTGGATGACGCGCTCGACCTTCTGCGCGTAGTCACCACTGGTGTCCCCACCGGGAGCGCCCGGGTCGACGGGGCCGCTGGAGACGGGGCAGCCGGCCGTCGTGACGAACTTGTGGGAGGCGTTGTTCTGGGACAGCGTGCTGTTCAGCCGGCCCTTGAAACCTGCGGCCACCTTCTGCGAGGAACCGCCGTAGTAGCTGTTGTAGTAGATGCAGACCGTCTTGCTGGAGCGGTTCCAGACGGAGGCCGCGTTGTTCTTGACGCACTCGCCCTGGCCGGTGCCCGCACCCTTGTAGTCGAAGCACGACGGCTGCGTCGCGCCGTAGTCACCGGTCGAGTCGGTGAAGTCCGAGATGGACCCCGTGTTGTCGCCGTTGTGGAAGTAGCAGAGCTCACCGGTCTCGCAGGTGCCGCTGCGCGAGCCGCCGCCGGGAGTGGTGGCGCCGACGAACTTGTGGGAGGCGTTGTTGTTGTAGAGGGTGCTGTTGAGCTGCCCCTTGAACCCGGCGGCGACGCTCTGGTAGGAGCCCCCGTAGTTGCTGTTGAAGTAGACACGGACGGTCTTGCTGGAGCGGTTCCAGACGGAGGCCGCGTTGTTCTTGATGCACTCGCCCTGGCCGGTGCCCGCGCCCTTGTAGTCGTAGCAGGTGGGCTGCGCGTCGCCGTAGCTGCCGGCGGACTCGGTGAAGTCGGAGACCGACCCCGCGTTCCGGCTGTTGTGGTAGTAGCAGAACTCGCCGGTCTCACAGGTGCCGCTGCGGGCGCCGGTGTCGGTCCCAGCGGTCCCGACGAACTTGTGCGAGGCGTTGTTGTTGTACAGGTCCGCGCTGAGCTGTCCCTTGTACCCCGCGCCGATGTTCTGGTAGATGCCGCCGAACGCGGTGTTGAAGTAGACGCGGACCGTCTGGCCCGACCGGTTCCACACCGAGGCGGCGTTGTTCTTCACGCACTCGCCCTGGCCGGCGCCGGAGCTCTTGAATTCGTAGCACGACGGCTGGGTGGCGCCCAGGTCGCTCATCGACCCGGTGAAGTCCGAGACGGACCCCGCGTTGTCGCTGTTGTAGTAGTAGCAGAACTCACCGCTGTCGCACTTCCCGTCCCGGGCTGCGGCCGACGCGGGTGCCGCCACACCCACGACGGCAGCCAGCATCGAGGCCAGCAAAGCGATCACCGCGAGAAGCGCAGGCGCTCCCCTCATGAATGTTCTCCCCTCAACAGGTCGCACAGAGACCCGGTGGTTCAGCCTGCCGGTGCGGTATTCCGCACCGGCTAGGGAGACGTTCGCACCTCCTGGAAGATCCCGGAATGGGAAGAGCTACCCATACCCGGGGGCGACGCGCGTCCCTGTCACCACTGGGCCACTGGCGATCAGTCCCGTGCGAGGCTCATGGAGACGTACGCGGCGAATCCTGCCCGCTTCGCGAACCGGACCGGTCGCCGGACGGACTCGGCGAAGCCGAGCTTCGTGTACAGGCCCAGGGCCGGGGCGTTCGTGTCCTTGATGTCGCGGAGGACGTACTCCTCGTACTCCGGCAGCGCCATCAGGTGGCGCATGAGCGCGGTCGCGACGCCGCGTCCCTGGAATCGCGGGGCGGTGGTGACGAAGCCGATCTCCGCGAGGCCGGCCCGCGCGCCGTCGTACGCCCCGAGGAACTGGCTGCGGACGATGAGGTAGCTCATCGTCCCGTGGACGGGGCCAAGATGCTGCCGGATCCTGTCCCACCGCGGGGCGAAGCACTCCTGGGTGCCCTCCGTGACGGACGCGATGGCCGCCGGTTCGCCGTCCACGACGGCGACGTAGAAGCGGTCGAGCAGGAGCATGTGCTCGAAGGCGTCCGTGAGGACGCGCGAGTCGTCGGAGAAATAGGCGAAGTCCTCGGCGAAGCCGCGGACGAGGACCTCCGTGATCCCGCGGCGGTACGGCTCGCCCAGCTCGTCGCCGCGCTTGACCTCAATCATCGTCGCTCCCTGCTGTGAGTGTGGCTGTCGGTGTGGCGGCTGTGAGCATGCGGAGCACCAGCTCGGCGCTGGGCAGGTTCACGTCGTGGCCTAGCGCGAGGCGCAGGGTGGTGAGGCCGGAGAGCGTCGCGAAGTAGCACACGGTCATGGTGTCGGGGTCGCCGTCGGCGAGCTGTCCGGCCTCCTGGCCGCGGCGTACGACGGCGGAGAAGGCCTGCCAGAGCGTTCGGTGCGGCGCCAGCAGCCGCGCCCTCGTCCCGGCCGGGGTGTCGGTGCTGAATCCTTGGCTGACGACCTCGGAGAACTCCGCCGCGCCGTCGTCGGCGGCCAGGTCCGCCAGGTAGGCGGTAGTGAACTCGCGGACCAGGTCGATCGGTGAGCCCGGCCCTTCGAGGCGTGCCGCCGCCGCGGCGAGGCCCGTGGTGGCCTGGACCAGGAACTCGTCGAACAGCTCGTGCTTGGTCGCGTAGTGGCGATAGATGGACCCGACGCTCAGGCCGGCCTCCGCGGCGATCGTCCGGATGCTCGCGGCGGTGAACCCGTCCCTGGCGAAGACGCGGATCGCCGCGGTCTGCACGGTCTCTCGCGTCGCGGTCCTCAGCGCCTCGTTCTGTGCGGTGGTGCGGGGCATCGCGCCTCCTCGTGGCTGCTCACCAGGTTGAATGAACGAATGTTCATTCTATCAGGCCTGATCGGGTCCGCCGGAGCGGTTCCGCTCGCCGACGGCTCGCCGTCGTCCCGAGTTCACCCGTTCGTCAGCGGCCGGCGCTTGCATGGGTTGACCGGCCAGCAGGCATTCAGCAGGTACCTGGAGACGACAATGCGCGGAAGAACTATCGTCGGCGCGGCCCTCGCGGCCGCGACCCTGTTCGCGGGGCTGGCCACGCCGGCGTCGGCCACCTCGCCCGGACGGGGCGTCGACCTGGGCGAGCCCCACGACGCCGCGCACGCCCACAACGACTACGAGCACGAGCGCCCGCTGTACGACGCGCTGTCCCACGGCTTCACGAGCGTCGAGGCGGACGTCTGGCTGGTCGACGGCGAGCTGCTCGTCGCGCACGACCTCGTCGACGTCGACCCCGACCGGACGCTGGAGAGCCTCTACCTCGACCCGCTGCAGGACCTGACGCGCGGCCGCGGCCGGAGCGTCTACCCCGGCTGGGACGGCAGCCTGCAGCTCCTGATCGACATCAAGTCCGAGGGCGAGACCACGTACGCCGCCGTCCACGAGGCGCTCGCCGAGCACGCGCGGCTCATGACGCGCACCGTGCACGGCCGGGTGCGGACCGGTCCGGTGACCGCCGTCATCAGCGGCAACCGGCCGCTGGAGACCATGCGTGCGCAGCCCGTGCGCTACGCGTTCTACGACGGTCGCTCCACGGACCTCGGCTCCGGACTCCCGGCGAGCCTGATGCCGCTGGTCAGCGACAACTGGACCAAGCTATTCACCTGGCAGGGCGTTGGCCCGATGCCTGCCGCCGAGCGGGATCGCCTGCACGCTTTCGTGGGCCAGGCGCACGCCGCGGGCTACCGGGTCCGGTTCTGGGCCACGCCCGACCAGCCGGGCCCGGCGCGCGAGGCGGTGTGGACCGAGCTGGCGGCCGCCGGCGTCGACCACATCAACACCGACGACCTGGCGAGCCTTGACGCCTTCCTCACGGCCCACTAACGAGTCGAGACGGGGCGGGTCAGCTCTATGGCCGTGAGGCCCGCCAGGCTGAGGATCAGGCGGTCGCCCGCGTCGACGATCGTGGCCAGCACGTGGTCGCAGCCCGCGCACCGAGCCACCAGGCCGGGCGCGTTGGTGTAGACCATGGCCTCGGCGATCGCGGCCATCTGGCCGCAGCCGCCGCAGCGGGCGCGCGCGGCGGTCACATCGCCCGTGAACACCTCGGAGAGTGCGCCGGCGAGAACGTTGCCGTCGAGATGATCCGTCATCTAAAGGCCTCCGAAGCGTTCGGTGTGGATGTCCACCGCGGCGTGGCCCAGCTCCTGCAGCCAGCGCGCGATCGCCTCGACGAAGCCCGTCGAGCCGCAGGCGTAGATGCGCGGCCGCTCCGCAGCGGGGATGGTGCGGGCGGCGAGCGTCTCCCGGGTGAGGCGCCCGACGGCGTCGGGCCAGCCGTCCGGCGCGTCGCGCGTGTAGACGAGGTCCAGTCCGAAGGCCGGTCCGGCGAGTGCGGCCAGCTCGTCCCCGAAGAAGACGTCGGCCGGGGTCCGGACCGAGTACAGCAGCCGGAAGGGCGAGTCGTCGCCGGCGGCGCCGTGCGCTGCGGCCATGGCATACAGCGGGACGACGCCGGAGCCGCCCGCGACGAGCTGGACCGGACGGTCGCTCTCGCCGGGCCACCAGACGAAGAACGCGCCGAGCGGGCCGTGCAGCTCGAGCTGGTCACCGGGCAGCACCTCGCGGACCAGGAACGGGGAGACCTCACCGTCCGGCAGCTCGTCGATCGCGAGGACCACCTGCCCCGCCGGGGTCGAGGACGCGATCGAGTACGAGCGGCTCGCCTGGTAGCCGTCCGGAGCGGTGAGACGCACGTCGACGTGGGACCCGGCCGCGCTGCCCGGCCACGTCGGCACGTCGAGGACGAGCCGCACGGCAGTCGGCGTCTCGCGACGCGTCTCGGCGACGGTCGCGACGTGCCAGGCAGGGCGCGGACCGGACCGGCGCAGCGGGGTCATCGGTGACGCGCTCACCAGTACCGCTCTTCCTTCCACGGATCCCCGTAGAGGTGGTAGCCGTACTGCTCCCAGAAGCCCGGGTCGTTGTCGGGCATCATCGTCAGGCCGCGGAGCCACTTCGCGCTCTTCCAGAAGTACAGGTGCGGCACCAGCAGCCTGGCGGGTCCGCCGTGCTCGGGGTCCAGCGGACCGCCGTCCGCCTCCGTGGCGATCCAGGCCTTGCCGTCCAGCAGGTCCTCCAGCGGGATGTTCGTCGTGTACCCGCCGTAGGAGTGGGCCATGACGTACTCGTGCTCGGACTCGACGTTCTCGAAGACCTTGTCGAGGCTGACGCCGCGCCAGGACATGTCGAGCCTGGACCAGTGCGTCACGCAGTGGATGTCGACGGTGACGTCCTCCACCCCGAGCGCGAGGAGGTCGTCCCAGCTCCACCGGTGCTCCGCGCCCGTCTCGTCGCGGATCGTGAACTCCCACTCCGCGGTGTCGATCTGCGGGGTGGGGCCGGCGCTGAGCACCGGCCAGTCCTGGACGAGCGTCTGGCCGGGCGGGAGGCGTGCGTCCGGCTCACGTCTGCGGCCGGAGAAACCACGGGTGGCGAAGGACATGCTGACTCCCGTCCGGGCGACCTGGGGCCGGGCCGGCGAGCCCGGCTCGATGGTGGGATCAGCGTAGAGCCGCAGGCCGCCCCGTGGCGCGTGGAACCGGGCCTTGCCCGCGGGCGAACTTTCCGGGTCGCTCGGGACCGCAGCTGCCCCGCCCGCCGACGTCGTAGGGTCGGGCCCATGACCAAGGAGTCGTTGCGGCCCGACGAGCTGGAGGCCTTCGAAGGTTTCCGCCCGCGCCTCGAGGCCATCGCCTACCGCCTGCTGGGCTCCGCCGCGGAGGCCGAGGACGCCGTCCAGGAGACCTTCCTGCGCTGGGAAGCCGCCGACCGCGAGCAGATCAGGGTGCCGGAGGCCTGGCTGACCCGGGTGCTGACCAACCTCTGCCTCACCCAGCTCAAGTCGGCGCGCGCCCGGCGGGAGGTCTACGTCGGCCAGTGGCTGCCGGAGCCGGTGCTGGGCGGCGACCCGATGCTCGGTCCGGCGGACACCGCGGAGCAGCGCGACTCCGTGTCCACGGCGGTGCTGGTGCTGATGGAGCGCCTCACCCCGAACGAGCGCGCCGTCTACGTGCTGCGGGAGGCGTTCGCCTACTCGCACGCGGAGATCGCCGAGCTGCTCGACATCACCGAGGTCGGCAGCCAGCAGATCCTCCACCGCGCCAAGCAGCACCTGGCCACCGAGCGGTCCCGCGCGGCTGTCGACCAGGCCGCTGCCCGGCAGGTGGTGGAGGAGTTCCTCGCCGCCGCCACGAGCGGCCGGACGGAGCCGCTGGTCAGGCTGCTGACCTCGGACGCGATGGGCGTGGGCGACGGCGGCGGCAAGGTCCCGGCGCGTGCCAAGCCGTTCTTCGGCGCCGAGGCCGTCGCGAAGTTCCTGCGCGGGCTCTTCAAGCCTGCCGAGGCCAAGCGGGCGGCGCTGGGCGGAAGCCCCGACGTCTACGCGTGGACGGCGAACGGCCGGCCCGCGCTGGTCGCCGTGGTCGACGGCACGCTGGTCGGCGTCATGACGCTCGAGGCCACCGACGACGGCATCACCTCGGTGCTCAGCCAGGTCAACCCGGACAAGCTCGGCCGAGCCGCGCGGCAGTGGGCGGCGTCCGACCACGGCGAGCCGATCATCAAGGGATGGTGAGCGGCGTCACATCCGTGGCGTGTCAGGGATCGCGCAGCTGTCCGGTTCAGGAGGCACAGACCTTCTACGACAGGAGCTGAGTGGCCCATGAAGCACCGCATAGTCGTTCTCGGAGCCGGATACGCCGGAGCCTCCGCCGCCGGGCGGGTGGCGCGCCGTCTGCACGCCGACGACGTGGGCGTCACCCTGGTCAACGCCGAACCGGACTTCGTCGAGCGGGTGCGCATGCACCAGGTCGCCGCCGGGCAGGAGCTGCGCCACCGTCCGCTGCGCGACCTGCTCGCCGGGACGGGCGTCACCCTGCGGATCGCGCGCGTCACGGCGGTCGACGTCGACCGCAGGATCGTCACCCTCGCCGCCCCGGACGGCACCGTCCCCGCCGACGGCGTAGACGAGCTCGGCTACGACACGCTCGTCTACGCCCTGGGCAGCTCGCTGGCCGAGCACGGTGTGCCCGGCGTCGCCGAGCACGCCTACGACGTCGCGAGCCGACCGGGCGCGCTCAGGCTCCGCGACCGGCTCGCCGAGCTGGCCCCCGGCGGCCGGGTGGTAGTGGTCGGCGGCGGGCTGACCGGCATCGAGGCGGCGAGCGAGATCGCCGAGGCACGTGGCGACCTGGACGTGGCGCTCGCGGTCCGGGGCGACCTGGGCGACTGGCTCTCGCCGGCCGGGCAGCGGCATCTCCGCGCGGTCTTCGACCGGCTCGGCATCACCGTGCACGAGCACGCCGACGTCGAGCAGGTGGGCGCCACCGAGGTGCTGACCGGCGCCGGCGGGACGATCCCGGCGGACGTCACCGTGTGGTCGGCGGGGTTCGCGGTGCACCCGATCGCGGCCGCGACCACCCTGCGGGTCTCGGCGACCGGCCAGATCGTCGTCGACGGCACCATGCGGTCGGTCTCCCACCCGGACGTCTACGCGGTGGGCGACGTGGCGCTGGCCGACGGCCCGCTGGGGACGCCGCTGCGGATGTCGTGCGCCTCGGGCATCCCGATGGCCTGGCAGGCGGCCGACTCCATCGCCGCGCGCCTGACCGGCGGGAAGCTCCCGAACACTCCTCTGGGCTACGTGCACCAGTGCATCAGCCTGGGCCGGCAGGACGCCGTCATCCAGCTGGTCACCGCCGACGACCGGGCCAAGCCGGCCGCACCCGGTGGGCGCCTCGCCGCCGGCTACAAGGAGCTGATCTGCAAGGGCGCGGCGTACATGGTGGCCCACCCCCTGCCGTACCCGGCCCGGCGTCGCCGCCTGACCGCGCCGGCCCGCACGACCAGGCCGAGCCGCGTCTAGTCTTGGCGCCATGAGCGACAGGCCAGTCATCCTCCTGGTCGTCGGCGAGCACGCCGACGTCGTCGAGCAGGAGTTCCGCGCCCGGTACGACCGCGACTACCGGATAGAGGTCGCCGTGGGTCTCGACGCGGGCCTCGACCGCGCGCGGGACCTCGTGCGCGACGGCGCGCAGATCGCGATGGTCGCGGCGGAGCACGTCCTGGACGAGGGCACCTCGATCGAGTTCCTGCACCACGTGCCCGCCATCGTCGCGACGGCGCGGCGCGTGGCGCTCGTCTGGTTCGACGACTTCGCCGGTGCCATCGACGACCTGCGCGCGGCGGCGCTGCGGCGGGACATGGACACGTTCGTCGTCATCCCGCGCGGCCCGCGCGACGAGGAGTTCCACACCGCGCTGATCGAGCTGCTGTCGGAGTGGGGGTGGTCGGTGGGGCGGCCGATGGTGACCATCAACGACCTGGTCGCGGAGCCGGGCGACCGGGCAGCGGCGGCGGTCCGGGACCTCCTGGAGCGCCTGGGCTTCCCGTACCGTTCGCTCGCGCCGGGTGACGACGCGGCGCAGGAGATCGTCGAGGCCGCCGGGGTGGGTGCGGAGCTACCGCTGGTGCGCACCCATACCGGCCGCGTGCTCACAGCGGCGACACCCGCCGCGGTCACCGAGGCCATCTACGGCGGGTTCGACTCGATCCCCGACGGCGTGATCGCGGACGTGGCCATCGTCGGTGGTGGCCCGGCGGGGCTCGCCGCGGCCGTCTACGCGGCGTCCGAGGGACTGGCCACGGTGATGCTCGAGCGCGACGCCATCGGTGGCCAGGCCGGGTCCAGCTCGATGATCCGCAACTACCTCGGCTTCCCGCGCGGGATCTCTGGCATGAGGCTCGCCCAGCGGTCCCGCATCCAGGCGGGCCGGTTCGGCGCGCAGTTCTTCACCGGGCGCCCGGCGATCCGGATCGAGCCGGGACCGGCGAACGAGCCCGAGCACCAGCACGTGCACGTCGCCGGCGCCCAGATGTGCGCCCGGACCGTCGTCATCGCCACCGGGGTGAAGTACCGCCGCCTGGGTGTACCCGCCGTCGACGACCTCGTGGGCGCAGGCGTCTACTACGGCGCGGCGACGTCGATGGCGCGCGAGCTGCAGGACCGCGACGTCTACGTGGTCGGTGGCGGCAACTCGGCGGGGCAGGCCGCCATCCACCTCGCCAAGTTCGCGGGCGCGGTGACGATAGTGGTCCGGCGCGAGAGCCTGGCCGAGACGATGTCGGCCTACCTGATCCGCGAGATCGAGGCGACGCCGAACATCCAGGTATGGACCCGGACCGTGGTCACCGACGGCGGCGGGGAGGGGCGGCTCCAGTGGCTCCGGCTCGAGAACCTGGACACCGGCGAGCCGTTCAAGACGCTGGCCGACGGCCTGTTCTGCCTGCTCGGCGCCGAGCCCGACTGCTCGTGGCTGCCCGAGGGCGTGGCGCTCGACGAGCGCGGGTTCGTGCTCACGGGGCGGGACGTGCCGCGGGAGTTCTGGGTCGACGGCCAGCCGCCGGCCAGCCTGGAGACGACGGTGCCCGGCATCTTCGCCGTCGGCGACGTACGCGCGGGCTCGATGAAGCGGGTGGCCTCGGCGAGCGGCGAGGGCGCCTCCGTCCTCCCGCTGGTCCACGCCCACCTGGCCCGCATCCGAGCCCGCGAGTTCGCCGGCTGACCGTCGGAGCCGGCGCTCGCCTCGGGAGCGTCGTGCAGCTTTTCGCCCCCCGCGCGGCCGCGCCGGTTGTCTCTTAGCGTTTCGACTGTGAAGCACACCCCGGCGGGCCTGGGCGTAGTCGCGGCGGTGGTGCTCGCCGCGCTGAGCGTCGTCGTCCCAGCGCTGCCCGCGACCGCGGAGACGTCCGCCGGATGGGCTGACTGGGAGCCGCTGACCGGGTCGGCGGGCGACTGGTCGACGACGGTGCGGCTGCCGGCCGGCGGCTTTCCCGCCGCTACGGTGACCTCCGACTCACGGGGCGGCGTCGGCGTCGTCTCCGGCGCGTCCTCGTGGCTCGGTCCGGCGACGCCGCCGGGCGAGGCCTTCGGATCGAGCCGTGACCAGCAGTACCTCAACCTCCGCCCGCAGGCCGACCGGCCCACGACGCCGTCGACCACCACGTACACCTTCGAGCACCCGACGCCGGCGAGCGGCTGGGCGCTGGTGCTGGGCGACATCGACGCCGACCGCGCGGTGGTGACCGCACGCGGCGCGGACGGCCGGCTGCTCGCCGGCGCGGAGCTGGGCTGGCAGGGCGGGTTCAACTACTGCCAGGGGGCGGGGTCGCCGTCCTGCGCGGGGGCGGCGGAGGACGTGCCGACCTGGGACCCGGCCACCGGCGAGCTGCTCGGCAACGCTGCCGCCGCGGACACGTCCGGTGCCGCCGGCTGGTTCCGGCCCTCCGCGCCGATCAAGAGCCTGACGGTCGAGTTCTACCAGCGCGGCGGCTTCCCGGTGTACCAGACGTGGTTCGCGTCCCTGGCCCGTGACATCGCCGGGACCGTTGACCTGGTGGACGCGGGCGGAGCGCCGCAGGGTGTCCTCCCCGGCGCGACTCTCACGCTCTTCGGCCCGGACGGCACCGAGCTCGACACCGCGACGTCGGACGAGAGCGGCCAGTACATCTTCCCCGGCTGTGTCGCGGCATCCGGCTACCGCGTGGAGCTCACCACCCTCCCGGAGGCTGACGACGCCTACCCGCACGGGCTGACCCCCTTCGGCGAACGGGTGGTCGACGAGGTCGACCTCAGCTCCGCCGACGCCACCGGCGTCGACCTCGCGGCACGCGAGATCCGGCCCGTCGCCGTGAGCGGCGCGGTGCTCACCGACGACGGCGCGCCCGTCCCCGGCGCGACCGTCACGCTCACACCGGTCGGCGGTGGCACCCCGCTCACCGCGGTGACGAGCTCGACCGGCGAGTACCTGATCGACGACGTCGGGTGGGACGCCGGCGACGACCAGCCGCAGGACTACACGTTCGCGTTGGGCCAGCTGCCCGAGGGGTACGTGACGGCCACGGCGCCGGACGGCATCACCGTGGCGGTCGGCCAGGAGGAGCCCAGCGCCGGCAACGACTTCGCCGTCCGGGCGCCCGCGTCGCTCTCGGGCACGGTGACCGTCGGCGAGGAACCGCTCGCGGGGGTCGTCGTGACGCTGACCGGCCCGGACGGGACCGCAAGCACCACGACGGAGGCCGACGGCACCTACGTCTTCGACGGCGTGCTCCCCGGTGACCACACGGTGCGCGTGACGCCCCCCGACGGGTACCGCCCCGACGGGCGGGAAGCCCGCGACGTCACCGTCACGGCCGAGGACCTGGCCGAGCTGGACTTCGGGCTGTCCCGTCCCGGCTCCGTCGGCGGAACGGTGACCGACGACGCCGACGCCCCCGTGGCCGACGCCACGGTGACGGTCGCCGGTCCCGGTGGGTCGATCACCCTGGCCTCCGACGCCGCAGGCGGGTACTTCACCGGGGACCTGGCACCCGGCGACTACGTGATCACGCTGACCGTGCCCGACGGGTACACCGCTGACGCCACCGAGCGTCCGGTAGAGGTGACCGGTGCCGGCGAGAACTGGCTGGAGGAGCACTTCCCCGTCGTGCGGGTGCCCGTGCCGAGCCCGACGCCGAGCCCCGCTCCGAGCGCGACGCCGAGCGTGGGCCCGACACTGACCCCGACCCCGCAGCCGTCGGCGGGCCCCGCCCCGGGCGACGCCGCGGGAGGGCCGGGCTCGGGCAGCCTCGCCGCGACGGGCGCGACGGTCGGGTCCATCGGCCTGGCCGCGGCCCTCCTGGTGGCGCTGGGCGTCGCGCTGGTGCGTACCTCCCGCACGAGCTGACCGGGACCGCCGTTAGCCTGTGCTCCGGGCACGGAGACAGGAGACGCCTCGATGGAGCGGATAGACGCGCACCACCACCTGTGGGTCCGCACGCGGACACCGCAGCCCTGGATCGACCCGGTGTCGATGCGGGCGATCGATGCGGACTTCACCACCGACGACCTGGCGCGCGCCCTGGCGGGGCTGAACGTGACAGGGACCGTCGTGGTGCAGTCGGTGCCCACGGAGGCCGAGACGGTCGACCTGCTCGCCGTCGCGGACCGCACCCCGGTGATCCGCGGCGTCGTCGGCTGGGTGGAGCTCGCGGACCCCGGTGTCGCCGACGCGCTGGCCAGGCTCCGCTCCGGGCCCGGCGGCGGGCACCTCGTGGGCGTCCGGTCGATGGTCCAGGCGGAGCACGACCCCGGCTACCTCGACGGCGCGGACCTGCGCCGGGGCATGCGGGCAGTGGCCGAGCAGGGGCTGACGGTCGACCTCGTGACCAGGCACGAGCAGCTGCCGGGCGTGGCACGGCTCGCGCGCGACCTGCCAGAGGTCCCGTTCGTCCTGGACCACCTGGGCAAGCCGCCGCTCGCGGACCCAGGACCCGCCGACGGCGGCGACCTCGTCGGCTGGGCGGAGGCGATCCGCGAGATCGGCACGCACCCCAACGTCACCGCGAAGCTGTCCGGCCTCGTCACCGAGGCGTCCTGGACGAACTGGTCCAGCCAGGACCTGCGGCCCGCCGTCGACCATGCGCTCGACGCCTTCGGACCCGGCCGGCTCATGTTCGGGTCGGACTGGCCGGTCAGCCTCCTGGCCACGCGCTACGCCGAGTGGGTGGACACGCTGACAGGTCTGCTGGGTGGACTGACGTCCACCGAACAGGCGGCGGTCTGGCACGGTACTGCCCGGCGGGTCTACGGCCTGTCGACGGAACGCGCAGCAGGAGTGCCCGGTGGGCCAGCTCCCACCGCTCACGCGGAGCCCAACACAGAGGAGCAAGAATGAAGCTCGCCCGGATCGGAACCCCCGGCCAGGAACGCCCGGTGGTGCACGACGGCACCAGCTGGTACGACCTGAGCACGCTGACCGCGGACGTCGACGGTGCGTTCCTCGAGGCCGACGGCGTCGAGCGCACCCGGGCGGCGCTCGCGGCGGGGACGCTCTCCGCTGTGGAGACGGACGGCGTGCGGTTCGGCTCGCCGGTGGCCCGGCCGTCAGCGATCGTGTGCGTCGGCATGAACTACGCGGCGCATGCCGCGGAGTCGGGTTCCGCGCCGCCGCAGGCGCCGGTCATCTTCCTCAAGACGCCGAACACCATCGCCGGGCCGTACGACACGGTGACGATCCCCCGGGGCAGCACCAGGACGGACTGGGAGGTCGAGCTCGCGGTGGTGATCGGCCGCCGCGCGTCCTACCTCGACTCGCCCGAGCAGGCCCGGGACGTGATCGCCGGGTACGCCGTGGCCAACGACCTGTCCGAGCGGACGTGGCAGCTCGAGGAGTCGGGCGGCCAGTGGTCGAAGGGCAAGTGCGCTCCGGGGTTCACCCCGTTCGGCCCGTGGCTCGTCACGCCCGACGAGGCCGACGGCGCGGACCCCGCTGGCCTGCGCCTGCGGTCGTGGGTCAACGGCGAGCCGCGCCAGGACTCCACGACGGCTGACCTGATCTTCGGCGTCGACGTGCTGGTGCACACGCTGAGCCAGTACCTGGTGCTGGAGCCCGGCGACGTGCTGCTCACCGGCACGCCGGAGGGTGTGGCGCTGTCCGGCCGGTTCCCGTACCTGCAGCCGGGCGACGTGGTGGAGACCGAGATCGACGGCCTGGGACGGCAGCGCCAGGAGTACGTGGCCTGGGCAGGCGTGTGATCGTGGTCACGGCGCTCGACGCCGACGGCTGATCTCGGCGACCCGTTCCGCAGGATGCGAAGGCGCCGGGCGGAAAGTGGCACCGAGCACCCCCTGACATGCGGAAAGATGCGCGCATGAGGTTCGAGTACTTCGCAGTCGCGGACGACGAGACAGCAGCCCTGACCATCGACGGTGGCGACATCGACGGCAGCGTGGGATCCCACGTGGTCGACCCCGCATCGGTACTGGGCCAGCTCGAGCGGTTGCTCGGTGGCCCGGTCGGGGACGACGGCCTGCGCAGCGCCCAGCTCGTGGCCGAGAGCGCCGACGGGGCGCGCCTGGTGATCCGCCTGTCCAACCACCTGGTGTCCCTGTTCGGGATGGTGCGCCCGGCGACGCTGGACGACGTCGTGAAGCACTGGTCGCTGTCCCGCCGGTTCCGCCGTGCGGACCCGGAGGACCTGAACGCCTTCGCCGCCGGGCTGAACGAGCTCTGCAAGGGCAGCGGCAAGCGTGTCTACTGCCGCGCGACCGCAGACGAGGCGGAGCTCGCCCCGGCCCGGACCCCGGTCGGAGCCGGCGTCGGCGCGGGTGTCGGTGCGGGCGTGGGCGGCGACCCGGAGGAGCCGCGACCGCTGCCTCGGCGGCGCTGAACGTGACACGAGCGGCTGCCCGCGCATAGGGGGTTTCCACAACTGACAGGTCGGTAAGTTTCTCCCTATGGTGAGGTGCTGCCGCACCGACGCGGCGGCGGAGACTCGCCGGAGGCCGTCATGTCATCTGTTCGGAAAGCGGTGGGCGCCCTCGCCGCCGTCGTGCTCGCGGGCCTGCTCGGGGTCGTGGCATCGCCGGGGGCCGTCGCCGCGACGACCGGCACGCTGGTCAGCTCGGCGAGCGGCAAGTGCCTCGACGTCGCGGAGGGGTCCACCGCGAACGGCAACCGGCCCCAGATCTGGGACTGCACGTCGAACAACGCCAACCAGGCCTGGACGCTCGCCGACGACGGCTCCGTCCGCGGCCTCGGCAAGTGCCTCGACGTAGCGAACGGCTCGACGGCGGACGGCGCCGTCGTCCACCTGTGGGACTGCTTCGGCTCGCTGGCGAGCCAGAAGTGGACCCTGACCGCGGCCGGCGACCTGGTGAACCGGGCTGCGAACAAGTGCCTGGACGTCGCGGGTGGTGCGACGGCGAACGGCACCCGCGTCCAGCTCTGGAGCTGCACCGGCGCCGCCAACCAGAAGTGGTCCCACAACGGAGGCTCCGTGCCTGGACCGAACCCTGACCCTGTCCTCCCGAACCCGGCGAACCCGGACCTCGGCCCGAACGTCGCGGTCTTCGACACCTCCATGTCCGACGCCGCGGTCCAGTCGAAGCTCAACAGCGTCTTCGACGCCCAGGAGACCAACCAGTTCGGTCCCCAGCGCCACGCCATGCTGTTCTACCCGGGCTCGTACGACGTCGACGCGAACGTCGGCTTCTTCACCCAGGTAGCGGGCCTCGGCCTTGTGCCGGACGACGTGAACATCAACGGCCACGTCCACGTCGAGGCCGACTGGTGGCCGGACGGCTCGCAGAACGCTACCCAGAACTTCTGGCGCTCCGCCGAGGGCCTGTCCGTGACGCCCGCGGACGGCAACGACCGCTGGTCCGTCTCCCAGGCCGCGCCCTACCGGCGCATGCACCTGCGCGGCAACCTCGCCCTGTCCGACGGCGGCTGGTCGTCGGGCGGCCTCATCGCCGACTCGAAGGTCGACGGGCAGATCAACTCCGGCACCCAGCAGCAGTTCCTCACGCGGAACTCCGCCATGGGCAGCTGGGCCGGCTCCAACTGGAACCAGGTCTTCGTGGGTAGCACGGGGGCGCCGGGCAACAGCTTCCCGAACCCGCCGTACACGACGATCGCCGCCACCCCGAAGGTCGCCGAGAAGCCGTACCTGTACGTCGACGACAACGGCTCCTACCGGGTGTTCGTCCCCGCCGTCCGCACCGGGACGACAGGCACCACCTGGGCGAACGGCGACCCCGCCGGGCAGTCCCTGCCGATCAGCGACTTCCACGTGGTGCGCCCCGGCGACACCGCGGCGAGCATGAACACGGCGCTCGCGGCGGGCAAGAACCTGCTGGTCACCCCTGGCACTTACCAGCTCAACCAGACGCTCCAGGTCAACCGGGCGAACACGGTGGTGCTCGGCCTGGGCCTCGCCACGTTCGTGCCGCAGGGCGGCATCAACGCCATGAACGTGGCCGACGTCGACGGCGTGCGCCTGGCCGGCATCATGTTCGACGCCGGGACCACCAGCTCCAACGTGCTGCTCCAGGTGGGCCCGGCGGGTTCGTCCGCCGACCACGCGGCGAACCCGACCGTGCTGTCCGACGTGTTCATCCGCGTGGGCGGCTCCATCGCGGGCAAGGCCGCGGTGAGCATGGAGGTCAACAGCGACGACGTCATCGGCGACCACGCCTGGATCTGGCGGGCCGACCACGGCAACAACGGGACGGTGGGCTGGACCGTGAACACCGGCCGCAACGGCCTGATCGTGAACGGCGACGACGTCACCATGTACGGCCTGTTCGTCGAGCACTACCAGCAGTACCAGACCATCTGGAACGGGGAGCGCGGGCGCACGTACTTCTACCAGAACGAGATGCCGTACGACCCGCCGAACCAGGCCGCCTACATGAACGGCTCGACCGAGGGCTGGGCGGCATACAAGGTCGGCGACGCCGTGACCGACCACCAGGCCTGGGGGCTGGGCAGCTACGCGTTCTTCAACGTGAACCCCGCGGTGGCGAACGCCCGGGCCTTCGAGGTGCCGGTCCGCTCGGGCGTCCGGTTCCACAACATGGTCACCGTGTCGCTCGGCGGCGTCGGCACCATCCGCCGCGTCATCAACAACACGGGCGAGACGGTGAACAGCGGCCGCCAGGTGACCTACCTGACGACGGGCCCGTGACCTGACGGAGGTCCTGTGGCCGACCTCCGTCCAGCAGGCTTCAGGCGGCCGGAACCCTGGGGGTTCCGGTCGCCTGAAGCCTGCCGACCACGACTCGGTCAGCGGCAGATCAGGCGGACGCCGACGCGTCGTTGGCGTAGATGTCCTGGTAGAGGCGCAGCGCTTCCGACGCGAGGTCGACGTGAGGTCCTGGTGGTCGCGTCCGGCGAACCTGTCGACCGCCAGGGTCGTCGGCAGCGGCTCGGCGCCGGTCGGCGCGCGGCGGAGCGCCCGGGCGGCACCCGCAGCGTGGGTGACCCAGATCGCCTGGGCGATCCACACCCCTGGCCCGGATGTCCACGCCGGACGAGATCGCGGCGCTCCGGACGGCGGCGGAGAGCATCGGCGGTCAGCCGCCGTACCGTCGAGCGACCTCGCCGAACGCCTCCTTGCGCTGATAGACGCCGTCCTCCGTCACGGCCATGACGCCGAAGCCGGCCTTGTCGAGGTCGAGGCCCGGGTCCTCGCGACGCGGGAAGTCGGGCATGGCGAAGGTGAAGACGAAACAGCCGTGGACGCCTTCCGCGTCGTACAGCTCGATGAGCTCGCCGAGGTAGCGGGCCTGGACGGACTCGTCGCGCGGATGGTCGTCGCGGATGCGCGGCGGTTCGGCGAACCAGTCGACGATCTGGAACGAGCCGGCACCGCGCAGGTCGGCCCCGGTGAAGGCACCGCAGCCGAACTCGGTGATGACCACCGGCTTGCCCTCGTTGTCGCGGACCAGGCCGCGCAGCCGGTCGGCGTAGGTCGCCTGGTTGCGCGCACCTCGGTACAGGCTGACGCCGACCACGTCGAACGGAGACCAGTCGACCTCCTCCCACCCGGCCGCCGAATAGGTCAGGGGGCCCTGGAAGTGGCGGCGCGCGATCGCCACGGTGCGGACGAGCAGCCTGTGGAGACGCCGGTTGATCCGGCGCCGCAGCAGACGGTGGAACCGCAGGATGAGCTTCAGCCGCAGGAACGAGCGGAATCCAGGGACGATGCCGGGCACGGTGTGCGAGAGCTCGGTGCCCACGAGGAGCGTCACGCGGTCCGGGTGCTCGCGGCGCAGCGTCTCGGCCGCCGCGGCCACGGCGTCCAGCCGCTCCAGCAGCTCGCGCCGGGGCCGGTCGGTGTGGTCCGGTCGGATGTAGACGGCCAGGCCGACGTCGAGGGCGACGCGAGCGGCCTCGATCAACCGCTCGACGTCGCCGCCCGTCACCATCACCGTGTCGCAGTGCAGGTCCCGCTCGATGATCTCCAGATCCCGGCGCACGTCGTCCGCGCTCGACTCACCGAGCAGGTAGGAGATGCCGCGGACCTTCAGCATGCGATCGCCTCGGCTCGGCGCAGGTGCGGAGACGTCATGGCCCGACCCTTTCACGGCGAGCGCGAGAGTGGTGGCGAGATCACCAGATGACAGGCCCCTCGTCGTCGAAGAAGCCGCCGGTCGGGCCGTCGGCGCCGATCAGGGCCATCCGGACGATGATCTCGGCGCCCTGCTCCACGGTCTTGTACCCGCCGTGGTCGTTGAGGTCGGTGGCGGTGTAGCCAGGGTCGACGGTGTTGAACCGGATGCCCGGAAACTCCTTGGCGTACATGGCGTTGACCATGACCAGGGCGGCCTTGGAGGAGCTGTAGTCCATGAGCTTCACGTGGAACTCCACCCGGCTGGGGTCGGTGACCGCCGCCAGCGAGCCGAGCCCGCTGCCGACGTTGACGACCACCGGGTTGTCGCTCTCCTGCAGCAGGGGCAGGAAGGCCCGCGTCACCCGCACCGGCCCGAAGACGTTCGTGTCGTAGACGTGCAGCATGTCGGCACCGGTCACGTCGCCAGGGGTCTTCGGCACACCGGAGATCCCGGCGTTGTTGACCAGCACGTCGAGGTGGCCGGCCTCGGCGCGGACGGCGTCGGCGGCGGCCTGGACCGAGTCGTCGTCCGTCACGTCGAGCTGGACGAAGCGGCCGCCGAGCCGCGCGGCGGCCGCCTTGCCGCGCTCCGGGTCGCGTGCCGCGACGTAGACGGTGTGCCCGGCCTCGATGAGGCGGCGGGCGGTCTCGTAGCCGAGGCTCTTGTTCGCCCCGGTGATGAGGGTGGTCGTCATAGTTCTTCGCTCCGAACGGTCGGTGGTTCCTGCTGAGATCCCCACCGTCGTCGGTCCTGGGGTGGACAGACAGCGCCCCGTGCAGCCTGGGTACGGCCAGTACCAGGCTGTTCTCGTCGGGCCTCGATACGTTGGGGGCATGAGCGGATCCACGGAGCTGGGCAGCGCACTGCGCGCCTGGCGCGACCGCACCGCGCCGGCCGCGGTGGGCCTGCCCTCCGGCGGCGTGCGGCGCGCCGCCGGGCTGCGCAGGGAGGAGCTCTCGCAGCTCGCCAGCCTGTCCGTCGACTACATAGTGCGGCTCGAACAGGGCCGGGCCACCTCGCCGTCGCCGCAGGTCCTGTCCTCGCTCGCCCGCGCCCTGCGGCTGTCCGACGCCGAGCGGGAGCACCTGTACGTCCTCGCCGGCCAGCCGGTGCCGGGCCCCGGCCACCTCTCCCAGGTCATCCCGCCGGGGGTGCGGCGGCTGATCGACCAGCTCGACGGCGCCCCGCTGAGCGTGAACGACGCCGCCTGGAACATGGTGCTGTGGAACCCGATGTGGGCGGCCCTGCTCGGCGACCCGACCCAGCTGTCCGAACGTGAGCGCAACCCGATCTGGCGCCATTTCGTGGGGCCGCCGTACAGCATCCGGCAGTCTCCGGAGCACGGCGCGAGCTTCGAGGCGGCGATGATCTCGGACCTGCGGGCGGCGCGGGCCCGGTACCCGGCCGACGCCGGCCTGCTCTCCCTCGTCGAGGACCTCCGGAGCGCCAGCGCCGACTTCGCGCGGCAGTGGGACGCCGGGGTCGTGGGCGAACACGTGTCGAACCACAAGACGGTCCTGCACCCCGACGTCGGCCCGCTGGTCCTGGACTGCGACGTGCTCGCGGTGCCGGGCAGCGACCTGCGCATCGTCGTGTACACCGCGGGGGCCGGCAGCGAGGACGCCGACCGGCTGAAGCTGCTCGGGACCATCGGTACCCAGGTGTTCGCCCGCTGAACGCTGGTCAACCGGCGGAGCCGTGCGCTCTGCGGGCCAGCTCGGTGCCGTCTTGCCACGTCGCGAGGCGGTGCTCGTAGATGCCGGTGACGATCTGGTGCGCCTGGGCGCCGAACAGGACCCGCAGCGGCGGCCGTTCGCTGTCGACCACCTCCAGAAGGGCGGCCGCGGCCGCCGTTGGGGATCCGGGTGCCTGCGTACCCCGGCGCCGGGCGGCGGCCTCCCGGACGAAGTCGTACGTCGCCCAGCGCGTCGAGGTGCGGGCGGACGGCCCTGCCCAGTCGGTGTCGAAGCCACCGGGCTCGACCAGGGTGACGTGGATGCCCAGCGGCTCGACCTCGATCGCCAGCGACTCGCTGATGGCCTCCAGCGCCCACTTCGACGCGTGGTACGCGCCGAGGTTCGCGAAGGCGCCGACGCCACCGATGCTCGACATCTGCACCACGTGCCCGCTGCCCTGCGCGCGCAGGATCGGCAGGGCAGCCTGGGTCACCCACAGCGCGCCGAAGAGGTTCGTGTCGAGCTGGGCGCGCAGCTCCGGCTCGGTGACCTCCTCGACCGCCCCGAAGTGCCCGTACCCGGCGTTGTTGACGACGACGTCGAGCCGCCCGAACCGCTCGTGCGCCTGCCGGACGGCGCCCCGGCAGGCCGCCTGGTCCGTCACGTCGAGCCGGAGCGGCAGGACCAGGTCCCCGTACTCCGCGACGAGCCCGTCGAGCGCGGCGAGCGAGCGGGCGGTGGCGGCCACCTGGTCTCCGCGTCGCAGAGCGGCGAGCGCGAACTCGCGGCCGAACCCGCGTGAGGAACCGGTGATGAACCAGACCTTGGACATGATCTCTCCCTGCGTCTCGGTGGGTGTCTCGGTGGGTGTACCGGTCGGTGTGCTCAGCGCTGGGCCGCCGGGCGCACGATGATCTCGTTCACGTCGACGTCGGCCGGCTGGTCCAGGGCGAACGAGATGGCGCGGGCGATCGCGTCCGCCGGGATGAGGTTGCGGCGGAACGACTGCATGTAGGTCCGCGCCCCGGTGTCGGAGATGTGCTCGGCGAGCTCGCTCTCGACCGTGCCGGGCGTGATCGTGGTGACCCGGACGCTCGGGTCCGACTCCATGCGGAGGCCCTCCGTGATCGCCCACGCGGCGAACTTGCTGGCGGAGTACACCGCCGACGTCGGATACACCTCGTGCGCGCCGATCGAGGCGACCGTGACGACGTGCCCGCCACCCTGCCGCCCGAAGTGCGGCAGCACCGCGGCGATGCCGTGGAGCAGTCCGCGCACGTTGACGTCGATCATCTGGTCCCACTCGTCCACGAGGAGCGCGTCGAGCCGGGACAGCGGCATGACGCCCGCGTTGTTCACGATGACGTCGATCCGCCCGTGCTCCTCGACGACGCGGTCCACGACGGCGCGTACGTCGGCGGCGTCGGTCACGTCGAGCCGGTGGGCGCTCGCCGCCCCGCCGTTCGCCCGGATCTTCTCCACCACGGCCTGGAGGCGGTCCGTCCGGCGGGCGCCGAGCACCACGTGGTGGCCCTCCGACGCGAGCCGGAGCGCAGTGGCCTCGCCGATGCCGCTGCTCGCTCCGGTGACGAGGACGATCTTGCTGAGCTGGGTGTTCGTCTCTGTGGTCATGGATCCAGGCTGCGGTGCCGCGCCGGGCCCAGGAAGGACGCCGTCCTCCTGGGTGCAGCACACCCTGGATACGCGTGGCCGGCCGGGTACCGTCGAAGGCATGACCGCATCACCGCTCGGCGACTACCTGCGCGGCAGGCGCGCGCAGCTGACCCCGGAGGCGCTCGGCCTGCCCGTGTACGGGAGGCGCCGCGTCGTCGGCCTGCGCCGTGAGGAGGTGGCGATGCTGACCGGCGTCAGCGTGGACTACTACGTCCGGCTCGAACAGGGACGCGAGGTGAGCCCGTCACCGCAGGTCCTGGACTCGCTCGGCGAGGTGCTGCGCCTGGACGACGACGGCAGGCAGCACCTCTACCGGCTGGCCGGCCTCAGCCCCCGGCCGGTGGCTCCCGCGGCGGTCGAGGAGGTCGACAGCTCGCTGCTGGAGCTCATGCTCTCCTGGCGGGACAGCCCGGCGATCGTGCTCGGACGGGCCTTCGACGTGCTGGCGAGCAACCCGCTCGGCGAGGCGCTGTTCGGCGGGTTCCCGTTCTCGCGGAACCTGACCCGCGCGACCTTCCTCGACCCCGCCGCGCGCACCTTCTACCCGGACTGGCACGCCGTCGCCGAGAACACCGTGGCCGGGCTCCGCCTGGCCGACGGACTCACCCCGGGCAACCCGGTGATCCGCGGCGTCGTCGACGAGCTGCGGGTCAAGAGCCCGGACTTCGTGCGGATGTGGGACCAGCACGACGCCCGCGGCAAGCGCCTGACCAGCAAGCGTTTCCTGCATCCCGACGTGGGCCACCTGGAGCTGCGCGTGCACGCGTTCGACGTCCGTGGCGTGCCGGGCCAGGAGCTCGTCGTCTACCACGCGACCCCTGGCTCGCCGGCCGCCGAGGCGCTGGCCCTGCTCGGCACGATCGCCGCGACGAGAGCGATCCGCTGACGCCGCCCGACTCTGTCATTCTTGACCCGTGACAGACCGGATCCCCACCGGAGTTCCGACCAGGCCGGGTCCCCGGCCTCGGGTGGACATCCCGTACCCACGCCTCTCCCCGGGCCTACGCAGCTACTTCGCAACCGAGGGCGGGGGAGCGACGCTCCTGCTCGCGGCGTCGGCCATCGCCCTGGTCTGGGCGAACGTGGCGGGCGGCTCGTACCACGCGCTGTGGGAGACGCCCGTCAACCTCACGGTCGGCACCTGGGAGCTGCACCTCTCGCTGCACCACTGGGTGAACGACTTCCTCATGGCGGTGTTCTTCTTCGTGGTCGGCGTCGAGGTCAACCGCGAGCTCACCGTCGGCGAGCTGCGCACCTTCCGCGCCGCCTCCGTGCCGCTCTTCGGGGCGATCGGCGGGCTGGCCGTCCCGATCGGCATCTACCTGCTGATCAACCCGTCCGCCCCGGACGCGTCCGGCTGGGGTCTCCCGATGTCCACGGACACGGCGTTCGTCATCGGCGTGCTCGCGCTCGCGGGGCCACGCTGCCCCGACCAGCTGCGCGTCTTCCTGCTCACGCTGGCGATCTTCGACGACATCGGGGCTATCGCCCTCCTCGGCATCTTCTACTCCGACGCGATCTCCATGGGTGCGCTGGCGCTCGCGGCGCTGCTCACGCTGGTGCTGTTCGCGATGCGCTGGATCGGCGTCTGGCAGATCCCGCCGTACCTGTTCGTCGGCCTGATCCTGTGGGTGGCGGTCCTCGAGTCCGGGCTGCACCCGACGCTCGCGGGCGTCGTCGTGGGCCTCTCGGTCCCGACCGCCCGCCGGGGGCACGACGACGAGGCGCGCCGAGATCTCGGGTGGTACGCGCGCGCCCTCATGGAGGATCTCGACCCGGCCCGCTCCCGCCTCGCCGTCAGCGCCGCACGGTCGGCGGTCCCCACGAGCGACCGCATCCTCGACGCGCTGCACCCGGTCAGCTCGTACTTCGTCGTGCCGGTGTTCGGGCTGGCCAACGCCGGCGTAGCGCTCACCGGGGAGTCGATCAGCGCAGCCCTGTCCAGCCCGGTCACGCTCGGTGTGCTGGTCGGCCTCGTGCTCGGCAAGGGGATCGGCGTGTTCGCCGGTGCGATGATCGCGCTCACGACCGGGCTCGGTACCCTGCCCGGCCAGGTGCGCTACGGACACCTCGCCGGCGGTGCGTTCCTGTGCGGCATCGGGTTCACCATCGCGCTGTTCGTCAGCGAGCTCGCGTTCGACGACGAGGCGCTGATCAACGAGGCCAAGGTGGGCATCATCGTCGGTTCGATCCTGTCCGGCGTCATCGGCATCCTGGTCCTCCGGTACTTCGGTGACCGGCTGCCGCTGTGCTCGCCGCACGAGGCCAGCGGCCCGCCGCCGCTGCCGGACGGCGCCTGGCGCCCGCCGGCCTGACCGTTCCCCGGCCTGTCCTGGCGCCGGCGCTGCGGATTGCCGGCGTCCGGTGCTGAGATCGGTCCGTTGCACAGGCGGCTCGTCGAGATCGGTCCGTTGCACTGAGATCGGTCGGTTGATTGACCGATCTCGGAGCAACGGACCGAAGTCGGTGAGTTCGGTCCGTTGCCCGGCCGGGGTTCGACGCCGACGCCGTCAGCCGTCGAGGAACTCCGCCAGCGCGTCCAGGTGATCCCGCACCGGGCCGGCGGTCAGGACGCCGCTGCCCGCCGACACCTCGTCGGCTGCCGGGACGAGCGCCGCCCGGGCCCGCTCGGCGACCCGGCGGTCTCCGACCGCGGTCGCCGCCCGCCCCGCCAGGATCCAGAGCACCTCGGCGAGCAGGCCGGGCGGCGGGTCGGTGATGCGGCGGACGGCGGCCGCGGCCTCGACATCCGCCCCGCGGGCCAGGAGCAGGTGCGGGCGGGCCCACGACTCGTAGGGGCCCCAGCGGCTGCTGTCTCCTGCTGCGCCGGCCGTTCCCGCGCCCCGAGCGGCGGCCTGGTCCGCCGCCTCGCCGTGTGCCGCCTCGCCGTCCGCCGCCTCGCCGTGTACAGCCTCGCCGTGTGCCGCACCGCCGTCGGGCACTCCGCCGTCAGCAGGTAACCCGTGCCAGACCCGCACGGCGAGCACCGCCAGCGGGAGCAGGCCCTCGGCCAGGCCGGGCATGCCGGAGCCGTCGAGCAGCTCGGCGGCGGTGCGGTAGGCGTCCTCGGCGGCGTCTGCACTCGCACCCGACGCTGCGATCCGCAGCGCCGCGAACCACCCCGTGAACACCGCCACCAGCGGCCGCTCGTACCTCCTGCCCAGTGCGGCGGCGGCGGCCGCGTGCTGCTGCGCCGTCTCCCACCGGCCGAGGGCCGACTGTGCCTGCATCCGCACCAGGTGCCCCAGGATCTCGAAGGTGCTCAGCCCGTGCCGGGCCGCCAGGGCCACCAGCTCCGCGCCGATCGCGTCCCGCTCACCGGCCAGCCCCGTGCGTCCGAAGGCAGTCAGATACCGGCCCGCCAGGGCGAACGCGAGCACCGCCGGGTCGCCCGCCCGCCGCGCGAGGTCCTCCGCCTGGCGCGCGGCCTCCGGTCCACGCGGCCCGGGCAGCCCCCGTGACTCCATCGCGACGGTCGCGAGCAGCCGGGCCCGGACCGCGTCCGGTGCGTCCTGGGGGAGCGCGGCCAGGGTGCGCTCGGCGGCGGCGACCATCTCGGCGGCAGCGCCCGCGTCGTCGGACCGGGTCCAGGAGCCCGGCACGTCGAAGGCGCCGATCACCCGGGCGGTGAGCTCCGGATCGCTGAGCTGCTCGGCGGCGCGGACGGCGGCCACCCGTTGTGAGCGGGCCGCCGCCAGGCCCTCGCCACCGGACAGTGCCAGGGTGCGCAGGAGCGTCGCCGTCGACTCCAGGCGGCTGCGGGCGCCGGCGGCGACCACTCGCTCGTAGGCGGAGGTGGTGTCCCGCCAGACGTCGTCGGGCGTGGCGGCGTCGGCGCCGACGTCGTGCCGCAGCACCTGACCCTCCAGCTCCGCGAGCCGCGGGCCCGGGTCGACGCCGAGCTCGTCGGCGAGCATCGCTCGCGCCCGGCGGAGCACGGCCAGCGCGTCCGCCTGCCGGCCCGACCGGTACAGCGCGAGCGCGAGCAGGCGCCACGCCTCCTCCCGCCACGGGTGCTCGGCCACGTGCGCGTCCAGACCCGGCACGACGCCGGCCGCGTCGCCCAGCGCGATCCGCACCTCGGCGCGGCGTTCGGTGGCGACGAGCCGCAGCTCGGCCAGCCGGGCTCGCTCGGCGGCCGCCCACGGCTGGTCCAATCCCGCGTAGGGGGTGCCGCGCCAGGCGCCGAGCGCCTGGTCGAGCGACGCCCGGGCGGCCGCGGGAGTCAGGTCGCGCGCCCCGGCCACCGCGGCCTCGAACGACCAGGCGTCCACATCGACGTCGTGCAACGCGTACCCCGGCCCGTCGGTCACGAGCCGCCGGGCGGGTGTGCGCGGCGTCCGCCCGGGCTCGAGGCCGCGGCGGAGCGCCGCGACGAACGTGCGCACGGCGGCCAGCGCGCCCTGCGGTGGGTCGACCCACAGGTCCTGGACCAGGCGGTCGGCGGTCACCGTCCGGCCGCCTGCCGCGACCAGCCGCGCGAGGACGGCGCGCTGGCGGGGGCCGCCCAGGGCCGCCTCTGCGCCGTCGACCCACGCGGTGACCGGGCCCAGCACCCCTACCCGCACGTCCGTCCTCATCGCCTACTCATCGCTTGCTCATCCACGTCCTGGAGATTCGGGGCATGACACAGAAGATCCCTGGGCTCGATCACCAGCGCGTCGCCGTGGGCGACGTCGTCCTCAACGTAGCCGTCGGCGGCTCCGGCAGCCCTGTCGTGCTGCTGCACGGCTTTCCGCAGACGCACCTCATGTGGCGCCACGTCGCCGCGGACCTCGTCCGTGACCACACGGTGATCGTCCCCGACCTGCGCGGTTACGGTGCGAGCGACAAGCCCGCCGAGCTCGACCGCGACACCTACTCGAAGCGCACCATGGCCCAGGACGTGGTCGCACTCGCCGGCGCGCTGGGCCACGAGACGTTCGCCCTCGCGGGCCACGACCGGGGAGCGCTCGTCGCGATCCGCGCGGGCCTGGACCACCCCGACCGGGTCACCCACCTGGCCATCCTCGACGTGCTGCCGACCCTCGACATGTGGGACGTGCTGCACGGCGCCGACGCCGCCGTCGCGTTCCACCTCTACCTCATGGCGCAGCCGCCCGGCCTGCCCGAGCGGATGATCGAGGCCTCCGCCGACGACTTCTTCGGGTTCTTCCTCGATGCCTGGGGCACAGGTCCCGACGCGATCCCGGCCGAGGTGCGGGCGGAGTACCTGCGGGCCTCGCGGGAGGCGGTGCCGTCGATAGTGGCGGACTACCGCGCGTCGGCGGGGATCGACGTCGAGCACGACCGGGCCGACCGGGCAGCTGGACTGCGGCTCGCCATGCCGGTCACGGTGCTCCAGCAGGACTGGGGCACGGCGCTCGGCTACGACGCGGCAGGCCTGTGGTCCGCGTGGGCCGCCGACCTGGAGCACCGGACGCTGGACGCCGGGCACTTCATGGCCGAGCAGTCCCCGCGGGAGGTGGTGGCCCACCTGCGGGCCCTCCTGGCGCGGTAACCGCCGTCACCGGCGGAAGCGGGCGCGCTTGCGGGACATCGACATGGTGTCCCGCAGGTCGGTGACCGTGACGGCGCCCAGGTACGGCTCGCCGTTGATGAACAGCGTGGGCGTGCCGTGCACCCCGGCGTCGATGCCCGCCTGGTAGTCCTTGCGGACGGCGCCGGCGAACCGCTGCGCCGGGTCACCGATCAGGGCGCTCGTGTCGTCGAGGCCGAGCTGCTCGCCGTAACGGATGATCGACGCGTCGTCGAGGCTGTCCTGGTTCTTGAAGAGCAGACCCGCCATCGGCCAGAACGCCCCCTGGTGCCCCGCGGCCTCGGCCGCGAGGGCCGCCGTCAGCGCGTAGGGGTGTGGCTCGAACAGGGGGAAGTGGCGCCACACCAGGCGGACCTGGCCCTCGGAGCTGTTGACGAGCTCGTGCAGCACGGGCTTGGCCGCCCCGCAGTAGGGGCACTCGAAGTCGCCGAACTCCATGATGGTGAACGGCGCCTCGGGGTTGCCGTACGCCCAGCGGAACGCGAAGTCACCCTCGTGAGGGCCGGTCTGCAGGGCGTACGGAGTGGCTACCGGTCCGCCGCCGGTGGTGTCGTCGGTCGTCATGTCCTCATCCTCTCGCAGTTGCCACGTCCAGCAGGGTCTCGGCAGCGGCGCGCGCCTGGTGCGCGGCGTCCGGGGTGCCCGCGATGGCGGCAGTGGTCTGCGCGCCCTCCGCGAGGATGGCGAGCTGCGGCGCCAGGGTGGCGGGCGCGCCGGCGTCCGACACGAGGCGGGCCACGTACTCCTGGAAGCCGCGCTTCTGCTCGCGGACGGCGTCCGCGACCGCCGTCGAGGAGGCGCCCAGCTCGCCGTGCGTGTTGATGAACGCGCACCCGCGGAAGTCCGGTTCCCTGAACCAGGCGTCCAGGAAGTCGAAGATGGCGAGGATGCGCTCGCGTGCCGACGTCGCCCGTTCCGACGCGGACGCGAGGCCGGAGTCCCAGACCGTGGTGCGGTGGCGCAGCACCGCGACGATCAGCTCGTCCTTCGAGGCGAAGAGCGAGTAGATCCGCTTGAGTGACACACCCGCCGCCGTCCGCACGGCGTCCATGCCGACCGCCTGGACGCCGTGCGCGTAGAACAGCTCGTCGGCGGCCTCGATCACTGCCTCGCGAGCGGTCTTCTCGTCGATCATGCGATCTCACCCCACTTTTCGCTCCGCACGACTTGCGCGGAGAACGTTCGTTCTCTACTGTAACGGATATCGGCAGAGAACGATCGTTCTCCGCCGGGCCACAGGATGGCAAGCGGGATTCAAGGAGAGGAACACATCATGGGTTTCATCACGGTCGGCACCGAGAACAGCACCACGACTGAGCTCTACTACGAGGACCACGGCACGGGGCAGCCGGTAGTCCTCATCCACGGCTACCCGCTGGACGGCAACAGCTGGGAGCGCCAGTCGCGCGAGCTGATCGACGCCGGGTACCGCGTCATCACGTACGACCGCCGCGGGTTCGGCCAGTCGAGCAAGGTCGGGGCAGGCTACGACTACGACACCTTCGCCGCGGACCTCGACGCGGTGCTCAACACCCTCGACCTGCGCGACGTCATCCTCGTCGGCTTCTCGATGGGTACCGGCGAGCTCGCCCGCTACGTGAAGAACTACGGCCACGAGCGCGTCGCCAAGCTGGCCTTCCTCGCCTCGCTCGAGCCGTTCCTCGTCGCGACCGACGACAACCCGACCGGCGTGCCGCAGTCGGTCTTCGACGGGATCCGTGACACGGCCCACGCCGACCGCTTCGCCTGGTTCACGAACTTCTACCAGGACTTCTACAACCTGGACGAGAACCTCGGCAGCCGGATCAGCCAGGAGGTCGTCACCGCGAGCTGGAACACGGCGACGCGCAGCGCCCCGGTCGCGGCCTACGCCGTCGTCTCGGCCTGGATCGAGGACTTCCGGGCCGACGTCGAGGCGGTGCGTGCCGCGGGCAAGCCGTCCCTGATCCTGCACGGGACCAAGGACAACATCCTCCCGATCGACGCAACGGCCCGCCCGTTCCACAAGGCGTTCCCCGAGGCGGAGTACGTCGAGATCGAGGGCGCGCCGCACGGCCTGCTCTGGACCCACGCGGCCGAGGTCAACGAGGCGCTGCTGGCCTTCGTCAAGGCCTGACGCTCGGATCTCGGGGCCGCTCCTCCGCTCAGCGGGGGAGCGGCCCTGTGTATGCGGCGCGGGAGGCCTCGACGTCCGCCAGGTGGGCGTCGCTCCACTCGCCCAGGGCGGCGAAGACGGAGTGGAGGCTGCTGCCGAGCTCGGTGATCTCGTACTCCACGCGCGGCGGTACCTCCGCGTAGATCCTGCGCTGCACCAGGCCGTCCCGTTCGAGCTGCCGCAGGCGTTGCGTGAGCACCTTCGGCGTCACCCCGATGCGCCGCTCCAGCTCGACGAAGCGCTGGGTGCCGTGAGCCTGCAGCACCCACAGGATCGGCGTCGTCCACCGGCTGAAGACGAGGTCCACGACCGGTGAGATGGGGCAGGCGGTGGCGGGGTCGTCGTCGGGCTGGGGTGACCACGTGCTCGTAGCAGCTCTCGCGTTCGGCATGGCAGGCTCCAATACTTTCCTGAGGGAACCTACTGTACTCAGGCTCGTAACGTCGGCGGCAGGGCGGCCGCAGGGGTCGCCGGGCCCCGGTTCGGGGTCATGTCGCTTGAGCCAAGGAGCACCCATGATCATCGTCACCGGAGCCACCGGAAACATCGGCCGACCGCTGGTCGCCGAGCTTGCCCGACGGGGCCATGACGTCACCGCGGTGTCTCGCGCCGGCACCGCCCCGCTCGACGACCCCCGGGTCCGCGGAGAGCGCGCGGACCTTGCCGACCCGGACAGCCTGCGCGCCGTCGTCGCCGGCGCGGAGGCGATGTTCCTCCTGGTGCCGGGCTCGGGCGAGCACCTGGACACCGAGCGGATCATCACCACGGCGGCCGACGCGGGCGTGCGCCGCCTCGTCCTGCTCTCGTCGCTGGGCGCAGCCACGCGGTCCGGCTCGGTCTCGCACGGACCCCTCGCCCAGCTCGAGAAGCTCGTGCGAGGGTCGGGCCTCGACTGGACGGTGCTGCGGCCCGGCGACTTCGCCAGCAACGCGTTCGCCTGGGCGCCGTCGGTCCGCGCGGAACGCACGGTGCACGCGCCGTTCGGCGACGTCGCACTGCCCGCCGTCGACCCGTCCGACATCGCGGAGGTCGCGGCGGCCGCCCTGGTCGACGACGGCCACACGGGCCGCACCTACGCGCTCACCGGCCCGGCTGCGGTCTCGCCGCGCGAGCGGACCCGGGCGCTCGCCGAGGCGCTCGGCGTCCCCCTGACGTTTGTCGAGCTCACGCGTGCGGAGGCCCGCGCCGGGATGCTCGCGTACATCCCGGAGCATGTCGTCGACGGCACCCTGGCGATCCTGGGCGAGCCGCTCCCGGAGGAGCAGGTGGTGAGCCCGGACGTCGAGACGGTGCTGGGCCGGCCCGCGCGGTCCTTCGCCGACTGGGCGCGGCGAAACGTGGCTGCCTTCGAGGTCTGACGGGCTCCGGTCCGCACCTGGCGCGGTCGGCAGACAGCCCGGCCGCGGAGTGTGTTGCCGTGCGTAGACAACGTCTACGCACGGCAACACACTCCACCCGCGACACCTCGCTCGGCCGGCCGCTCGGCCGGCCGCCAGGGCGGCGTCCTCGCCGGGTCGGAGCGGCCCACACGATGACCAGATCCGTCCGCCCCGCGACCCGATCCGGCCTCCCGCCCGAGCGCCCGCGTGACCAGACTGGAGGCATGAACCGAGCGCTGATCGTCGTAGACGTCCAGGAGTCCTTCCGTGTGCGCCCGCAGTGGGCCGACACTCTCAACCCGACGGTCGCGGAGCCCGTCAACCGGCTCGTCGACCTCGCCCGCGCCGCCGGTGACCTCGTCGTCTGGGTGCTGCACACCGAGCCGGGGACGGGCAACCCGTTCGACCCGGCGTCCGGCAACGTCCGGCTGTTCGCCGAGCTGAGCGAGCCACTGCCCGACGAGCCGGTGCTCCACAAGACCTCGCACAACGCGTTCACGACCACCAACCTCCAGCAGATCCTCACCGCGCACGGCGTGGGGGAGCTGCGCGTGTGCGGCATCCGGGCCGAGCAGTGCGTGGAGACCACCACGCGGGTCGGCTCCGACCTCGGCTACGCCGTGACGTTCGTGAGCGACGCCACCAGCACCGATCCGCTCGGCCGGTTCAGCGCCGCCGACATCCTGGAGCGCACCGAGGCCGTGCTCCGTGACCGGTTCGCGCGCATCGCCACCGTCGCGGAGCTCGAGTCCGAGGCAGAGTCCGAGGCAAAGTCCGAGGTGGGCGTGACAGCATCGGCCACGTGACCACTGTCGTCTTCGTGCTGCTGCCCGGGGTCCACCTGCTCGACCTGGCGGGCCCCGCGCAGGCCTTCTTCGCGGCGGGCGACTTCGGCCGGCCCTACGACCTGCGGTACGTCTCCGGCGTCGAACCGGATGGTTCCGCAGGTGGCGGGCCCGACGCCGGTGTGGTCGCCTCGGCGCAGGGCCTCCCGCTCGTCGCGGGTACCGACTGGCCGGAGCTGGGCCCCGACGACCTCGTCGTCGTACCCGGTTGGCGCGTCGGAGGCGTCAAGGTCGCCTGGCCCCGGCTGAGCGTCTCGCTGCGCGAGCGGCTCGCCGCCCACCACGGCGCGGGCGGCACCGTCGCGAGCGTGTGCGCGGGGGCGGACGCCCTCGGCCAGGCCGGCCTGCTGGACGGCCGGCGCTGCACCACGCACCATGCCGTCCAGGACGATCTCGCCGCCCGCTACCCCCGGGCGCACGTGGTCCGGGACGTCCTGTTCACCACGGACGGCGGCGTGGTCACCTCCGCCGGCATCGCGAGCGGCATCGACCTCTCGCTGCACCTGCTGGCCATGCGGCACGGCCCCGCGCTCGCCGCCCGGGTGGCCCGCGAGATGGTGGTCTACACCCGCCGGAACGGGACGGAGCCGCAGGCCAGCGCGATGCTGCGGCACCGGTCGCACGTCGACGACACGGTCCACCGCGTGCAGGACCACATAGACACCCACTTCGCGCGGACCCTGCCGCTCGCCGACCTGGCCGCGCACGCCGGCGTCGCGGCGCGCACGCTGACGAGGCTGTTCACCCGGGCCGCCGGGATGACGCCGCTGCGGTACCAGCAGCTGCTGCGGCTCGAACGGGCAGAGCACCTGATCGGCCACGGCGCGACCGTGGAGTCGGCGGCCCGTACGGTCGGTTTCCAGGACCCGCGCATGCTGCGCCGCCTCCGCAGAGGAGCCGCGGCGTGATCGGCGATCCGTCAGGTGATCGGCACCTCGGACTGCCGATCACCTGACGGATCGCCGACCACGTGCCTCAGCCGGCGTCAGGCTCCCGCGCCGCCGTCCACCTTCAGGATCGCGCCCGTCACGAAGGAGGCGCGGTCGCTGAGCAGCCAGGCCGCTGCCTCGGCGATCTCCTCGGGCTGGGCGCCGCGGCGCAGCGGGATCCCGGGCGTCAGCTGCTCCATCAACCCCGGGGTGTGCTCCTCCCAGGCCCGGATCATCTCGGTGTACGTGCCGCCGGGGGAGACCGCGTTGACCCGGATGCCCTCGGGCCCGTAGGTGACGGCGGCCGACTCGGTGAGGCTGTTCACGCCCCTCTTCATCGCGCCGTAGGCGGGCAGCACGGGGTTGGCCCGCAGGCTGCCGATGCTGGTGTTGTTGACGATGGCACCGGTACCCGCCGTGGCCCGGATGGCGTTGATCTCGGCGACCATGGCCAGCCACGGCCCGCGCAGGTTCACGGCGTAGAGGCGGTCGAAGTCGGCCTCGGAGACCTCGTCCAGCGGCTGTGGCGGGGTGAACGTGGCGCCGTTGTTGAACGCGACGTCCAGGCGGCCGTGCAGCTCCACCACCCGGTCGACGGCGGCGCGCACGCTGTCGGCGTCGGACAGGTCGGCTACCGCGTAGTGCGCGGTGCCGCCCGCCGCCCTGACCTCGTCGGTGACGGTCTTGAGCTGTTCCTCGGTGCGGGCAGCGAGGAACACCGTGGCGCCCTCCCGGGCGAACAGGCGGGCCGAGGCCGCGCCGATGCCGCGGCCCGCGCCGGTGATGAAGGCGACCTTGCCGGCGAGCAGGCCGGCTCCGGTCGTCGTGGTGGTCGCTTCGGTAGGTGGTGTGCTCATACCGACGAGCCTGCGCCGGGCGCCGGGGTCTATCCAGGCAGCGCGGGTACCTGGCTATGGCCCCGCCGTCTGCCCATACTCGGGGTATGGACCGAGCAGAGCTCGCGACGTTCCTGCGCGGCAGACGGGAACGGATCACACCCGCCGACGTCGGCCTGCCCGCAGGGCGGCGACGCCGCACCCCGGGCCTGCGCCGCGAGGAGGTGGCGCAGCTCGCCTACATCTCCACCGAGTACTACACGCGGCTGGAGCAGGCCCGTGGCCCGCATCCCTCGCGCGAGGTCCTGGGCGGCCTCACGCGGGCGCTGCGCCTGTCCGACGCCGAGCGTGGCTACCTGCACGAGCTCGCCGGCGTGCCTCCGGGCCCACCGCCAGGACCGCCGCGCGAGGTCCGGCCGAGCGTCCAGCTCATGCTGGACCGGCTGCCGCAGGCCGCTGCCTTCGTCACCTCGGCGACCCTCGAGGTCATCGCCTGGAACGGGCTCGCGGCGGCGCTCATGGAGGACTGGTCGGCGCTGCCGCGTCGTGAGCGCAACCTCGCCCGCCGGGCGTTCCTCGGCTCACAGGTGCCGGGGGAGCGGCTCTACGGCGTCTCCGACGCCGGCGAGTTCGCCCGCTCGTCCGTCGCTCGGCTCCGCAACACGGCGGCCCGGTACCCCGAAGACTCCGAGGTGACCGCGCTCGTCGAGGAGCTCGTCGCGGGCAGCCCGGAGTTCGCGGAGCTGTGGTCCTCCGGCGACGTGCGGGTCGCGCGCACCCTGCGCAAGTCCTTCCGGCACCCGCTGGTCGGGCCGGTCACCGTCAACTGCGACGCCCTCGACCTCACCGACCAGGACCAGCAGGTGGTGGTCTACACGGCGGACCCGGGTTCGCCGTCGGAAGAGGCCTTACGTCTCCTCGCGGTCATCGGAACGCAACGCATGGACGTCCCCACCTGAGCGCCCACGGCCAGGAGGTCTGGGGAGTCAGAGGAGCAGGCCGACCACCAGGGCGATGATCGCCAGCAGCGGGACGAGGCCCTGCTTGAGCGCCGCGTCGCGCTTGGTCGGGTCCGAGATCACCAGGACGAGCGCCGCCGCGACCATCGAGCCGGTTCCGGCGAGCACGAGGGCCGCACCCACAGCCGTCGACCCGGTGGCCGTGAAGACGATGCCGACGCCGGTGACGATCGCGAGGAACAGGTTGTAGAAACCCTGGTTCAGAGCCATCGGCCGCGTCGCCTCTGCCTGGTCTGCGGTCATCCCGAACGTCGCCAAGGTCTTCCGGTCGGTCCAGGCGAAGGCCTCCAGATAGAAGATGTAGACGTGGACCAGGGCTGCGACACCCGCGAGCACGAGACCGGCGATCAGCATGTTGACTCCTTGGCTGTGACATGACCTGCGGGCATGCCACCCGCAGTATGTCAGGGCAAGGCCCAGGTCAGCGCGACGGCGGCTGCCCGCCGTCCAGATGTGCCCCGCCGTCCAGATGTGCCTTGAGCGCGGCGAGCGGGGAGTCCCAGTCCCGCGCGAGCGCCGCGAGAAACTGCTGGGCCACCTGCATCGGGGTCGAGTGCAGCCGGTAGCGCACACGACGGCGCTCGCCGGGCTCCGGGATCACCAGGCCGGCGTCCGTCAGCAGGGCCAGATGCTTCGCGATCGCCTGCCGGGTGATGGGCAGCCGGCCGGACAGGTCCGTCGCCGTCGCGGGACCGCGGGCCGCGAGCTCGCCGAGGATGGCGCGCCGGGTCGGGTCGGCGAGTGCCGCGAAGACCTGCTCGGCTGTCTTCTCCGGCTCGTTCACGGGGCGGTCGCTCACGAGATCATCGTTCACGCGACAGCGAGATATGCGGCGAGCTCGCCCAGCTCCCGCTCCCACCCGGTGACGTGGTCCGGATATGCCACCGCGTGGTCGTCGGCGGGGAACTGGGCGAAGCCCGTCTCCGTCACGGTGAGCCGGGTGCTCGTGCCGGCGGGGTCGCCGGCCGGCTCCAGCGTGAACTCGACGTAGGTGCGGCGCGGGTCGTCGTCAGGCATGTCGTGGATCTGCCAGGTGAAGGCGAAGGCCGACGGCTCCTCCACGCGTTCGATCCGGAGGTCGTGCTTGGCGCCGTCGTCCCACGCGATCCGGGCGGCGCCGCCCGGGCGCAGGTCGATGTCGGCGTGGTGGCCGAACCAGGACGCCAGGCCCTCCGCGGTGGTCACGGCGGCCCAGACGGTCGCGGGCGGGTGGCCGAGCTCGATGGTCCGCTCTATGCGGTCGGGAAAGGACATGCCCCGGAGCCTATGCCCGCTCACGTCTTGACGCAACCAGATGGTTGCCATAGTGTCGCAATCACTTGGTTGCGATCGGCGCGGCCACTGCTCACCCGGAGGAACGCATGGACGTACGGACACGAGCGGTTCCCGCCGCGCCGCCGTCGGCCCGCCGCACGCTCTCGACGCTCTTCGCGGCGAACTTCGTGCTCGGTACCGCCGAGACGCTCGTGATCGGCCTGCTGGTGGTCATCTCGGGCGACCTCGGCGTATCGGTGCCCGCCGCCGGGGGCCTGGTCACCGCCTACGCCGTCGGCCTGGCCGCGGGCGGTCCGCTCCTGACCATGGCGACCATGCGGCTCGACCGCCGGACGGTGGTCCGCGGCTCCATCGCGATCTTCGTGCTCGGGAACCTGCTCGCCGTCGTCACCGCCGACTACCTGACCTTCCTGGTCTCCCGCGGCATCACCGGGGCCCTGCACGGCCTCTTCCTCGCGACGGCGTTCACGGTGGCGACCGCCGTCGTCCCGCGCGAGGCGGCCGGCCGGGCAATGGCCGCGATCCTCCTCGGCAACACGCTGGCCGGGGCGTTCGGTGCCCCGCTCGGGACGGCGCTCGGGCAGGTCGCCGGCTGGCGCGGCGCCTTCGTCGCCGTGGCGGCGCTCGGCGCGCTCGTCCTGGCCGCCTCCTGGTTCCTGGTCCCGTCCCTGCCCGGCGCGAGCGCGGACGACGCCGGAGGCGGGCAGCTGAGGAGCGCCTTCGCGCCACGGGTGCTCGCGCTGCTCGTCGTCTGCTTCCTGGTGTTCGCCGCCTCGTGCGCGGCCTGGAGCTACGTGGTGCCGTTCCTCGAGGAGGTCACCGGGGTCTCCGGGGCCATGGTCGGGGTGTACCTGATGATCTACGGCGCGGCGACGGCCGCCGGCGCCTACGTGGGCGGCCGGCTGGCGGACTGGAACGCCGCACGCGCGCTGGTCCTCGGGCTGACCGGCCTGACGCTGTCGCTGGTCGCGCTCTGGTTCCTCGGCTCGTCGCCGGTCATGGTGGCGCTGATCCTGGCGCTGCTGGGCCTGTGCACCATGGGGATGGCGCCGTCCCTGCAGCACCGGGTGGTCGGCCTGGCGGGGCCGGGTGCGCCGCTCGCGCAGTCGCTCCCGGCGTCGGCCGCGAACGTGGGCGTCGCGACGGGAGCCGCTGTCGGCGGCCTCGCGATCAGCGGGTTCGGCGTGCCGGCCGCGGTCGCGGTGGGGGCGCTGATCGGCGCGGTGGCGATCCCGGTCGCGATGGCCACGGCCAGGCTGAAGCCGGTCCGGGAATAGGCGGCGCGCGTTCGTGGCTCCGCTTCGTATGGAATGGGACATGACGACGCTGAAGCGCGAGCAGCTACCTGCTGACGCGACCCTGGTGCGGTCCGGCGCGCTGTGGGCCCTGATCCTGTCCGGTGCCGCGACGCTCGAGACGGCGGGCGGTCGCCGGACGATCCTGCCCGGCGACGCGGTGCTCGTCGATCCCCGGACGGCATACCGGCTCACCGCCGACGTCGACACCGACCTCGTGCACGGGGACCTCCGGCGGGAGGCCCCCGCCCTGCCGTGGTCGAGCCCGCTGGTCCTGCGGGGGTTCGGCGACGAGCACCGCGGCGTCGTCGCCCTCGTGACCACCTGCCCGCTCAGTGTGCAGTGCAAGGCCGACCGGTTCGCGGCGGCCTACGCCGGCCTCATCGGCGCGGCGATCTCCGCCATGTCCCGGCCGGCCGAGGCGGTCGGCGGTCAGGCCGACGGCGCACGCGGCCCGGCCGACGACCCGGAGGTCGCCGAGGTGGTCGCCGCCCTCGCGGCGAGCCCGGGCGAGCGGTGGACCCTCGACCGGATGGCCGGCCTGGTGCACCTGTCGCGCTCGGCGCTGACCGACCGCTTCCGCCGTGCGACCGGGCACAGCCCCATGCGGATGCTGCGCGAGGTGCGGATGAACCGGGCCCGCACCCTGCTCACCAAGCAGTGCCTGGCGGTCACGCGGGTGGCGTTCGAGGTGGGGTACGGATCGGTCGCCGCGTTCAGCCGGGCGTTCACCGCGGACCACGGCGTCTCGCCGCTCGCGTGGCGTACCGCGCCCGCGGCGGCGGGCCCCGACGCCGTGGCGCCTCACCCTGCCCCCCTCGCGAACGGCGCGCCGTCCGGCGCCCCGTTCGCGAGAAGGGCGTCAGCCGCGGGGTATCCGCAGGAACGCCCAGCCGAGCCCCGCCGCCACCGCCGCTCCCGCGCCGACCAGCAGCAGCGACCGGACGCCGTACCCGTCCAGTAGCAGCCCGCCCAGCGCGGAGCCCACGGTGATCGCCACCTGGAAGGCGGTGACGATGAGCGACATCGCCGACTCGGTCCGTGCTGGCTCGACCCGTGCGCCCCAGAGCTGGACCATCACGGGGACCATGTTGAACGCGAAGCCCCACAGGACCACCGCGACGGTCAGCACCGGCACGGACGAGGCGGTCGCGCTGAGGACCAGCGCGGCGCCGAGCGCGATCGGTGCGGCAGCGGCCAGCGGTCGCAGCCAGCGCGCGAGCATCCCGGCCACGATCGTGCCCGTGACGGCGCCGACGCCCCACGCCAGCAGCATCCAGGTGGTGGCGCCGGGATCGATGCGGTCGATCGCGAGGCGGATGTACGGGTAGGCCGCGAAGTTGCCGAGCGCGACCAGCACCACGCACCCGAGACCGGCCATCAGCCGCCTGTTGCGCAGGGCCTCGCGCAGCATCCGCAGGCCCGCCGTCGGGTGGGCCGGGACGGAGGGGAGGGCGATCGCGAGGGCGACCGCGCTGATCGCGCAGAGGACGGCCGCGCCTCCGAACGCCATCCGCCAGCCGACGGCGTCGCCCACTATCGAACCGAGCGGGACGCCGAGCACCGTCGCGATGCTGACGCCGAACGAGATTGCCGATGACACCAGGCGGTCCTTGCCGGGGACGGCGTGGGTGCCGACGCCGAAGGCGAACGACCAGTACC
The DNA here is from genome assembly GCF_040656015.1 of Promicromonospora sp. NPDC050249. NCBI lineage: Bacteria > Bacillati > Actinomycetota > Actinomycetes > Micrococcales > Promicromonosporaceae > Promicromonospora > Promicromonospora sp. NPDC050249. The sequence continues at coordinate 13,662 of NZ_JBFAKY010000025.1, read as the reverse complement.
CGGCGATCGCGATGCCGAGCAGAAGGCGGCCGATCAGCAGCACGGCGAAGCTGGGTGCGACGGCGACCGCGAGGTTCGACACCGCGGCGGCGGCGAGCAGGCCGAGCATCACCGTGCGGCGGTCGGCCCGGGGGAGCAGCACCGCGATGCTCGGCGCCGTGAACGCCCCGGCGATCGCCGTCGCGGCCACGGCAAGGCCCGCCGTGCCCTCGCTCACGCCGATGTCGGCCGCGAGGCCAGGCAGCACGCTGGCGGGCAGGAACTCGCTGGCGACCAGGATCGCGATCCCGGACGCGAGCGCGACGACCGGTGTCCAGGTCGTGCGGGGCGGGGTGCTCAGGTCGGTGCTCGGTTCGGTGCTCGATGCGGTGCTCGGTGGCGAAGGCTGTGCGGGCACAGTGGCGCTCTGGGTGGGCATGCCTCCAGCGTCGCCGCCAGGCCCTCAGGCCACTTGATCCTCTGACGCCCGCTGTTGATCGCCCGGCCGAGTGCGTGCCGCCGGTCCGCGCGTTCGGACCGGCCCGGGCGGGAATAGCCCACCGGCTTCCGTGGCTCCGCTTCATATGGAGTGGCAGATGACGACGCTGAAGCGCGAGTGGTTGCCCGCCGGTGCCACCACGTCCGGGTCCAACGGCCTGTGGGCCCTGGTCCTCACCGGTGCCGTGACGCTCGAGACAGCGGGCGCGCGCAGCCGGGTGCTGCCGGGCGACGCGGTGCTCGTCGACGCCCGGACGGCCCACCGGCTCGTCGTCGACGCGGAGACGGAGCTCGTGCGCGGCGACCTGTGGTGCACCGTGCCGTCCGCGGCGCCACCGAGCCCGCTGATCGTGCGGGGTTTCAGCGAGCGGCAGCGCGGCGTCGTCGCGCTCGTGACCGCCTGCCCCCTCGAGGTGAAGTGCAGCCGGGACCTGTTCTCGTCCAGCTACGCGGGCCTCATCGGGGCGGCGATGTCGCGGCTGTCGCAGGACGACGCCGACGGAGCAGCGGGTTCCGGCGGGGGCGCCGACCAGGGCGAGCAGGGCGCAGCCCGTGCCGACGGTGGCGACCGCGCAGGGGCCGCAGCCGCTGACCCCGTGGTTGCCCACGTGGTGGCAGAGCTGGCGGCCCGGCCGGAGGAGCAGTGGACGCTCGACGAGATGGCGGGTCTGGTGCACCTGTCGCGCTCCGCCCTCACCGGGCGGTTCCGCCGCGCGACGGGTCACAGCCCCATGCGGATGCTGCGGGAGGTGCGGATGCACCGGGCCCGCACGCTGCTCGCCGTCGAGCGCCTCCCGGTGACCCGGGTCGCGTTCGAGGTGGGGTACGGCTCGGTGGCGGCATTCAGCCGGGCGTTCGCGGCGGACCACGGCGTCTCGCCGCTCGCGTGGCGGACCGGGCCGCCGGCGCCCGTCGGACCGACGGCGACCGGGGCGACGGCGACCGGGCCGACGTCGTCCCTCGACCCGCCGGAGGCCTGGCCGGTCTCGCGGCGGCGGCCCTGGGTCCCGTCGGTCCCGCCGGCACCGGCCGCCCGAGCGGGCCGGACGGCGGCGTCGGCCACGCAGGCGGTCTCAGGTGCGGGGCACCCGCAGGACCGCCCAGCCGATCCCGGCCGCGACAGCCGCTCCCGCGCCGACCAGCAGCAACGACTGGACGCCGTGCCCGTCCAGTAGCGCGCCGCCCCGGGCGGCGCCGACCGTTATCGCTACCTGGAAGGCGGTGACCTGCAGCGACATCGCGGACTCCGCCCGCTCCGGCTCGACCCTGGTGACCCAGAGCTGCGTGATCACCGGCATCATGCTGATGGAGAGGCCCCACAGCACCATGGCGACCGCAAGCACTGGCACCGAGGTGGCGAACGCCGCCAGCACGAGCGAGGCGGAGAGCACGACCGGCGCGACGGCGGCCAGCGGCCGCAGCCACCGGGCGAGGACGCCCGCCAGCAGGGTGCCCACCAGCCCGCCGATGCCCCACGTGAGCAGCAGCCACGTGGTAGCGGCAGGGTCCACGTCCTCGATGGCTATGCGGATGTAGGGGTACGCGGCGAAGTTGCCGAGCGCGACCAGCACCACGCAGGCGATACCCGCCATGAGCCGCCCGTTGCGCAGGGCCGCGCGCAGCATGCGCAGGCCGGCCCCCGGGTGGGGCGGGACCGAGGGCAGAGCCACGGCGAGCGCGACGGCGCCGAGCGCGGTGAGCACCGCGGTGCCGCCGAACGTGGCTCGCCAGCCGACGGCGTCCCCCACGACGGAGGCGAGCGGGATACCGACCACCGTCGCGATGCTGGTGCCGAACGCCAGCGCGGACGAGACCAGGCGATCCTTGCCCGGCACGGCGTGGGTGCCGGCGCCGAAGGCGAACGACCAGTAGCCCGCGAGCGCGACACCGAGCAGCAGCCGACCGACCAGGAGCACGGCGAAGCTCGGCGCGAGCGCCACCGCGACGTTCGAGAGCGCCGCGATCCCGAGCAGGGCGACAAGCACCGTGCGGCGGTCGGTCCGCGGGAGCAGCACGGCGATGCTCGGCGCGGTGAACGCGCCGGCGATCGCGGTAGCGGCCACCGCGAGGCCGGCCCGGCCCTCGCTCACCCCGACGTCGGCCGCGAGGGCAGGCAGCACGCTCGCCGGGAGGAACTCGCCCATGAGCACCATGGCGATGCCGAAGGAGAGCGCCGCGACGGGTGTCCAGGTGCGGCGCGGGGGGCTGACGGCGACGGCCGGTCGGCTGTCCGCAGTCCCGGGGGAGGTGCTCGACGAGACGCTCTGGGAAGGCATGTTCCCAGCCTCGCCGCTCGCCACGCGGCGTAGTTGATCCCCCGGCGCGCCCGCTTGATCCCCCGGCGCTATGCGGGAGTAGCCGCGCGGCCCGCCCGGTCCTGGCGCCAGGCGCGGATGCCCGCCACCACCGACGCCGCGATGACCACGCCCGCGACCACGTACGCGATGGGCCGTACCGACGGGTCCGACGCCGCGAAGTACCCGAGCACCGTGATGAGGACCGCCCAGCTGAGCGCCCCGAACACGTTCGCGGTGAGGAAGCGCAGGTACGGCATGCCGCCGATCCCCGCGATCACCGGGACGAACACCCGCGCCCACGGCATGTAGCGGCCGATGACCACCGACCACCAGCCGAACAGCTCGTAGAACCGCTCGGTGCGCACCACCATCGACTGCACCCAGCGTCCCTTCCGGGAGCTCAGGTACGGCCGCCCGTACCTGCGGCCCAGGAGGAACGCGACCTGGTCGCCCGCCACCGCGGCGACGCCGACGCCGATCGCGAGCACCCAGATGTCGATGCGGTCGGTGCTGCCCGCGACGATGCCCGCGCCGAACAGCAGGCCGTCCCCGGTGAGGAACGGGATGAAGACGCCGACGAAGAACGCGGTGCCGACGAAGACGAGGCCCCAGACGACCAGGTAGAACGCGAGAGGTCCGAGCACGTCGAGCCAGCCGGCGACGTCGTCGGAGACCGTGGTTCTGATCATCGGGGGCGCCCTCCGGTCCTCACAGGGAAGTCCTGTTAGGACACCCTAAGGTGTGCCGGGCCCAGACCGGTCACATCAGGCGCCCGGACGGTCGACCACCCGCGACATCACGAGCGCCGTCCGTGTCTTGACCACGTGCGTGACCGTCCGGATGCGCTCCACCACGTGCTCGATCTGCTCCATGCTCGACGCCATGACGTGCACCATCGCGTCGGCGTCGCCGGTCACGGTGGAGACCCGGACCACCTCCGGGATGGGCGCGAAGTCGCGCTCGAGCACCGCGGGCGAGACGATGCCGGAGCAGAAGATCTCGACGTACCCCTCCAGGGTCCAGCCCATCGCCTGCGGGTCGACGCGCACGGTGAACCCCGCGATCTCCCCACGGGCGATCATGAGGTCCACCCGGCGCTTCACGGCGGGCGCGGAGAGCCCGACGACGCTGCCGACCTCCTGGTAGGTGGCCCGCCCGTCGCGCAGCAGCTCGCCGACAATTGCCCGGTTCACGGCATCCATGAACGAATCGTTCAGTACGGCGCGCGATTGCGCAAGAAACCGTGGCTGAATGCACAACGGAAGCATGGCTGTTGTGAATCGGTGCGCACGTAGCCTCACGGCATGACGCAGACCACCGCGATGCCGCAGACCACCGCGCAGCGGACCGCCACACCCCGGCACTACCTCATGTGCCCGCCCACGTACTTCGACGTCGTCTACGCCATCAACCCCTGGATGGACCCGTCGTCGCCCGTCGACACCACCAAGGCGCTCGCGCAGTGGGAGGCGCTGCGCGCCGCCTACGAGGCCCGCGGCCACCGGGTCGACGTGATCGAGCCCGAGCCCGGCCTGCCCGACATGGTCTACGCGGCCAACGGCGGGATCGTCGTCGGCGGACGGGCGCTCGCCGCCCGCTTCACGTTCCCCGAGCGTGCGGCCGAGGGCCCGGCCTACGACCGCTGGTTCGACACCGACGCCGCCGCGCCCTACCGCCGGCTCGGCGAGGCCGTCGAGACCATGGAGGGCGAGGGCGACCTGCTGCTGATCGGCAAGCTGCTGCTCGCAGGCACCGGCTTCCGCACCACGCCCGCCGGCCACGCCGAGGTGGCCGAGCGCCTGGAGCTGGCCGAGCAGGGCATCGAGCTCGTCCCGCTCGAGCTGGTCGACCCGCGCTACTACCACCTCGACACCGCGCTCTCGGTGCTCGACGACGGCGCCGTCTCCGGCGAGACCGTGGTGGCCTACTACCCCGAGGCGTTCAGCCCCGCCGCGCAGGAGACGCTGCGCCGCCTGTTCCCCGACGCGATCCTGGTCGGTGCCGACGACGCCGCCGTGCTGGGCCTGAACGTCGTGTCCGACGGGCTGCACGTGTTCCTCAGCGACCGCGCCCGCGACTACGCCGACGCCCTCAAGGAGCGGGGCTTCGTCCCGGTCGGCGTCGACCTGTCCGAGATCTTCAAGGGCGGCGGCTCGGTCAAGTGCTGCACGCTCGAGCTGCGCCCGGCGGCGGACGACGCCGTAGCCATCACCGTCACCTCCGAGGAGACCCAGCGATGACCACAGTCCCGTACCTCGACGTCGCCGCGACCGCCCGCTGGGTGGCCCGCCGCGGCCCCGAGGCGGCCATCGCCGCCCTGACCGACGCGCTGGAGCGCGACTTCGCGCGCTGGCCCGAGCTCGACAAGCGGCCGCGCATCGCCTCGCACTCCAAGGAGGGCGTCATCGAGCTGATGCCGACCTCCGACGCGGAGACCTACGGCTTCAAGCTGGTCAACGGGCACCCGCTCAACCCGACGAACGGGTTCCAGACGGTGACGGCGATCGGCGTGCTCGCCGACGTCCGCAACGGCTACCCGACGTTCCTCGCCGAGATGACGCTGCTCACCGCGCTGCGCACGGCCGCGACGTCGGCCCTCGCCGCCCGGTACCTTGCGCCCGCAGAGTCCCGCACCCTGGCCCTGATCGGCTGCGGCTCGCAGGCCGAGTTCCAGGCGCTCGGCATGCGTGCCGAGCTGGGCATCGAGACGCTGCGGATCTTCGACGTCGACCCGCTCGCCATGGAGAAGCTTGCCCGGCACGCCAAGGCGCTCGGCTTCGACGTCGTCATGGCGGTCGACGCCGCTGACGCCGTCCGCGGCGCCGACGTCATCACGACGTGCACCGCAGACAAGCAGAACGCGACGGTGCTGCACGACGCCGAGGTCACCGGCGGGGTGTTCATCAACGCGATCGGCGGCGACTGCCCGGGCAAGACCGAGCTGGACCCGGCGATCATCGCCCGTGCGAGCGTGTTCGTGGAGCTGCCGGAGCAGACCCGCATCGAGGGCGAGATCCAGCACCAGGCGCCGGACTTCCCGGTCACGGAGCTGTGGCAGGTCATCACGGGTGCGGCTGCGGGGCGGCAGAGCGCCGAGGAGCTGGTGGTCTGGGACTCCGTCGGGTTCGCCGTGGAGGACTGGACCGCGCTGAAGTTCGTGCTGGAGGACGTGACGGCGAACGCGCCGGAGCTGCTCCAGCACCTCGACCTCATCGCGGAGCCGGAAGACCCGAAGGACCTGTTCTCCCTGGTCGCGGAGGCCTGACTGTCCTCCTCCGTCGAGTGCTGGCTATCTGTTGTCCGAGGGCCTCTTGGACAACGAATAGCCAGCACTCAACGGGTTAGAGGAGGGTCGGGGTGAGGTTCGGTTCGCTCTCGAACTCGTGGAACGGGTGGGTCGGGTCGGTCAGGCGGTGGTGGCCCAGGCGGAGCAGGTCCTGGTCGACGCCGCCCGGGGTGAGCATCAGCATCCAGTCGGCCGCCATGTCGTACAGGTCCGGCTCCAGGTAGCCGATCTTGACGACGACGACGTCGGTCCCGCGCGGGTCCAGCCCGATCGACGTGAAGTCCGACTCCAGGTGGTACGGCTTGCGGCGCTCCGTGAGGATCACGCGCAGCCCGCCCACGCGGACGACGGTCACGATCCCGGCGTCCGGGTCACCTTCGCTGACGTGCTCCACGACCCCGCGCAGCCGGACCGGCCCGTGCGGACCGTCGTCCACGCGGGCACCCGCCTCGACGTCGACCTCGGCGCCCGCGCCGTGCTCCGCCCAGGCCTTCGCGACCTCGCGGGCCGCGGCGGCGTCGGGCAGCGAGGCGTAGATCGCGGTGCGGCTGCTGGCCTCGGACGTCGCGGCGAACGCCGGCTCGGCAAGGAGCCGTGCCAGCGTCCACGTGACGTCGCCCGCGCCGCCGGCGGTCGGGTTGTCGCCCGAGTCGGACAGGAAGTACGGCCGCTGCTCGCTCGCCAGGGCGGTCGCCACGCACTCCTCGTACGGCGCGGCAGGAGCCACGAACGCGAACTCGTCGCGCGCGTCCCAGTACCGGCGGCCCAGCCGCTCGGCCTCGCGCACGATCAGCTCCTCGTCGTCACCCGTGACGACGACGACGGCCCGGCAGCTCGGCTCGTCGGCCCACGCGTACCCGACCCAGAGCGCGGCGTCGACCACGCCGGGCAGCTCGGCGACCCGCGCGACGTCCGCGTAGATCGAAGCGGCAGGCTCGATCCGCGTGCTGGTCTTCTCGCCCGGGAGCAGCACCGGGACCTGCAGCCACGCCTTCTTCGGGGCGCCGCCGGACCGTAGCCGCGAGAGCAGGTTCCCGGCGGCGCGCTCCCGCGTCTCCCACACGTCCTCGTGCGGGGCCATGCGGTAGCACGTGATCAGGTCGCTGACCTCGGCCAGCTCGCGCGGCACGTTGCCGTGCAGGTCCGTGGTGGTGCTGATCAGCGTCCCGGGGCCGACGGCGGCGCGGACGGCCGCCGCGAGGTCGGCCTCGGCGTCGTCCCGCCCGACGACCGTCATGGCGCCGTGGATGTCGAGCAGCACACCGTCGTACGGGCCGTGCTCGGCCTGCTGGGCGCGCAGCGTCGCGACGATCTCGTCGCGCACGGACTCGTAGACGTCGGCGGGCACGGCCCCGCCGGGCAGCGAGCGGGCGTGCAGCACGCCGGTCCAGCCGGCGGCGTCGCGCAGGGGAGCGCCGTCGGCGAGGAACGGGTAGTGCGCCACCAGCTCGTCGCCGCGGCGGAGCGTGAACGCCTCCCAGCCGGAGCGGTGCGGGGAGAACGTGCTGGACTCGATCGACATGCCGGCGATCGCAACCCGCGGGCGGGTGCTGGTCATCGTGATCCTTCCGGTGCGGTGGTGGCGAGGGCGTGCGGTACGAGCGTGTCCTCCAGGAGGCGGCCCACGCCCACGAGGTTGGCGTCGGCGCCCAGGGCGGACGGCGCGATCACCAGGTCGCGGGTCGTCAGCGGGTGGGCGCCCTCGTAGATCTGGCTGCGGATCGCCGAGACGAACGGCTCGAGCGTGGACAGCGCGCCGCCCAGGTACACGGCGCCGGGATTGAAGAAGTTGACCACCGTGCACAGCACCTCGCCCAGGTGCCGGCCGGCGGTCCGGGCGAGCGTGGTCGCCACGGGGTCGGCGTCCCGCACGAGGCGCAGGACGTCGGCGGTCGCCGCGACGTCGTACCCCTGCTCCCTCAGGAGCCGCACCAGGTGAGCGCCCGAGGCCACCGTCTCCAGGCAGCCGCGGTTGCCGCACGTGCACGGGGTGTCGCCGCCGGCGGGGACGCGGGTGTGCGTGATGTCGCCGGCTCCGCCGCCCGCGCCGCGGTACAGCCGGTCGTCGACGAGGATGCCGGAGCCGATGGCGCTGCCCGCCTTGACCGACACGGAGTGCCGGGTCCGGCGGGCGTGCCCGAAGTGCTCACCGACCGCCATCGCGTTGGCGTCGTTCTCGACCACCACCGGGACGTCCAGGGCGTCCTCGAGCCAGGTCCCGACGTCGAACCCCGACCATCCAGGCATGCGCGACGGCGAGTCGAGGGCGCGGCGGGCGACGTCGACCGGGCCGGGCAGGGAGATACCGACGCCGAGCAGCCGGCCGCCGTCGGGCAGGGTGCCCGTCAGCTCACGCAGAGCCGCAGTGACCTGCGTCAGCACCGGTTCCGGGCCGTCGGCGACGGCGATCGCCACCTCCGTCGTCGTGGCCAGCTCGCCGCCGTGCCGCAGGATCCCGAGTCGCGCGTGGGTGCCGCCGACGTCGACGACGCCGAGGTAGCCGGTGCTGCCCGGCACCCGCAGGGACCGGGGGCGCCGTCCGCCGCTGGAGGCGCCCTCGCCCGTCTCCTCCAGGGCACCCGAGGCGAGCATCGCCTGCACCCGCTGCGACACGGTGGACGGTGCGATGCCGAGCGAGTCGGCGATCTCCTTGCGGGACCGGGCCCGGCCGCTCGACACGAGCACGAGAATCTCCCGCTCGAGCCGGGGTACGCCGACCCGGGGGCGCACGATCTGGGCCACGGGCATCCTCCGTCTCTGCGGTCCGGCGCGCCTGGGGCTTTCCCGTACTTCGGCCGGATCTGGAACAAGCTAGCGACACGAGTCTGCACCATCGCCTGCCGCCGCCTGCGCCCATGGGCTTTTTGCGCGGGCGAATTAACAGTCTTGTTACGGATGGCGCGTAGATCAGCAGAACTTAGTGCGTCTACGGTGCTTGATTATTCGGCCGCCGAATCAAGTCTTCAGGACCAGAGGCTCTTGCATCGACGGCGCTGCACACCAAGGAGACTCAGATGCGCACCACGCATGCCGTACGTGCCGTACGGCTGGCCGTCGGGGCTGCCGCAGCCGTCGCCCTGCTCGCCGGATGCTCGACGTCCTCCGGTGCGGACGGGGCGGACGGGGCGGCCGGCCGCACCGACGTCAACTACGCGCTGCCCGCCAACGCGACCCCGAACTGGATAGTGCCGCTCGGCATCGCCGGCAAGCTCGCCACCCACAACTCCGCGATCATGCGCACCCTCTGGGAGCCGCTCGTCGCCTACGACGGTTCCGAGGGCGAGGTGGGGCGCGTCGCGAAGGCCGACCTCGCCTCCGATATCACCTTCTCCGACGACGGCCGCACCGCGACCATCACGCTGGACGACCGCACCTGGAGCGACGGCGAGCCCGTCACCTCAGCGGACGTGAAGTTCTGGTTCGACCTCGTGAAGGCCAACACCGACGTCTGGGCCAGCTACTCCGAGGGTCGCATGCCCGACAACGTGACCGAGGTCGCGACCCCCGACGACAAGACGGTCGAGCTGACCTTCGACAAGGTCTACAACCCGGAGTGGCTGCAGGCGTCCCAGCTCACCCTCATCGTGCCGCTGCCCGCGCACGCCTGGGCCAAGACCTCCGACGACGCCGAACCCGACCCGGCGCTCGCCGAGACGGAGGAGGGCGCGAAGGAGATCTTCGACTACCTCGTCACGCAGAGCGAGGACCTGTCCACCTACGAGACCAACCCGCTGTGGCAGACCATCAACGGGCCCTACTCGCTGACCGGGTTCACCGACGCCGGCCAGGTCGAGCTCACCAAGAACGACAAGTACGACGGCGACGACGCCGCCTCGATCACCACCGTCAACCTCCTGCCGTACACGTCGACGGACGCCGAGGTGAACGCCGTCCGGTCCGGTGCGGTGGACTACGGGTACATCCCGACGACCGGCCTGGACGCGCCGGAGCAGTACGAGCGGCTGGACTACACGATCGAGCCGTGGGCGGGCTGGTCCATCACGTACCTGCCGTACAACTTCAACCACCCCGAGCTGGGCCCGGTCTACCGCCAGCTCTACGTGCGCCAGGCGCTGCAGCACCTCGTGGACCAGGAGCAGATCTCCGACGTCATCTGGAAGGGCGCGGCGCTGCCGGGCTACGGTCCCGTGCCGCAGAACCCCGAGAGCGACTTCCTCTCCGACGAGCAGAAGGCGAACCCGTACCCGTTCGACCCGGAGGCCGCGGCCGCGCTGCTGGCCGACCACGGCTGGACCGCGGGCTCCGACGGCGTGCTCGAGTGCACCGCCCCGGGCGACGGGGACGACGAGTGCGGTGAGGGCGTCAAGGACGGCCAGAAGCTCGCGATCACCATCCTGACGCAGAGCGGCTCGGCCGAGACCGACAACATGTTCGCCGAGATCAAGTCCACCTTCGACACGGCGGGCATCGCCGTCACGATCGAGTCGGCTCCGCTGAACACCGTGCTCTCGTCCATCGCGCCCTGCACCGCGGACCAGCCGGACTGCGACTGGCAGCTGCCGTTCTTCGGTACGGCGGGCAGCTGGTACTTCGGCGGCTACCCGAGCGGCGAGCGCGTGTTCGGCACCGGGGCGGCGTCGAACTTCGGCTCGTACTCCGACGAGGAGTTCGACACCCTCATGCACGACTCCACCGAGAGCACCGACCCGTCGGTGATGCAGGAGTACTCGAGGTACGGCGCCGAGAACCTCCCGGTCATGTGGCTGCCGAACCCGGTATACCAGGTGTCGGTGATCAAGAACGGCCTGGAGGGCACCACCCAGGACCCGCTGGCCAGCTTCCACCCGCAGCGCTGGAGCTGGGCCGACTGACATGACCACCGCCATCCCAGCACAGAGCGGGACCGTCGAACCCGGGGTCGCCGCGCCACTGCCCGTCAGGGCACAGCGCGGCGGCTTCGGCCGGTTCCTGATCCGGCGGGTGCTCCAGGCGCTCGTCGTCGTCCTCGTCGTCAGCGTGATCGTGTTCGCCCTGCTGCACGCGCTGCCCGGCGGCCCGGCCAGAGGTGTCCTCGGCCAGCAGGCCAGCGCGGAGCAGATAGCGGCGTTCGAGGCCGCGAACGGCCTGGACCAGCCCGTCGTCGTGCAGTACCTGTCGTTCCTCGGGCGCTCCCTGACCGGAGACCTCGGCGAGTCGTACCTGCTGAACCAGTCGGTCGCCGACGCCATCGCCCTGCGCCTGCCCAAGACGCTGCTCCTGACCGGGCTGTCGCTCGTCCTCGCGGTGCTCGTCGCGGTGCCCGTCGGCGTCTACCAGGCCGTGCGGCGCAACCGCGCCGTCGACTACTGGCTCTCGACCCTGGCGATCGTCGCCTACTCGACCCCCACGTTCTTCCTCGGGATGCTCCTGATCCTGCTGCTCAGCCAGACCGCCGGGCTGTTCCCGGCGGCGGCACCGCAGGGCAACGGGGTCCTGGAGGTCCTGTCCCAGCCCGCCGGGCTCGTGCTGCCCGTACTCACCGGAGCCGTGCCGATCGTCGCCACGTTCAGCCGTTACATGCGGTCCTCGACCCTGGACAACCTCGGCGAGGACTACGTGCGCACCGCCCGCGCCAAGGGCACCGCCTACCGGGACGTCGTGCTCCGGCACGTGCTGCGCAACTCGCTGACGCCCGTCGTCGCGATGCTCGGCTACTACCTGCCCGTCATGTTCGGGGGCGCTCTCGTCGTCGAGCAGCTCTTCAACTACCCCGGCATGGGCCTGCTGTTCTGGAGCGCCGCGCAGAGCAGCGACTTCCCGGTCCTGCTCGGCTGTGTGCTCGTCATCTCGGTCGCCACGGTCGTGGGCTCCCTGCTGGCCGACGTCGTCCAGGCGCTCCTGGACCCGCGCACCCGGGGGGCCGCACGATGACCGCGCTGCGACGTTTCACGAGGAACCGGCTGGCCGTGGTCGGCGCGGTGGCGCTCGCGGTGCTGGTGCTGTTCGCCGTCCTCGGGCCGCTGGTCTACCCGACCGAGCAGGTGGCGACCGACCTCGGCGCCGCGAACCTCCCGCCCGGGGTCGACGGGCATCCGCTCGGCACGGACGCGCTCGGCTACGACAACCTGGGCCGGCTCATGGTCGCCGGTCGGGTATCGCTGCTGGTCGGCGTGGCTGCGGGCGTGCTCGCCACGGTGGTCGGCACCCTGTGGGGCGCGATCGCGGGCTACGTCGGAGGAGCCGTGGACGCCGTCATGATGCGCGTGGTCGACGCCGGGATCGCCATCCCCGCGATCTTCCTGCTGCTGGTGCTCTCCACGATCGTGCGGCCGACGGTCGGCATGATGATCGTCGTGCTGGGGATGGTGTCGTGGCTGGTCCCGGCCCGGCTGATCCGGGCGGAGGCGCTGTCCGTCCGGACCCGCGACTACGTGGTCGCGGCGCGCGCCATGGGTGCATCGCACGGCCGCACCGTCATCTCGCACGTCATCCCGAACACCGTCGGCACGGTGGTCGTGAACGCGACGTTCCAGGTCGCCGACGCCATCCTGCTCGTCGCCTACATCAGCTTCCTCGGTATGGGCATCCAGCCGCCCACCACCGACTGGGGCGCGATGCTCAACGATGGCATCAACTACATCTACCAGGGCGCCTGGTGGCTCATCCTGCCGCCGGGCCTCGCGATAGTGATCGTCGTGTGCGCCCTGAACTTCGTGGGCGACGGGCTGCGGGACGTCGTCGACGTGAAGGGGAGGACCGCATGAGCGCGCTGCCCGTCCAGGCCCAGCACGGGGACGACGTCGTCCTGCGCATCCGGGACCTGAACGTCACCTTTGCCACCGGGTCCGGCGACGTGCCCGCCGTCCGCGGTATCGATCTGGAGGTGCGGCGCGGCCGGGTCGTCGCGCTCGTGGGGGAGTCGGGCTCCGGCAAGAGCGTCACGTCGCTCGCCGTGCTGGGGCTGCTGCCCTCGACCGCGCGGGTCACGGGTTCGGTGGAGCTGTTCGACGGCGGTGGGCCGCGCGACGTCGTCGCCATGCCCGAGGGCGAGCTGGTGGACCTTCGCGGCCGCGTGGCGTCCATGGTCTTCCAGGAGCCGATGACGGCGCTCAACCCGACCATGACGCTCGGTGACCAGGTGGCCGAGGCCGTGCTGAACCACGAGCGGGTCCCGCGGGCCGTCGCTCGCGAACGGGCGGTCGGCCTGCTGCGGTCGGTCGGTATCCCCGAGCCGGAGCGGCGTGCGCGGCAGTACCCGCACGAGCTGTCCGGCGGGCAGCGGCAGCGGGTGGTCATCGCGATAGCGCTGGCCTGCGAGCCGCGCCTGATCGTGGCGGACGAGCCGACGACGGCGCTCGACGTCACCGTGCAGGCCGAGATCCTGGACCTGCTGCGTGAGCTGGTCGCCGAGCGGGGCACCGCGCTGCTGCTGGTCACGCACAACATGGGAGTGGTCGCCGACCTCGCCTCCGATGTAGCCGTGATGAGGGACGGCCGGATCGTGGAGCACGGGCCCGTGGAGCAGGTGCTGCTCGCGCCGGAGCACGAGTACACGCGCACGCTGCTCGACGCGGTTCCGGCGGTCCCTCCGGCCTCTCTGGATGTCCGCGAAGCAGAGCGTGTGTCCAGGTCTCCCCGGCGAGGCCAGGGGGACCTGGACAC